>NZ_JAGFNO010000048.1:0-42958 GCF_017592595.1 Streptomyces sp. NEAU-YJ-81 | reverse complement strand
CAGGCGCAGGCAACGGACGCATCGACATGATCTCCCCCTCGCCCCCAGGAAACAGACCCGACAACGAGCAGTGTCCACCGCACCCGAAGGTCATTTCAGGTGAACCATCACATCGACCAACAGAGTCCCACAGGGTGAGTCAGCTGCTCAGCGCCGTCGCGGCATGCGGCTGTCTCACTTGCCGACGAGGGCGTCGTGGATGGCCCACCCCATGTCGCCGGCGCACCAGCTGATGTTGCCGAGGACAGCGACGTCCAGACCCTGCTGTGGGTAGTGGTAGAGGCGGGCGCTGACCCCGTCCTCCTCGCCGGTGTGGCCCCAGCGGACGATGGTTCCTTCGTCGTCGAGGATGTGGGTGAGGCCGAAGCCGTACATCCACCGGTAGCCGCGGACCTTCTCCTCACGCTCGTCGACCTGCGGGGTCAGCGCGAGGCGCGTGGTCTCGTCGTTCAGTAGTCGCCCGTGGCGCAGCGCGTGGGCGAAGGCCGTCAGATCGGCGGCGGTACAGGTGGCTCCTCCATCGGCGGCAGCCCCGGGGGTGGTCGCGTAGTGATTGGTCCGGTACGGGGTGGGGCTGTCGGGGGTGGTGAGGTATCCCTCGGCGGTGTCCGGCCCCAAGTCGTCCAGGGCCGGGAATCCTGCCGTACTCATTCCGGCACAGGCGTAGACGTCGTCGGCGACGACCTCTTCGAAGGAGCGGCCGGTCACCGCTTCGATGAGCAGGCCGAGCAGGATGTAGCCGGCGCCGTTGTAGAGATGACGCTCCCCGGGAGGGAAGTGGGGCTGCTTGTTGGCGAACAGCGGCAGGTAGTCCTTGTTGCTCCGCAGCAGGTAGAGCGGGTGGGAGGAGGTCAGGACAGCCCATTCGGCCTCCCAGTCGTCGCTGCCCTCTTCGAACCAGTCGCCGATGCCCGCTGTCATCGTCAGGGCATGGCGGACCGTGACACGTGGATCGAGCTGGGGCATGTGGTCTCTCACGAAGTCCACCAGCGCTTTGTCCAGGCGGACCTGTTTCCGCTCGACGAGCTGCAGGACGGCCACCGCTGTGAACATCTTGGACACCGACGCCACGCGGAAGCGCGTGTCGCACGTGTTCGGTATGGACCATCGCCGTGACGCCATCCCGAACGCGCGGGTGAATACCGGCTCCCCGTGGCGCGTGACACGGACCGTGCCGGAGAACCCTTTCCCTCCTGCCACTCGGGAAACGGCCTCCTCCAGGCAAGCTGGATCGAAGCCGTCAGCCCTGGTCACGATCGTCACCGCAGATCCCCTCGCAGAAGAAAGTTCACCAGCCATCGGTGATGATCGTCAGCAGTCCGCCCGCGGGCAACCGCTTTACCCTGACCGCCTCGCCGCGGCGAGAGCGTCGCGCGTCGGCCGCCGGTCCGCTGACCGTGACCAGCATTCCGTCACCCTCGCGGATCGTATCTCGTCGGTCCCCTTGCCTTGCCCTGGATGTTGCCATTTCCCAGTCGCTCTCGGAGGGCGACCACCACCGTCTTCAGACAGCCGACCAGTCACTCGACCATGGCGTTGCGATCCTCGGCTTTCCGAAGGACGACTGGCGGTTGCCCCCTGGAGCGGCCGCAGATCGCAACAAGCACACCGAGGTCACGCCGAGCATGCTGCAGAGCGGTGGCGGTCGTCCTCCGGGGCGACCGGGGGGTCTCGAGTGGGAGCGGGGGCGCTCCCGAGAGCGGCCGGGGATCGCAACTGCAGCCACGTCAACCCCGGCGGCCGGGCGGTGGCCCGCTGCGGTGGAAGAGCGTTGCCGGAGCAGCTCGCTGAGGCTACTGCTGGGGGCGTCCACACATGTGCTGTTTCGTCGGGTCGGCGCGTGCGACAAGCGCTTAGTGCTCCAGTCGCAGATCGCTATCGTCGCCGGTCAGGAGCGTGTCTGCGAGTGTACTCGCCTGACATGCTGTCAGGCGCTGTGAGTTCGTGACTTCGGGTGCGGCGGTGGTAGTGGCAGCGGCGGGCGGTGGCCTGGTGCCGGCGTCGCCACCGGGACCAGCTCATCGCGTGTCCGGTGCGCTGAAGGTGTGCCGACGGGATACTTCCAGCTGCCAGGAGTCGCCGGATTTCTGCCACGGGGAGCGGGGCAAGGGAGCCGGAAGCGTTTCTTGAGGCCCCCTTTTCCGGCCCCGCGGCGGCGGCCATGGCGGCGAGGAAGGCGTGGGCGAGCATGGCCAGGGTGATGTGCCGGTACCAGCCCGGATACCGGCGGACCTCGCGCGTGGCCGCGGAACTGGACGCCCTCGCCTTGGGCATCGCTTATGAGAGCTGGAGCGACACGACCAGCGGCGCCAGCTTCGGTGGCGTCGCGCGACGCTGTGGGTGCCGACAAATCATCCGCGCAGTTCAGGCCGCTCGCTGGTACTCGTGGAGGGTTCCGCCGAGTCGGTCTCGTCTGCGGACGTCCAGGTGGGCAAGCTGGGCTTGTTGCGTGATGGGTGTGGGTAGCGGGCGGCAGGGAGCGGCTTGTTCCAGGGCTCCGTGCGGGCGGTGCTCGTTGTAGAAGGATTCATACTCGCGCAGGGCGTGGAGGAGGTGGCCCTGGTTCCAGATTAGGGTCCGGTCCAGGAGTTCGGTGCGGCAGGTCTGTATCCATCGCTCCATGAGCGAGTTCATCCGTGGTATCCGAATGCCGGTGGTGACGACATTGAGACCGGCGTCGGTCATCAGGGTGTCGAAGGCGGTTGTGAACTTCGAGTCGCGGTCGCGGATCAGGAACTTTGCCTTGCTGCCTGCGTCTTCGAGGTCCATGAGGAGGTTGCGTCCGAGCTGCACGATCCAGTCCGCGGTGGGGCGTGCGGTGGCGCCGAGGATCCGGATGCGCCTGGTGGTGTGCTCGATGACGGCGAAGACGTACAGGCGCGCCCCTGTCAGCGTTCGGACTTCGAAGAGATCGCAGGCGAGGAGGGCCTTGGCCTGGCTGCGGAGGAAGTCGGCCCAGGTGGTGCTCTGCCGTTCGGGGGCGGGAGGGATGCCGTGATCGCGGAGGATCTCCCAGACCGTGGAGGCGGCGACCTTGATCCCCAGCGCGGCGAGCTCGCCGTGGATCCGGCGATATCCCCACGAGGCATTTTCCCTGGCCAGGCGCAGGAAGAGGGCGCGGATCGATCGGATGGTGCGTGGGCGTCCACGCCGCTTGGACACGCAGGTTGCGGCATGGCGCCGCCTGAGCAGCTCGCGATGCCAGCGCATGACCGTCTCGGGGCGGACCAGCAGCAGAAGGTGCCGCAGTCTGTCTTTGGGCAGGTGGTGGAGCAGGCCGGCGAGGACAGCGCGATCGCTGTCGGTGAAGGCAGGCTTGCCGACCTTGTAGGTGCCGGATATTACGTCCACGCAGGTCACGCTGTCGGTAAGCTGGAAAAGGTCAACGCGATCGCTTCTCCCCTCCCTTGGACCAAGACCGGGTGTAGCTCGTCCGCACCGACCAGCGAGATGCTTGACTGTGCTGCTGCGACTCCTCTACCTCGCCCTGTCAACCACGTTCGCGTTCATACGGCTCGTGCCGATGAACGATCGCGAGAAAGACCTGGAGATCCTGGCGCTGCGCCACCAAGTCGCCGTACTGCAGCGAACGGTAGACCGTCCACAGCTGGCCTGGCCCGACCGGGCACTCCTCGCGGCCCTGCTACACCGTCTCCCCCGAGCACGGCTCCGCCGGCTCCGCCTGATCGTCTCTCCGGACACCCTCCTGCGCTGGCACCGCGACCTGCTCCGCCGCCGCCACGCGAAGGTCTCCCGTCCCAAACGCCGCGGCCGGCCCCGTACCGTCCGCTCCATCCGAGTCTTGGTTCTGCGCCTTGTACGGGAGAATCCGAGCTGGGGCTACCGGCGCGTGCACGGTGAACTCTCCGCGCTCGGTATCAAGGTTGCCGCGTCCACCGTGTGGAGCATCCTCAAAGAGCACGGGATTCCGCCCGCACCCGAGCGAGAACACACGACCTGGGCGGCCTTCTTACGCTCCTAGGCCAGCGCTGTCCTCGCCGCGGACTTCTTCGAAACCAAGACCCTGACCGGGGCGACGCTGTACGTCCTCGCCGTCATCGAACACGCCAGTCGACGCGTCCGCATCCTCGGCGCAACCGCCCACCCGACCGCGGCATGGGTGACCCAACTCGCCCGGAATATGGTCATGGACCTCCAAGACGCAAACGCCAGGGCGAAGTACCTGATCCGGGACCGGGACGTCCGCTACCCAGATGCCTTCGACGCAGTCCTGCAGGCCGAGGGCATCAGGGTCATCCAGACCGGCGTCCGGATGCCCCGCATGAACTCCATCACAGAGCGGTGGGTGCGGTCATGCCGGGCCGAGCTCCTCGACCGCACCCTCATATGGAACGAGACCCACCTACTCCACGCACTCCGCGAGTACGAGCAGTTCTACAACCATCACAGACCCCACCGCACCCTCGAAGGCGCCGCGCCCCTCCGCCCGCTACCCGCGCCGATCGTCCAACCGAAGAGGCTCGCCCACCTCGACGTCCGCCGACGCGACCGCCTCAACGGCATCCTCCACGAGTACCACCATGTCGCATGACCTGCACGGACGTAATTCTCGGCACCTACAGGGCCGGGCAACCGGCCAGCACGATCCGCCTGTCAGGACTCCGCCAGCACCTCGACATTAGGCGCCACGTTACCGATGCTTCGTCCCTCAGCATCCAGCAGTCGGCCCATCTGCTTGACGGTATGAAGGACGGTGGCCCGATCGACGATGGTCACATGGGAGGAGCGTTCAGTGATAGCCGCCTCCAGCCGCGGCAGGTCGCCGAGCGTCCGCAACCACACCATCAACAGCAGGTTCCGGCCCCCTGTCAAGCCGCAACATAGCCGGACGTCCTGTAGCGCGGTCAGCGAGCGCGCCGTGGACTCCAGATGCTGCGGCGGGACGCTCGCCCAGCACACCGCGGTCACCGGCCAGCCCGATATGGACTGCGCCACCTCACAGCGCAGCCGCAGCAGCCGACTCGCGAGCAGCCGTTTGACGCGGCGGCGCGCGGTGGGCTCGCTGATCCCGGCACGGTCGGCCAGCACGGTGAACGGCATGCGGCCGTCCTCGTGCAGCAGCCGGTACAGCTCCTGATCCGTGACATCCACCCGCGCCCCGCCCACTGCCGCGGGCAGCGCCTCGAGCGACTCGAGCACGTGCTGCTGCGACCGCTCCAGACTGCGCAGCCTCCACCGGCTCGCCTCGCTGTATCCCACGGTCCGCATCTCCACTCGGGACGACCGCACACCGGGCAGGCGGTCGATCGTGTGGCGCACGTAGGCGGACACCGCCGCAGGCGTCCGCAACGCGATCACGACCAGTAGACCGTAGGGGCCCGTGATGTGGTGGACATAGCGGACGGGACGCTCGGCGCTGAGCGCCGCCGCCACCGCCTCCAGCCGCCCCGGACCGCACTCGATCTCGATGTAAGCCATGCAGAAATCACTGTGCAGCGCCGGCCCGGCGACGCAGGTGACCCAGGCCAGTCCGCTGTCGCAAAGGCGCGCCCAGCGGCGCGCGACCGTCATGGGGTCCAAGTCCAGGGCCTGCCCCAGTTGAGCCCAGGACGCGCGCGGGGTGACCTGCAGCGCGTTGATCAGCGCCAGGTCTCTTTCGTCGACGATATCCTGCGCCATTCCCCGTCCCTATCACATGGTTGCGTGCGCGCCTACCCGCGTTCAATGTGCAGACGTGACGATTTCGAGCGTATGTGACGACTTCTCGCGGAGTTCCTCGACTCTGGTGCACGCCACGGGTGCTTCGGAGGAGGTCGCGATCGACATGTATGCGCACAACGACGAGAACAGCGGGGAGGGACGCGTCAGCGGCACGGGCGTGTCCGGGACGTACCGCCGGATCGATCCCGGCCGACGCGACGGGGTCGTCCGCGAGGCGGTCCGCACAGGTCTGATCGGCGCCGACGACCTGGTCACGGGCTTCTTCGACACTGACGGCGTCCGGGAGTCCGTGCGTGACCTGCGGGAGGCGTTCGGCGATGCCTCGGTCCTGCATACCTTCGCCGCCAAGGCTGCGTCCTTGGTCCCGGTGCTGCGGCTGCTCGCCCGGTCCGGCATGGGATGCGAGGTCGCCAGCCCTGGTGAGCTGGCGCAAGCCCTTGCTGCGGGTTTCTCGCCGGAGCGCATCGTCCTGGATTCACCGGCCAAGACACAAGCCGAGCTGACGCACGCCCTCTCCCTGGGCGTAGCGGTCAACGCCGACAACTTCGCCGAGCTGGACCGGATCGAGACGCTGCTCTCGGCAGGTAACAGCTCCTCGGTGTGCGGTTTGCGGATCAACCCGCAGGTCGGCACCGGGTCGATCGACGCCATGAGCACCGCGTCACTGAACTCCAAGTTCGGTGTTCCGCTGAAGGACACCGGCGCCCGGCAACGCATCCTCGGCGCGTTCGCCGCACACTCCTGGCTCACCCGAGTGCATGTGCACGTAGGTTCGCAGGGATGTTCCCTGGAACTGATCGCCGAAGGGGTGCGCGCCGCGTACGAACTCGCGGAAGAGATCAACACCGCTGCAGGCCGGCGGCAGGTCACCAGCCTGGACATCGGCGGCGGCCTGCCGGTCAACTTCGACGACGACGAGATCCGCCCTTCCTACGCGGACTATGTCGAGCAGCTGAGGACCAGTGTGCCGGGGCTCTTCGACGGACGGTATTCGCTGGTGACGGAGTTCGGGCGCTCGCTCGTGGCCAAGAACGGCTTCATCGCTGCGGTCGTGGAGTACACCAAGGACACCGGCGGCCGCCGGATCGCGTTGACCCACGCAGGAGCCCACATCGCGACCCGCACCGTCTTCATGCCTCAGGCGTGGCCGCTGCGGGTCGGGGTGTACGACGCCGAGGGGCGGCCCAAACGCGGGACGCCGCGTGTGCAAGACGTTGCGGGACCGTGTTGCTTCGCCGGTGATCTCGTGGTCCGCGGAGGCGAACTGCCCGAACTGGAACCGGGGGATGTAGTGGTGCTCCACGACACCGGCGGCTACTACTTCTCCACGCCATGGTCGTACAACAGCCTCGCCCGGCCCGCCGTGCACGGCTTCACCACGCAGGGACCGGCCGTACGGTTCGCCACGGTCCGCCCGGAGCAGTCCCTTGAGGAGATCCTTGCCGAGAGCGGCGTCGGCCAGGCGGACGCCCTTCTCTCCCTTGACCGGCCGGACGCCACGACACCGGCCTTCGGCCCCCCCGTCTCCTTGACCGGTCCGCTCAGCCCGCCAGATACCACGACCAACGACCGCGATGACCACGAGGTCTGGAGCGCGCCATGTCGATGACCGAGAAGCCCCCCGCTGTCGCGGCCGCGCCCCGGCACGGCCGCTCGCTGCGGACCGTCACGCAGTACGCCATCGCGGGGGCCGGTCTGATCGCCGCGCTCGTGCTCGGCTTCCTGGTGCACACCCCCACGATCTGGGGTCTGCTCCCGATCGTCCTTTATGCTGTGCTCTCGCTGTGCGGCATGAATCTCCTACTGGCCACCGTGATCTCCCTGCTGGCCGGGGTCGTCCTCGCGCAGCGTCCGCCCACCGATGTCGGCATCCTCCTTGGGAGCGCGCTCGGTGACACGGTGACCGTCATCGGTGTCATCTGCCTGCTGGGCTCCGGCCTGGGGGAGGTACTGCGGCAGACAGGAGCCGCGGACCTCCTGGTCCGCGGCGTCATGCGCGTGGTCCGGCGGGACAGCCAACTGGCGATCCAGCTCGGCGTGATGATGTCCTGCCTGCTCCTGGTCTTCGCGCTCGGCACGCTCGCCGGTGCGCTGGCGATCGCGGCGCCGATCCTCGTCCCCATTGCGGCACGTGCCGGCTTCACACGCTCAGCGACGGCCAGCATGATGTTCCTGGGCGGCTGTGCGGGGCTGGCGCTGGCCCCCTTCGCCGGGTCGAACATCGCGATCCTGGACGCCTCCGGAGTGGGGTACGGGACCTATGTCCTCGTTGCCGCGGGCCCCCTCGCCCTCCTGTCCCTGCTGCTCTCGATGGTCGTCGTGCCGCGCGTGCAGCGCCGCTCGGCACTCGGCGGCGACGACTTCTACGAAGACGAGCTGGCCGGAGCGGACGAGCAAGTCCCTGGGCCCCATACCGTGCGCGCCACTTGGGCATTCTCGGTAGTCCTCGTGGTCTCGGTCGCCTACGCCACGATGAGCAAGGGAGGCACCGCCTTTCCCCTGTTGGCCCTCCCAGTGATGGCCGTGGTCACCGCCGCAGCCGGCGGATTGTCCGTGAGGGGCACCATCGACGCGCTCTGCCGCGGCGCGGGACGCATGGTGGAGACCTTCCTGCTGTTCTGGATACTCGCCGCGTTCTTCCAGATGGTCAACGAACTCAAGCCGTACGACGTCCTCCTGGACTGGTTCGGCCCGCAGCTGCACGACCTGCCGGTGCTGTCGTTCGCCGTAGCGGTGGCGCTGCTCGGTTGGCTGGGCGTCCCGGGCGCTACCGCCGCACACGTGGTGCTGCTGAACAAGGTGTTCGGTCCCCTCGGCACCAGCATCGGACTCACTCCCGCCATGTGGGCCGTGACTTACCTGTGGGGTTCCAAAGCCGACACCTACGGCCCTTTCCCCAACCCCAACATGATGTCTGCCCTGGGCTTCGCCGAGGCCACCCGCCTCAGGACGCTGCTGTCGGTCGGCTGGCAGGTACTGATCCCCGCAGCGGTCATGTACGGCCTGATCCTGACGCTGCTGGTCTGAGACGCCCGCCCCGAATCCCGCATCACACTTCGCATGTAAGAGGAGAAAAGTTGTACGAGTTCGATGTGCTCGCCGTCGGGGGAACCGTCGTGGACGGCACCGGAGAGCCCGGGCGGCGCGCGGATGTCGGCCTCCGGGGCGACAGGATCGTGTTCGTCGGCGACGCCCCGCCCGGCGCCACCGCCCGCGAGACGATCGACTGTGCCGGCCAAGTGGTCGCACCGGGCTTCATTGACCTGCACTCGCATGCCGACTTCACGATACGTGATGCGCCCGCTGCCGAATCCTGCATCCGGCAGGGCGTGACCACCATCGTCACCGGCAATTGCGGCACGTCTCCCTTCCCGATCAACCCCGCGCGGCGCCACGAACACGACACGACGCTCGCCCGCGGAGGCAGCCTCAGCGCCGAGATGCTGTGGGAGGACTTCGACGGCTTCGCCCGCGAAGTGGAGGCGGCGGCCCCGTGCGTCAACCTCGCGGCGTTGGTCGGCCACGCAACCCTCCGCATCGCCGCCCTCGGTACGGAGCTGCGCCCCCCGGCAGCCGATGAGACGGCCACCATGGGCACGCTGCTCGCCGAAGCCGCCGAGCAGGGCGTCTTCGGCCTCTCCACCGGACTGATCTACGCCCCCGGATCGTTCGCCGGCACCGACGAGATCGTGACACTCGCCACCGAGGCACGACGGGCTGGACTGCTCTACAGCACCCACATGCGGGACGAGGGAGATCACCTCATCGAGGCCGTCACCGAGGCCATCGAGACCGCCCGCCGCAGCGGCGTTCGCCTGCAGATCTCACATCTCAAGGCCATGGGCCCGGCCAATCACGGCAAGGTGCGCGAAGCGCTCACCCTGATCGACTCCGCAGTCGCGGAAGGTCTGGACGTGGCGTGCGACGTCTACCCGTACGCGGCGTCCTCCACCCGGCTCACCTCCCGGCTGCCCGACTGGGCGCTGGACGGCGGTCTGGAAGCGCTGCTCACACGGCTGGAGGCCCGGGATACACGCGAGGCGATCGCCGCCGAGCTGCGCGCCAAGATCGGACGTACCTTCCTTCCCGAGGGCACCGTCCTCGCCGCCATGGCTCCGGGCCGCTACTCGGAGTGGGTGGGCTCCTCCATCCGAGAGATCGCCACCGCCGAGGGTAGTCACCCCGCTGAAGTGTCACTCGACGTGCTGCGCGACCACGGAGGGGAGGTGTGGATCGTCAACCACGCGATGTCCGAGGCCGACGTCGAGACCGTTCTGCGTCACCCGAACAGCGCTGTCGTCAGCGACGGGTGGGAACTGGACCTGACTGGCGGCGGACACCCGCACCCGCGCCATTTCGGAGCCTTCGCCCGCACCCTGGCGCACTACACCCGCGACCGCGGTGTCCTCACCCTGTCACAGGCCGTGCGCAAGATGAGCACGCTTCCTGCCGCACGCCTCGGCCTCACCGACCGCGGCACACTGGCCGAGGGCATGGTCGCCGACATCACGGCCTTCGACCCTGTCACGATCACCGACACCGCCACCTATGAGGCACCGCTCTCCTACGCCCACGGTGTACGCAATGTCCTCGTCAATGGCAGTCCAGTGCTCCGTGACGGCGTGTTCTTGGCGAACCGGCCGGGGAAGGTGCTCCGGAAGAAGCCCTCGGGGCCGACCGCGTACTGAGCACGGTGGCCGAGCCGCGCGTTCCGAAGGAGCGAGAATGGGTGAACATGAAGGCGGCTACCTGAGAGATCTGCTGGAGGCCGCGCGCGACCGGGCCTTCGTAGGCCGGATCGCGGAACTCGCTCTCTTCCGAACCGCGTTGTCCAGCGCCCCCGGATCCCGCTCCGTCCACTACCTGCACGGTCCAGGAGGAATCGGCAAGTCGACGTTTCTGCGCCGGTTCGCGTGTGAGGTCCACCGGGAAGGGCGTCCGGTGGCGGAGGTGGACGGCCGAACGCTCATCCCGACGCCTCAGGGATTCACCGCGGCCGCGGGGGACGTGATCGGGGAACCGGGCGTGGTGCTGCTGGTGGACACCTTCGAACGCTGCCAAGGCCTGGAGCACTGGCTACGTGAGGAGTTCGTGCCCGGCCTGCCTGCGGGCAGTGTCGTGGTGATTGCCGGGCGCAGACCGCCGGACTCCGACTGGACGTCCGACCCCGGGTGGGCGGACCCGCTCCACGTCACGTCATTGCGGAACCTGACTCCCAAAGATGCCGTGCGGCTGCTGCGTGCGCGTGGCCTGAGGCCGGAAGTTCACCAGTCACTGCTGTCCTTCACCGGTGGCAACCCCCTTGCCCTGACGCTCGCGGCAGCGGTGGCCCTCCAGGACGGAGCAGCAGCCGACTCCGGCTGAAAGCCGAGCCAGGACGTCATCGCCACCTTGCTGGCCCGGTTGCTCGGTGACATTCCCAGCACGGAGCACCGCAGGGCGCTCGAAATCTGCGCCCACTCCTATGTCACCTCGGAAACGCTCCTTCGCGCTCTCATGGGCAACAGAAAGGCTCCTCAGCTGTTCGCCTGGCTGCGCCAGCAGCCCTTCATCGAGTCAACGAACGCCGGACTCCTTCCGCACGACATGGTCCGGGAGACACTTGAGGCCGATCTGCGCTGGCGTGACCCCGAGGGCTTCGCCGACATGCACAGAACTGTTCACCAGTACCTCGTCGAGCGGGTCCGCACCGCGCCGGAGGCGCAGATGGTGCAAGCCACCAGCGCTCTGCTCTTGAAGGGTGTCAATATTCCGATCAGGCTGCTGAGCTGGGCTTTTCCTGTGGATGGTGAGGCAGCCGGGGTGACGTGGTGCGGTACTCGTTGAGTAGTCCGCCAAGTACCTGGTGGCGCCTGACCGCGGCGGCGGGCAGGGGGATGATGTTCGGGGCGTCGTCTGGGGCACGCAGGTCCAGGCTGCGGTGGGCCCGTCCCGAGTTGTAGTGCTCGGCGTACTGGGTGAGGACAGTACGCAGGTGCCGTTCGCCGGTGATGAGGAGTCGGTCGGTGCACTCGGTGCGGACTGTGCGTATCCATCGTTCGGCGAATGCGTTGGACCGTGGGCTTTGTGGCGGCGTCGGGATGACGGCTGTGCCGTTGCCGGCGAAGACGGCGTCGAAGGCGGCGGTGAAGGCGGCGGTGAACTTGCTGTCCCGGTCACGGATGAGGAACCGGAAGCATCCGGCCCTGCCGCCGAGATCCATGAGCAGATTGCGGGCGAGTTGGGTGACCCATGCGCCGGTAGGGCGTGCGGTGACGCCCAGGACGTGGACACGCCGGGTGTCGATCTCCATGACGAAGAAGACATAGAGGCGCTTGAGGAAGACGGTCTCCACGTGCATGAAGTCGCAGGCGAGCAGCGTGTGGGCCTGGAAGCGGAGGAACGAGCGCCAGGTCTGCTGGGAAGCTCGCTGCGGTGCGGGCGGTAAACCGGAGCAGCGCAGGACGCGCCGGATCGTGGCGGCGGCAACCTTATGCCCGAGCCGTCGGAGCACGCCTTGAATCCTGACGTACCCCCAGGTCGGATTCTCTCGCGCCAGGCGCTGGATGAGCGCGACCGTCTCTTCCGGCAACGGTGGCCGACCGGGTCCGACCGCCGTCTGGCGCCACTTCCAGCGCACCAGACGCCGGTGCCAGTTCAGCAGCGTGCCCGGGGTGACCAGCCGATGACAGCGCAAGACGGACGGCAGGTGCCGCGCGAGAGAGGAGAGCACGGCACGATCAGCCCATGAGAGCCGCGGCCACTCGATCTGCCGACGAAGTACAGCGACCTCATGACGAAGTACGAGGATCTCGGCGTTGTTCGCAGCGGTCGACCGGCCCCGCAAGAGGAAGCAGCCCAGTAGTCGACAGAAGATCAGGTAGAGCAGTCGCAGACCCACAAATACTGATCATGCCCGTACTCGGGCGATCACAAAGCCCAAGGTCAACCACCGTACGGCAATAAAGACACCCATCAGGGCCCGTGAACGGGCGAGCACCCGCGAACGGATCATCGAGGCCGCACTGCATGTCCTTGAGACCGACGGCGCCGCAGCGCTCACGATCCGGCGCATCGCGACCGACATCGAATACTCCGCGCCTGTCGTCTATCAGTACTTCGCCAACAAGGACGCGCTCGTACTGGAGCTGGTCGCCTACGGCCATCGCCTGATACTGGCCGAGTTCCAGCAGGCCGCCGAGGAGCCCGGTATCGATCGGCGCATGATGCGGATCGCGTCCGAGTACGTCCGGTTCGCCGGCGAGCATCCGCACCTCTACGGAGTCATGAACGGCACCACGGTCGACGCGGACGAACGCCGCCGCGTCGCGGAACCGGCCATCGGCGTCCTCAAAGAACTGCTCACCACCTGGTCCGACACCCACGACGTGGTCCTCGCCGACCCCGACGAGGCGTGCGAGATCATCTGGGGCACCCTGTACGGCATCGCATCGCTCGGCCACCTCGGCACCATCGGCAGCGAGCGCGCCCGACGGCTCGCCGAGCAGGCGCTCCGCGCGATCCTTCTCGGCTGGCGGGCCGAGGCGCCGGGGAACGGGTAGTACGGCGCCGGCTCGGTATCGCGGCCTGCGGCTGGACGCGCCAGCACGCCCTGCGCCGAGCGGCCCGAAGTCGTACGCGAGCTGCCGCGGCGAGCTGGGACGTCTGTCGCCCCTTCCCCTTGGTTGACCAGGGGGCCGACGTCATGCTGGACTTGTTTGCCCCGCGCAGCTCGTCCCTGACCAGGCAAGAGGCCATTGGGCCAAGCTGCCACTGGCCGCCCACGCCGCGATCCCGACCGGTGCCCTACTCATCCGCTGCGGCGAGATCACCCTCTTCCTCAAGGACGACCTCGTAGCCCTCGCACACTCCCGCTCCCCCGCAGACCTATAGGCCACCCCCGCCAATAATTCGGCGGCTGCCGACTCGATGGCCCGTGGGTCCGAGGAGCACGGGACCAGTCGCCCGTGTCGTGGGGGGATCACCACCGGCTTCGCCATCAGCGGTGGCCGTCGGCCCCGACGCCGACCCACTTATTGCATATAGCCTGCAATAGCCACGCCCTTGCACCAGGCTGATTGTGTGCGAGGTCGGCCCGATAGCCTTCATCATGATCCGCGCCTGTCGGTCCGGGGCATGTCCTTCCGATGGCTGATCGTCTTCTCAATCCGGCACCCGCCGGACAGGCCGACCCCGCGCACTGATCCGCCCTGATAAGCGATCCTGCGCCTGCCGGTGATGGATCGGGAGGACTGAGCAGTGCCCCGTCACTTGGGTTGCCAAGGCATGAGCCGGCCCCCGCGAGTGTGTCCCCGCGGGGGCCTGGCTGTCGGAATGTGCCTGGTTCAGGCGCTCGAACGTGACACCTACCGAGTGAGACGTGCCCGAAGGACTCGGCGATGGCATCGGCCAGCTCTGTGCTTGCCGATAACTTCATCCGTGCAGGTCATGCAGCATGCTGGTATTCGTGGAGGAGGCCGCCGAGACGATCACGTCGTCGTATGTTGAGGCGGGTAATCTTCTCCGGGTCGGCGATCGCTGGCGGCAACGGGTGCGGCGGGCGGGCGTTGGCGATGCCCTGGTGCGGCCGGTGTCCGTTGTAGAACTGCTCGAACTCTCGCAGGACGTGGAGCTAGGGCCGGTCTTCAAAGCCCCGGGTTCTGCTTCCGCCAAGCCGATGAGCCCGCTTCTACCTGCTGTCCCATGTCTTCTCGTAAGCGGCCAGTTGCTCCGCATTGCCGGTGAAGGCCGGGCCGCAGTGTGGTGGCAGGCGATCGATGACCATCGCTACCGCGGCCTGCGCGCTGTCCGTCTCGGCGATCCGAGGGCTGCTCCGACTCGGTCCTTCGACGTAGTACCGGCCGTCCCTCAGTGTGCCGATGTAGGGGATGTCCCAGGTGTGGCGGATCTCTGTGCACCTGCTGAAGTGCAGCTCCCACATACCGGTCCAGGGGTAGAGCTGACGTAGCAGCGGCTCGGCATATGCCACCCGGACCAGCTCGGCAAACGGTTCCAGAAGCGGTGATCCTTCCGGCCGGGAAGGTTCGCCAGCAGCGGTGAGGATGTCGCGCCAGGCGGTATCGACGATGTTGGTCATGCCGTGATTGTGCAGGTGCTACGGACCAGTCATCAAAGATCACTTACTGTTGGATCATGGTCGCGTGCATCGACATGAACTCACCGATCGGGAGTGGGATTTACTCGCTCCACTCATACCTGTGCCGTTCGGAAACCCATCGCTGCTGCTCGGAGCAGGTCTGGCGTTCCATCACGGTCTGCTGGAACCCTGTCCGGGTGATCGTCTCTTTGGTGTACCAGGTGGCTCGGAAGCTGCTCGCGTTGCCGGCGTTGTTGTTGCGCCGGGATGCGGCCAAGGACGCGGAACTGCTTGTGCTGCGACACGAGAACGCGGGGCTGCGCAGGCAGCTCACGAGGCCTGTGCGGTACGAGCCGGCGGATCGGCTGTGGTTCGCGGCGCTGTCGTCGATCCCCCGGTGCCGGTGGGCGAACATGTTCCCGGTGACGCCCGCGACGCTGCTCGCATGGCAGCGCAGGCTGATCGCTCGGAAGTGAGACCACAGCAAGCGTCCGGGCCAGGCCCGGGAACCGTCGACCGCGGGTGTGGTAAAGACGCTGGTACTGCGGCTGGCCAAGGAGAATCCGCGGTGGGGCTACCGACGGATCCAGGGCGAACTCATCCGGCCCGGACGCCCGGTCGGCTCGATAACGGTCTGGGAGATCCTCACAGCGGCGGGCATCGAAGAAGAACACCAGCACGACCACCGGCAAGCGGAAGGGGACAGAGTCGGCCAGGAACCGCCCCAAGCGGGCACGGAAAGCGGGTGCACCCACGCTCCGGGACCTCATCCGCGACGACCTCGCCCAGCACGGTGAACCACGCTCGGCAACCGAGGTCACCGCCGCCCTCACTCAGGCTCTTCCAGACCGGGAGATCAAAGCCACTGTCGTGCGCAGCACTCTGGAGTCACTCGTCGCCAAGGGCGAAGCTCACCGCACCAAGCAGAAGCGGTCCGTCTTCTACTCGACTGCCGCCCCAAACACGGCCGCCGGTACAGCGGAGCCCAGCGAAGGAACCCCTTCCTGAGAGGGATTGCACAGAACATCCGGCGTTGCGCCACGCCGTCCGAGAACCCGCGAGCATCACTACTGATCTCGGCTCGTTAGGGTGATGTTTGCGGAACGTCCTGATGTGGGTGTTGTGTTGTTGGTAGTCCGTGGTGCGTGAGATATGCGGATGGGGGCGGGCTGACGCCTGCAGCACGGCGGCGCCGGGAAGCGGTGCGGATACAGGCGGCGGAGCTGTTCGCTCAGCAGGTCAAACCGCCCGAGGTGGCCCGGCAGCTGCGTGTGAGTGTGAAGTCGGCTTACCAGTGGCAGCAGTTGTGGCGGCAAGGTGGTGCCGACGCGCTGCTTTCGCGAGGGCCGAGCGGGGCGGGTGTCGCCTGTCGTCGCGCTGTCTGGAGAAGCTCGCCGGGTATCTCGAGCAGGGGCCGGCCGCGCACGGCTGGACGGAAGACCAGGTGTGGACGGCTGCACGGGTGGCCACGCTGATCGGCAGGAAGTTCCACGTCTCCTACAGCGTCTCGGGCGCAACGAGGCTGATGCGCCGGCTCGGTTTCACTCCGCAGATGCCCGCACGCAGGGTGGCCGAGCGCGACGAGCAGGCCGTGACCGGCTGGAAGGAGGCGACCTGGATGGAGGTAAAAGGGCCCGGGCGGCCTGCCGGGGCTACATCTGCTTTTGAGGACGAGGCGGGCTTCACCCGCAGGCCGCCCAAAGGACGCACCTGGGGCCGGCGAGGCCACACCCCGGTCGTCACCGTCAGTGGACGACGCTCGGGGCGCCTGTCGGTGGCCGGGCTGATCGCCTGGCGCCCGGGCTCCCGCACCCGGCTGTGCCACCGCCTGCTCACTCACCCCGCGGGCAAGGGCACGCGACGCAGCATGAGCGAGCGCGACTACATCGCCCTTCTGGACGGCGTCCACCAGCTGGTGAAGGCACCCATCGTGCTGGTGTGGGACCGGCTCAACACCCACGTCTCCAAGACGATGCAGGAGCTGGTTGCCGAACGTGAGTGGCTGACGGTGTTCCTGCTTCCTGCGTACTCGCCCGATCTGAACCCGGTCGAGGGCGTGTGGGCACATGTCAAACGCAGCCTGGCCAACCTCGCCGTCGTCGCCCTCGACCGCCTGGAGAAGCTCGTGCGCAACCGGCTCAAGAACCTGCAGTACCGACCCGACACCCTCAATGGGTTCATAGCCGGGACCGGCCTGCCCCTAGACACCCCCACATCACCCTAACGAGCCGAGATCAGTAGCGATGGTGATCCGGTGCCTCTCCGCGGTCCGGTCGATGCGGGCCAGCATCTCCGCCACCGCCCCGATGGGCACACAGACGTCCTCCGTGAGTACCGGCCCCAGCCGCTCGAGCGCGGGGAAGGCCAGCCGGCGGGCCGCGAAGAGCATCTCGGCCTCTTCCTCTGTCTCCGACCGGTCCGCCCAAGTAGAGCCAGCCCCGCGGAAGCAGTCGACCATCCGGCGGGCGCCCTCCTCGGCGGCGCGGCCATCATCGTCGAAACGGGCCAGGAGGACCACGTCCGCCTCGGCGGAGAGCCCCATGTTCTTCCAGGCATCGACCGCGCGCAGACAGTGCCGGTCGACGAGTTCCAGCGCGGCCGGCCGCAGCCCGGCGGCAGCCGTCGCACGCACCGCGTCACCGGCCTGCCCGACGCTGTCGAAGTAGCCGACGGCGGTCACGCCGACCGGAGGCAGGCGTCGCAGCCGGACCGTGATCTCGGTGACGACACCAAGAGTGCCCTCGGCACCCACCATGAGGCCCATAAGGTCGTAGCCGGCGACCCCCTTCGACGTACGGCGCCCGAGCCGGACCACCTCGCCCGTGCCGGTCACGACCTCCAAACCGAGGACATAGTCGCAAGTGACGCCGTACTTGACGCAGCACACTCCGCCAGCGTTCGTCGCGACATTTCCTCCAATAGTCGACCAGGGCGAACTGGCGGGGTCAGGCGGGTACCACAGGCCGAGCGCCGCTACATGGGCGCGCAGGTCGTCGTTGACCACACCGGGCTGCACGACGGCGAGGCGCTCCAGCTGGTCGACCTCCAGCACCCGATCCATGCCGTCCAGCGCGAGGATCACGCCGCCTTCGACGGCATTGGCGCCCCCCGACAATCCAGTACCGGCGCCGCGTGCAACCAACGGGACTCCTTGCTCCAGGCACGCACGAACCACGGTCCGGACCTCGTCGGTGCACTTGGCGCGCACGACGGCCACCGCTCGGCCAACAGGCGCCCACACCGCCTGGTCGTGGGAGAGACCGGCGACGATGTCCGGATCAGTCACCACCCGGCCAGCGGGCAGCCGTCGCCTGAGTACTTCGGCGATACCCACGGCAGGGGGCGTCGTGCTGACGAAGTCCCGCTCGGCCACCCGCACACCTCCAGAGAAGTTGACTCAAATATGAATGCACCATTGATGGCACCACGCCGCCGGGCAGCCGGTTCATGGACGATATGCACGAAAGACCGATGGAAGTCTTGGGGCGCCTCTTGCTCCGTTCCGTTCCTCCCCCTGGGTGGCGCGCTTCCCGGCGCGACCGGCTCGGGCTCGAAACGCGTACCGGTCGGGTGCGGCGAGTGGTGCCAGGCACTCGGGGCGGCGGCACTGGCCAGGAGCGCCGCCGCCCAGCGCGGCGGTCAGGCAGAGCCGCGGCGTCCAGGCTTACTGGGCACGGCAGGTCCTGAGGTAGCTGAGGAACGATGCCTGCAGCCCAGTCACGTGCGTTTCGTGCATGAGTGCGCTGGTGACGGATCCGCTGCGTGAGGTGAGGCGGTGAAGGAACGTGGCCGTGTTCTTCGTGAGATTCTGGTAGACCGCCAGGTCTCCGAGGATCTCTCGGTCGTTGAAGGTCACGTGAAGCTTGGTAGCAGGCAGGGTGTCACCCATTGCTTGAAGACGAGCGAAGACCTGACTGTCTGCATTGACAATGCCGGGGCTGCCCGCGCCGATGCTCTCGAAGAAGGTGCTATTGGTGAGCCAGGCGTAGAGACTGAAGAGTCCGCCGTAGGAATAGCCGAAGAGGCCGTGACCGCTCGGGGCTGTGCCGTAGTCGCGTTCGATCCGCGGGTGTAGGTCGTCGGTAAGGAAGTTCAGGAACATATCCCCGCGGCTGTCGCTCAATTCAGCGAGGTAGGCGTCGGCTTGCTCGCGAGTCATCGTGCCCGCTTCGACCCCCATCTCCACCGCATCGATGTACTCCTTCGCGATGGGTTCGCCGGGGGGCACGAGGTCTCGGTTGCGCAACCGCTCCCAGTGCTCTGCTTCCTCGCCTGCGTAACCCACGCTGACTTGCACGTAGGGCTGAATCGACTGCATGGGGTCCAGTTGCGTGACGATGAGTGGGGCGGTCATGCCCACGGCCCAGTTACCGTCGAGCACGTACACGACAGGCGCTTGCGCCGCGGCAGGGTCGTAGCGCGGTGGCGTGGTGACCCAGACGCCGTAGTCGTGCCCACCGCTGGAGCGCATCTCGAAGTAGTCGGTGTGGGCGAGGCAGCCCTGCCACATGGTGCTCATCTGAGGTCCTTCACGATTTGGCCAGCCTGGATTACGAGGACGGCGTTGGTGGGGTCGGAGAACAGTTCTGGGTCTTCGAGCGGGTTGCCGTTCCAAAGAACGAGGTCTGCCTGTGCGCCGGGAGTGATGACACCCACCTGGCCGGACAGGCCGAGGATCTCGGCGTTGGTCTTGGTCGCCGCCACGAGCGCTTCCATCGGCGTCTCGAGGGCTGCGCGCAGGCTGAGTTCTTTGCCGCGACGGTCCTGGGCCGGACCGATGAGGTCGGAACCCAGCCCGATCCGTACTCCTGCGTGCTTGGCGACAGCGAGCGCCTTCGTCATCTGCTCGCGTACGCCCTTGACTCGGTCGCGGGTCGACTCGGCGAGACCGGCTCCGGCGGTTTCGTGCAGCAGTTGCTCGACGACAGCGAACGTGGGCACGAGGGCAACCTGGCGAGCGGCCATCAGGGTCGCTGTGGATTCGTCGAGGCTAGTGCCGTGCTCGACACAGCGCACCCCGGCCTCGACCGCATTTCGTATGCCCTCGTTGTTGTGGGCGTGGACTGTCACGTAGGTGTTCCGTGCCGCAGCTTCTTGAACTGCAACAGCGATCTCTTCGACGGTGAACTGGGTGTCGGTCAGTCGATCATGTGCGCCCACCACTCCGCCGGTCACGCAGAGCTTCAGGAAGGAGGCTCCGCGACGGAAGGCTTCGCGGACGTTGTGTCGCAGCTCGTCCGCGTTGCCCGCCATCATGGAGAGGGCGCACAGGCCCGGATGTGGTGGCTGCTCCACAGCTCGGTGGGTTCCCATTCGGCTCCGTAGTAGCCGTGCCCGCCGATCTGGCACTGAACAGGTCCGCACGACAGGACGCGCGGCCCTCTGACCTTGCCCTTCGCGATCGCGGTGACGACACCGCCGTCGATCCCGCCGGTGTCGCGAACGGTGGTGAAGCCGGCGTCGAGCGTCGCGCTGGCCGTGGCGAAGATGTCCGCCGCGATCTCGGCGGCGCTTATCTGAAACGAGAAGTGCGGCTGGATCGGGCTCGACAGGCCCAGGTGGACGTGAGCGTCGATCAGGCCGGGCGTCATCGTCAATCCCTCGGCATCGAGACGCTCGCCGTGCGCGCTGGAGGCACCGAGTTGAGTGATGCGGCCGTTCTCGATAGTGATGTCGAGGTTGCTGGGATCGCGCCCCGATCCGTCGATGACCGCCGCCCCGACTACATGAGCAGGTCCCATAGTCGATCCTCCGCCGTTGCGAGCTGACTGCGACCATGTGCGAAGCAACACGGAACCGCCAATCATTCTTTTCCAATGGATAAACTGTGGGAGTGATCCTGTCAACCTCGGAACGCAAGGGCAGCGCGCGCGAGCGACTCCTGGCACGGCTTCTCGACGCCTTCGGCGAGGCCCTTCCCCCGCCGGAGATGTCGCTCCGTGAGATCGCCGCCCGGATCGAGACCAGCCACGCCCTGTTGCGATACCATTTCGGGTCACTCCCGGGCGTCTTGGCCGCCATGCTCAAGGCGCAGCGATCCCGTGACAACGAGGCACTTTTGGAGGCCGCCCAGCAGGGCACCTTCGACGATTTCGTTGTGGCGATCTGGCGTACTTACACCCGGCCAGAGCAGCTGTCGCGTGTCCGCGGCTTCTTCTACGTCGTCGGGCTGGCCGCGTACGGCCCCGAGGACTTCCGTGAGTTCGTAGAGTCGATCGGCGACCTGACCGTGATGCTGTCCTCACTCGCGGAACGCGAAGGGCTCGACGCGAAGGAAGCGCGGGATGTGGCCACCGTCACCGTTGCCGCGATTCGCGGCCTCCTCTTGCAGGAAGTCCTGACTCCCGGAACCCGCTCGGAGGACGCGGTCACCTTGATCCTGCGCATGAGAGAGGGCCGATCCGTTCCACGATCACGTCCGGAGCGCTGAGCAGGCCCCCGGCCCTTGCTGCCGCCTCACCTGGTCCTCGGACCCTGTCTGCGGACGCGCTGACAAGCAGCCTCGACCATTGGTTGCTTCACCTTTCCACGTGCTGACCGAATGTTCGGTTTGCGCGAAGGGAGGGCTGCTCGTCATAGCTGCAGGGGGCAGTATGTGCGACGAGGACCGTGCTTCGCGACTGCTCGGAATTGACATGCTGGACGTGGGTAAGGCCAGCGCACGGCTGCACATGACCATGACGGCGAGCATGATCAACAGCCCTGGGATGGCGCACGGTGGCTACATCTTCCTGCTGGCAGAGTCGGTCTTCGCTCACGCCTGCAACAGCCACGGCCCCGTAGCTGTCGCGTCCGGAGCCGACCTCACCTTTGTGGCCCCGCCTATGACGGGGATGTCCTCACGGCGACCGCCGAGGAGCGCGCGACTTGGCTCTCGAACCATCCGAGGTCGCCGCGGGATACGACCTCACCAGCCAGCCCGTTCCCGCCTCTGCCAGGCTCATGGTGGGTTCTGACAGCTGAGCATCGGCGCACACGCGCGCGACAACTGTTGGGTACGACGACAGAAAGTGGCGACAACAGTCGCCGGAACATGGACTCTGACCTGCGTAATGTGCGGACAACGGGCGGAGCGGCGACCCTCCGCGCCGCCAGAGGAACCGTCTGGTCCGGCAACGAGAAGGTGGGTTGGAACATGGCTGAGAGCACAGACGTTGTCGTCGTCGGGGCCGGGGTAATCGGATCCTCTATCGCTCTCGAACTGGTGCGGAGCGGTCTGCGGGTCGTCGTGGTCGACAAGTTCGGCGGCGCAGGCAACGGCTCCACCAGCGCCTCGAGCGCCGTGGTCCGCTTCACCTATCCCACGATCGCGGGCGTCAATGCTGCTTGGGAGTCCCGTCACTGCTGGGAAGCATGGCGCGACCATCTCCAAGCACCCGCCCGTGAACCCCTCGCAGCGTTCAACCGCTGCGGCGTCACCATGCTGGACGTGGACTTCGCACCCTGCGGCATGTTCACGCGACACTTCGACAAGGTCGGTGTCCCGTACGAAAAATGGGGTGCACGAGAGCTGTCCAAGCGGTCGCCCGCCGTGGACACCGGCCGGTGCTTCCCGCCCCGCCCCGTGGATGACGACGAGTTCTTCGCCGACGCGTCCGCTCGGCTCGGTGCTCTCCACACACCCGACGGGGGCTTTATCGACGACCCGCAACTCGCCGCGCACAACCTTGCTACGGCGGCCCAGCGGCACGGAGCCGCCTTCCGGTGGAAGACCCCCGTCACCGCGGTGATGCGGCGCGGGGGACGCGTGCGCGGGGTGCGCCTCAAGGATGGAACCGAACTGTCCGCCGGGGTGGTCGTCAACGCGGCCGGCCCATGGTCGGGACAGCTGAACCGGCTCGCCGAAGTGGGCGGCGACTTCACCGTCGGTCTGCGGCCGCTGCGCCAGGAGGTGCACCACGTAGCGGCGCCCGCCGGCTACCACGACGCCGGCGGCGACGGGCACGCACCGGTGCTGGTCGATATGGACCTCGGCACGTATATACGGCCCGAGGGCAGGGAGTTCCTGCTCGTCGGCGGCACGGAACCCGAGTGCGACCCGCTGGAATGGCTCGACGATCCGGACGACGGGAGTCCCATTCCGACCGTGTCGCAGTTCAGGACGCAGGTGACGCGGGCGGCTCGCCGACTGCCCGGCCTGCGCGTTCCCAACAAGCCTCGTGGTGTGGCAGGCGTATACGACGTGACCGACGACTGGACCCCCGTATACGACCGAACCGAACTTGCCGGCTTCTACGTGGCCATAGGCACCAGCGGCAATCAGTTCAAGAACGCCCCTCTGGTAGGCCGCCTCATGACCACCCTGATCCACGGTGTCGAAGGCGGGCACGACCACGACCGGAGTGCGCTCACGCACACCTGCGAACACACCGGCCAAACCATCGACCTCGGTGCGTTCTCACGTCGACGTCGGCCGGCCCCATCCACGGGCACAGTCCTCGGCTGACGCTGGCCGCTGAGCCGAGTTCCCCGTCGAAGAGGATGGCCTCGTACCCGGCGGTCGACCACCTGTGCAAACCTGGCGAGCCGGAGCTGGGCAACCCCACGCACTGTGCGAAGCGCACATCAGCGTCACGAGCGACGTCTTCGACGAGCTAGCGGATCCTGCTCGCCGTTGCCGCCCCGAAAGCGTCAACAGCGGTTCTCTTCTCTGCTGGAGTCAACGACCGGTGTGGTGGGGGTGTCACCTGTCTCCCGGTCGTGGTCGGGCCGCCGGGGGCCGGTCAGGCGCGCTCGCGGCCATCCGGCAGCGCATCAGCCGCCTGACGGGCGAGAAAGCACACCCTGCTGAAGGAGCCCACCTGCATGGAGCACTACATCGTCTCGGCCGACCTGGTGCCGGGTAACCGATCAACGTTGCTACGCATCATGGCGACTTTGCACAGCCGCAACGCCGACCTCCACGAGGTGAGCTTCCGGCGCAGGCCCGCAGGCACGTCCGTCTTCAGCGCCGTAGTATGCGCAGATCCCGAGCGCCTTGACCATCTCGTTGCGGCACTGGGCAGGCTCGTGCACGTCACGGGGGTGACGGCACGGCGAACGCCGCAGGTTCTGCGGCAACCGTAGCAACGTTGCCTAGTGCCGCATCAGGCAACGTTCGCCCTGTTCACGACCTCGCGGAGGCGTTCGTCGGCGGCGTGCTTGTTTCACCAGATGATGTAGCGACGGATCATGCTGCCCTGCTCAAGTTGTCGAGCACGATCGCGATGCGGATCTCGGGCGGGTAGAGGCTGCGCAGGTAACGGCAGAACTCCAGGAACCTGGTCCGCTTCTTCTTCGGCTTGACGCGGCCCCGTAGAGCTTGCCCTTGGCCAGGTCGTAGGCGGCGAACAGGTGCCGGACCCCGTGCGGGCGGGTGTAGGTCGCCCGCCGGCGGGGCCTCGGTTCCCGGGCGGGGTCCTTGTGGCGGCCGCCGCGTTCGGTCCACTGCCGCCCGGGGTGGGGCTGGAGGTTGAGCGGCCCGAACTCGTCTATGCAGAAGACGACTTCGGGCTCGCCTTCCTCGGGTATGACCTCACCGTCGGCGATCGCGTAGAGATGTTCGACCTGGGCCTTCTTGGCCGCGTAGTCGTGTGAGGTCTTCCAGGTCTTTATGCATTGAAATCAGACGCCTTCCTCGCGGAGCGGGGCCCGAAGGCCCTCGTGGCTGATGTCGTCGAACGCCCCCTCGGCTACCAGGAAACCGGCCAGCTTGGCTGGGCTCCAGGTCGAGCACGGCAGGCCGTGCTCGGCTGGCTTGGACTTGGCGATCTTCTTGATCTCCCGGCCGGTCCGGGCGAACAGGGTCTGGTCCATGGAAGATTCAACGGAGGCGAGACGGGTCCGGCGGACACGGTGGGAAAGACATTCCGCTCGGCCCGGACCAGGTCGCGGTGAGCATCCGCCAACGCCGCGCGGGTGCGTCGAGGAGATCGCCGTCGCGCCCGCCGGCCGGGAGAGGGTGACGCTCGCCGCGGGCGTGGAGGTGCTGCCGCTGATCATCCAGGGCTGGCAGATATATTTCGTAGCTCGATATATGCTCGATGCATGACCAGACAGAATCCGCCCTTGACGGAATCGCAGTACTTCATCCTTGCTGCACTCATGGATGGTCCGTTGCACGGTTACGGCATCATCAAGGCTGCCGAGCAGGCCACCGACGGGCGGCTCCGGATCGCTGTCGGCACTCTCTACGGCGCGCTGGAGCGGATGGAGCGGGCCGGGCTGGTGGCCGCCGGCCATGAGGAGATCGTGGACGGGCGGGCGCGGCGCTACTACCGGCTCACCGAGGACGGCGTCGAGGCGCTCGGCCGGGAGGCGCTGCGGATGCAGCAGGCGGCGGCCGTCGTCATCGGACACTCGCGGGATGCCGGAGCGGCCCCGGCATGAATCGTCTGCTGCTTGCGGCCTATCCCGAGCCCTACCGTTCCCGGCAGGGAGAGGAGGTGCTGGCCTGCCTGTCCGAGGCGTATCCCGGCCGCTCCTGGCCCCCGCCGCGGGAAGTTGCCGCCCTGGTGCGCGCCGGGGTGCAGGCCCGCGCCCGTGCCGTCGTCGACGACACGGCCCGGCCGTGGTGGCTGGACGGCATCCATCTGGCCGCCCTGGCCCTCGCCGCGCTGGCGCTGGTTCCGTACTTGCAGGATGTGTGGCACTGGGCACTGCACATCGACCCCGGACAGCACGCCATCGCCTTCCACTTCTCCGGCTGGTACCCGTGGGCCGAAGGTCCCACGCGGATACGGCTGCTGCCCTACGGGCTGCTCCCGCTGGGCTGCCTGATCGCCCTGCTGCGCGGCAGACCGTGGATCGCGCTGCCGGCCGCGGCAGCCATGATCTGGGCCGGCGCCACGTCCCACGGCCGCACCCTCTTCGGCGACGAGGGCAAGGCGGGCCTGGGCTACTACGGTCTTGGCGCCCCGATAACGGCCCGTGACCTGGTGCTGTCGGGGGCACTGTGCGCCGCGTGCGCCGTGCTGGCGCTCTGCCGTCCCAGCCGTCTGCGACGCCGCTCGTACCGCTGGCTGGCCCCCGTCGTGCTCGCCATGTTCGTGGCCGGGGGCCTGCACATCATCTCCGTCAGTCCGGCTTTCCAGCGCGGTTTGTTCGTCCTCGAAGTCGCCGCGCTGATCGCCGCGTGGGTGGCGACGGCCGCCACCGGCGACCACCGGTGGCTGATCCCCGTCGCGGCGTTCGCGATCGTCCGCACGCAGGCGATCGTCGTCCGGCCGGACGCGTTCATGCAGTCCTTTCCGGACCTGGTCGTCCTCATCCTGCTGATCGCACCTCTCCCCGCCGTGGCGATCGCCGCCCAGCGCCGACAGGGGCAGGCACTCGCCGAATAGGAGCGGACCCCCGGTGGGCCGGCCGAGCCCGGCGGCCCACGTCGTGCCGGAAGACGTGCGTGACCGAACTCCCCCCAACGGAAGAAACAGAGCGATGACTCAGCACGATTCTCAGTCCCTGCCCGCGCACCGTCCGGGGGCCTCAAGCCAGGCCCCCGAGGCCCCCGACGACCCCAGCCCGTCGCGTACGACACGGCCGTGGATGCCGGCTCTGCTGTACACCCTGGGGTTCCTGACGGTCTACCTGCTCGCCATCTGCACCCCGTGGGGGCAACGAGCTGAGAACCCCTGGTTTTATCTCGGTAAACAGGGCGGCGAAGAAGCATGGATCTACCCCCTGTCAGGAGCGGCCTACGGCTCGACGCCCCTGCCGCCGATGGAATTGAGTGCCAAGCCCACGCTGATGGTGGGCCTGGCCGTCATCGTGGTCCTCACCCTGGTGCGGCGGTGCTGGCGGCAGGGGTGCGCGGCGCTCGGGGTCGTCATTCTCACGGCCGGAGGCAACGATGTGCTCAAATCGACCATCCTGCCCCGCCCCGATCTGGTGGGCGCGCCCGAGAATCTCCTTGATCAGGGTTTCCCCAGTGGGCACTCGGCCATCCCCGCCGCGCTGACCCTCGCCGCCGTCCTCGTGGTGTCCCCCCGCATCCGCCCCTACGTCGCCATGGCCGGTGTGCTGTGGCTCGCCTGCATCGCCGCCGCCAGCGCGACCATGGGCGGCCACCGGCCCAGCGAAGTGCTGGGAGCCACACTGTTGGCCTGTGCCTGTTACGGCCTCGCAACCTGGCTGCTGCCGCCGGCCGCCGCGCCAGGCGCCGCGCGGAGCCCCCGTGCGCTGCCCGTCATCACCCTGACGCTGGCACTGGCCGTCGCCCTCGTTTCCGGCGCACGGGACGACACCCTCACAAGGTCACTGGTCTCCGCGGCGACGGGCTTCATATGCGCGGCCCTGGTCTGGTACGCCGCAGTCGGGCGGCCCGCACACACCGCACGCCGCACACGCCCCGCACTGGACTGACCACCCGGCCGGCTCCGGGCGGGAACCGGCATCCTGGCAAAGCGGCGGTCCGACGCCACCGCCCAGTCGTAGAAGCCGTCGACGCCCGAGCGGGGATGCGCTACCGCCCGGCGTGTCCTCCCGTAGTCCGGTCAACAGGCCGGTGTCGCCCGGCGCGGCAACCGGACGGCCAGAATGATCACGTGGCTGAACGAGTGCAGGTCCGGGAGATCGACGATGACGAGGGCCGGTGGCTGCTGCGGATTATCCGCAGGGGCACCGGGTCGGTGGTGACCTGGCGGCGGGCCCAGATGGTTCTGCTGTCCGCGCAGGGGATGGCGAAGATCGCCGAAGTGTCGTTCACCAGCGACGACCGGGTCCCCGATGTGATCCACAACTTCAACACCGACGACTTCGACTCGCTCTACCCGAAATACAAGGGCGGGCGGCCCAGGACGTTCACGCTGCCGAGCGCCGCGAGATCAAGAAGATCGCGAAGTCCAAGCCGACTGAGCACGACCTGCCCTTTTCCACCTGGAGTCTGTCCAAGCCGGCGGACTTCCTGGTCGCAGAGGGGGTGATCGACGACATCAGCCACGAGGGCCTGCGCATCCTGCTCCGCAAGGAAGGCGTCTCCTTTCAACGCCTGAAGACCTGGAAGACCTCCCGCGACCCGGACTACGCGGCCAAGAAGGCCCGCGTCGAGCACCTCTACGCGATCGCCGACGGGGAGGTCCTGCCCGAGGAGGGCGAGCCCGAAGTCATCTTCTGCATGGACGAGTTCGGCCCGCTCAACCTCATGCCCCACCCCGGGAAGCAGTGGGCCGAGCGCAGCGGCAAGCACAAGGACCCCGGCCGTGAGCCGCGCCGCAGGCGGCGGGCGACCTACAACCGCTACGGCGGAGTACGGCACCTGTTCGCCGCCCTGGACCTGGCCAAGGACAAGCTCTACGGCCACATCAAGCCGGTCAAGCGGCGGACGCAGTTCCTGGAGTTCAGCCGCTACCTGCGCACCCTCTACCCGGACAAGGCCCGTATCGCGATCGTCTGCGACAACTTCTCCCCGCACCTGACCATGAAGAAGTGCCAGCGGGTCGGCACCTGGGCCGCGGCGAACAACGTCGAGATCGCCTACACCCCGACGAACTCCTCCTGGCTCAACCGCATCGAGGCCCAGTTCACCGCCCTGCGCTACTTCACCCTCGACGGCACCGACCACGCCACCCACAAAGAGCAGGGCAGCATGATCCGCCGCTACATCATCTGGCGAAACCGCCATGCCGAGGACCGGCACCTGCGCGCCGTCCTCGACAGGGCGAACGTTGCCTGATGCGGCACTGGCTGCTGCCCGTGCTCAGAACACCACGTCCGGCTCTTTCATCGATGTCGGCAAGCGGGGGTGCAACTCTGCCATCTTCAGGCCGATATGCGCGGCCAGTCGGTCATCGCCGACGTCCAGTTGCAGTCCAGTGAGCTGCTCAACGCGATGCAGCCGTTTGTAGAGTGTGGAGCGGTGGATATGTAGGGCGGTGGCGGCATGCTGAGCATCGCCGGCGTGATCGAGATACACCCGCAGGGTTTCAACCAGCCCACGGTGCGCGGGGTTTGAAAGCAGGGAGCGCAGCCCCGGGTGGATGCCCTCGGCAAGCTCGTCGGGGGTGAGCTTGCCCAATAGCGCGTACACGCCCAGCTGTGTATGAGCCACCACTTGACCCAGGGTGCCCGTGATGCGGGCGACCTCGGCAGCGCGGCGGGCCTCCTCGTAGGAAGAGTGGGCCTCCGTGAGGCGTGGGCGTGGCCCGCCTACGCCTACCCAGCACAGGGCGGCCCGTCCCAGGCCGAGTTCTGCGACCAGCTTTTCGCGCAGCACCTCGGCAAGCTCGGCGGCATTGCGCTCGATGACCTGGGAACGTGCCCCAGGCCAGATCGTCAGCAGAAGCGCGTGATCCGGACGCGTCAGGGCCAATCCGCGCGAGGGGGGAAGCCGTCGTCGACAGCGGTCGACGGCGAGCTCCAGGGCCAGACGGCGTTCTTCAGCCAGAGGCTCGCCCTCTTCGCGCGCCACCATGGCTACCAGGACGGTGACCGGGCCAGCCACGGCGTGTTCCTCCTCGACGAGCGCGGCACCCGCCTCCGTCCGGAGTGCCTGGTCCGGGGCGATCAGGTCGCGGACTAGCTCCCTGGCGTGGCTGCGAGTCACTTCGACGCCAAGGTAGCCGCGGTGCAGGACCAGGGCGGCTTGCGTAGCCGCCTCGCGCAGCAACTCGACGGCCCGGTCGCCGATAGGGCCATCGGAGCCGATCAGCCATACGTAGCCGAGCAGGGCATCGTCGTAGCGGATCGGCATGCCGACCCGTTCCATCGTGATGCCGATCTGGGGGCACGGCGGAAGAGTGAAGACATCGGAAGCCTGAGCAGCGCCCTGCTCGCAGACGTGCGCGACCAGCGCGGCCGACACACCACGGTGCATGACCGATTCGATCCGGGCGTCGTCCACGTCGCCAGTGTGCGCGTTGTACGCGAGCAGCTTGAGTCGCGTGTCGTCGATGGCGATCGACCGACCAAGGCGGGCACCGAACGCGTCGACAAGTCGCTGCAGCTCCGAAACCATCTCGGCACTGTATAGGGGGCATGAACTTTCCACAGATCGACATACGGCGCCAGCCATCCATCAGAAACGCGACATACGAAGCGGGGCATCAGGACCGCGTGTTCCTAAAGTCTTGAACGACAGCCCGCCGATCGGTGGAGGCGGGCCCCTGTGGGTGCCGGATTTATGTCACCTGGGCTGACCTGCTGGTTCGGATCTGCCAGATCTCAGGAGCAGCGAGCCGTTCTGAGGGAGCATGCCGGTCGTGGTGATACGCCTGATCTACCTGCTCGCCTGCCAAGCCTTCCGATGGCTTGCCCTACTCGCCCGTTCGGATGCCTCGAAGGACACAGAGATCTTGATGCTCCGGCATCAACTGGCCATCGCACGCCGTGCCCAGCCACGGCCCCGCTTCTCCTGGAGCGACAGGGCCGTCATGGCGGCACTGCTCCCACTCGTCAGCGCAAAGCGGCGATCACAACTGGCCTTGCTGGTCTCTCCACGGTCAGTGCTGCGCCGGCACGTACGGCTCATCGCCTGGAAGTGGACCTACCCATCCCGTCGTCCGGGCCGACCACCCAAACCAGAGGCCCTGCGGCAACTGGTCATGCGTCTGGCACGGGAGAACCCTGGATGGGGATACCGCCGAGTCCACGGAGAGCTCCTCGGCCTGGGCCGCAAGGCCGCCGCCTCCACCGTCTGGTCCATTCTGAAGCAAGCAGGGATCGACCCATCGCCGCAGCGTGTGGACCGCTCCTGGGCCACCTTTCTCAAAGCCCAAGCCTCCGCGATCGTAGCCACCGATCTGTTCCACATCGACACGGTCTTCCTGCGGCGCTGGTTCGTGCTGTTCTTCATCAACCACGGCACCCGGCGGGTGCACATCGCCGGCATCACCCGACACCCGACCGGCCCCTGGATCACCCAGCAAGCACGGAACTACTTCATGGACCTCGGCGACCATGCCAAGTCGGTCAAGTTCCTCATCCGGGATCGCGGGGCCTATTTCACTGACAGCTTCGACGCCGTCTTCGAGGCGATCGGCGTGCACGTCCTTCCAACGCTGCCCCGAGTACCGCGGATGAACGCCATCGCGGAACGCTGGATCGGATCATGCCGACGCGAGACGACCGACCGCATCCTGATCACGGGAGAGCGCCACCTACGCCTCGCCGTCAGTGAGTACGCGAAGCACCACAACCAACACCGGCCACACCGATCCCTCGGACAACGGCCGCCGGACCTACTCACCGAACCCCAACCACCCACCGCCACCGACAACACTCGCATCCATCGACGCGATCGGCTCGGCGGCCTCATCCACGAATACACGCAGGTCGCATAGGGGTGACACAGATTTCCGGCACCCACAGGGCTTGCCGCGGGCGACGTCATCGGCGCTGAACACGTGGCCGGCGAAACGTCCGAGAAGTCCGGTGGACGTCAGGGAATGCTGGATGCGTTCGTGGCTGCCGCTGGAGGCGACGCAGTAGGGGAGTCGACGGTGGTCGAGGAAATCCAGCAGTTCCTGGACGCCGGGCATGGTGTGCGGCTGGGCGGCGAACGCGTCGCGGACCTTCTTCCGGTAGGCATCGAGCCAGTTGGGGCCGACGGGGGCGGTGGCATGGGCGCGGACCTGCTCGTACAGATAGGACTCGGGGCGGCCGAGGAAGCGGTGTCGTACTTGCCCGGGAGTGAGGGGCCAGCCGACTTCCGCGGCCATGTCCGCCCCGACCGCGGGACCTATGCGTTCGGTGTCCACCAGAACTCCGTCGCAGTCGAAGATCACGAGCCGGGTGTCGGACAGGGCACTGCGCGGACGTGTGTTCACGGTGACCTTGCTTCGTAAGCGATAGGAGGGGAGACCGGGCGTGCCGCCGCGAGGGCGGCGGCTCTTCCTGCTGCTCGCTGACAGCGGGCAGCAGGAACGGGGGTACTGGACGACCGGCTCGAGCGGCTGTCGCCGAGTTCGGTTCCGGGTGTCATGCCTTCTTCTGGGCGTCGTGGTCGCGGCTGAGCAGAGCGGCCAGTTCGTCCAGGGCCGCCTCCGCGCCGTCCCCCTCGGCGGTCAGCACCACCGAGTCGCCGTGGCTAGCCCCCAGCGCCAGCACGGAGAGGAGACTCCGCGCGTCGACGGGATCCCGGCCGTCGCGGGCGATGGTCACCTTGACCGGCTGGCTGGTGGCGGTCTGGACGAACACGGTCGCGGGCCGGGCGTGCAGCCCGCTGCGGGAACCGATGGCTACGACACGCTGAGGCATGGCGAATGCTCCTTTGTCTGGGGCTGTCGGGGAAGTGAAGGATGCACCTGGAGGTGACTGAGTGGGTCGGCTCGTGTCACGATCGTGCGGCCGTGAGGGATGCCAAGGCGGCCGCCACGACAGCCTCTTCGGTCATCCCGACCGAGGCCATCGCCTGCGTCGCGGGGGCGGAGGTGCCGAAGCCGTCGACAGTCACGGTGCGGCCGTACTCGCCGAGCAGGTCGTGCCAGCCGAAAGCACACGCGGCCTCGACGACGACGCGGGCCCGGACGGACGGCGGGAGCACCGCGTCACGGTAGGCGGCGTCCTGTTCGGTGAACCAGTCCTTGCACGGAACGGAGACGACCCTCGCCGCTACGTCCCGCTGGGCGAGTTCTTCCGCGGCTTTCAGGGCGAGTGATACCTCACTGCCACTGGCCAGGAGCACCACGTCTGCGGCGCCGTCGGTGTCGGCCACCACATAGGCACCGCGGGCCACACCCTCTCGCACCTGGTCAACCGACGCCTGCAGCACGGGAAGCACCTGACGAGCCAGCGCCAGCCCGACCGGCCCCGGGTGGCCGAGTGCGCTCAGCCAGGCGGCTGCGGTCTCCGTGGCATCGGCCGGACGGACCACCGACAGCCCCGGCATGGCCCGTAGCGCGGCGAGGTGTTCCACCGGCTGATGGGTGGGGCCATCCGCGCCGAGGGCCACGGAGTCATGCGTCCAGACATGGACCACCGGTAGCTTCATCAGAGCGGCGAGCCGCAAGGACGGCCGCTGGTAATCGCTGAACACCAGGAAGGTGCCGGCGAACGGGGTGTCGTAGCCGATGAGGGCGATGCCGTTCAGCGCGGCGGCCATCGCGTGTTCGCGTACGCCCCAGTGAATGTTGCTTCCGCTGAGGCCCTGCCCGTCGCCCTCGTCGGCCGGGAGGAACGAACCACCGGATGTGATGGTCGTGCGGTTGCTGTCGCCGAGGTCCGCCGAGCCACCCCACAGCCGTGGAGCTGCCTTGGCCAGGGATTGGATGACTTGCCCGGAGGCGTCACGCGGCGCGACGAGGGCTCCGGGCTCGAACACCGGGAGCACCTCGGCGGCCTCGGCGGTGTCGGCGGGCCGGATGGCATCTGCGCGTGCCCGTGCGCGCTCGGGGTGGGCCGCTGCCCACTCGGCGAGTGCCGTGTCCCAGGCACGGTGCAGTTCGGCACCCCGGGAGATGGCGCGCCTCGTGTGCCGCAACACCGCCGTCGGAACGGCGAACGGTTCATCGGCGACGCCCAACCGGGCCTTGAGCGCGGCCACTTCGGCCCCACCCAGGGGAGCGCCGTGCGCGGCGGCGGTGTTGGTCGCGTTCGGGGAAGGGAAGGCAATCTGCGACTTCAGGGCGATGAGGCTGGGTCGGCCGGTGTGTGCGCGGGCGGTGCTCAGCGCGGTGTCGAGTGCGTCGGTGTCGATGTCGCCGTCGGCGGCGAGGCCCACCGTCTGCACGAACCAGCCCTGGGCGGTGAAGCGGGCGACGGTGTCCTCACGGGTCGTGAGGTCCGTGGAACCCTCGATCTGGATGCTGTTGTCATCCCAGATCACCACCAGGTTGTCCAGGCGATGGCGCCCGGCCAGGGCCCCAGCCTCGTAGGAGATTCCCTCCTGGAGGTCGCCGTCGGAGCACAGTACCCATACGGTACGGGCGGGAACGCCGCCCCCGGCCGGATCGGAGCCTGCCAGCCGCCCCTGGTCCCGTTTCAGGGCCATGGCCATGCCGACCGCGGTGGCGACGCCCTGGCCCAGCGGCCCGGTGGTGGTTTCCACACCGGTGGTGTGCCCGTACTCGGGGTGTCCCGGGGTCAGGGATCCGAGCTGCCGGAAGCGCCGCAGGTCCTCCAGTTCGACCCCGTAGCCGGTGAGGTGGAGCTGCGTGTACTGCAGGATGCTCGCGTGCCCGCACGAGAGCACGAACCGGTCGCGTCCCTCCCATGAGGCGTCCGCGGGGTCGTGCCGTATGTGGCGCTGGAACAGCAAATGGGCGACGGGAGCCAGCGCCAGCGCCGTGCCGGGATGGCCGGAGCCGGCCGCCTCGACCGCGTCCACGGCCAGGGCCCGCGCCGTTGTGATGGCCCGCTCGTCCGCCTCGTCGAGCAAGCGCCCGGCCCGGCTGTGAGAAGGCGTGGCCGTCTGCTCTGTTGCGAGGGTCACGGAGACTCCTTGGAGAGATCATGACGTCATAATGACTTTGGAAACGTAGCCGATATCTCCCTGCAGGCGCCAGGGATGCCTCGGGAGCGGAACCTCACAGCTCGACGGAAGGGCACGGAGGGTGGCCCCTCGCCCAGGTCGCGACCAGTGATCGCATTTCGCTTCGGTTGCGACTATTGACGCTTTCAGGAACCTGTAGTCATCATGACGTCTCGATGACACATGGGCTCGATGAGGAGATCAGGGATGCCGGGGCACAAGTACGCGCAAGTGCGTGACCACCTCCTGCGCCGCATCCGCGACCTCCCCGTGGGCGGACAACTGCCCGCCGAGAGTGTGCTGTGCGCAGAGTACGAAGTGAGCCGCATCACACTGCGTCGTGCCGTGGACGAGCTGGTCCAGGACGGATATCTCGTGCGCGAGCACGGCCGTGGCACGTTCGTGAGCCACCCTCGCTACAACCTGAAGCACCGCGAGCGGTTCGTGAACGAGGTGACCGGCTTCCACACGCAGCTGGCCCGCCAGGGTCACACCGTCACCTCCGAGGTGGTCGCCCAGGAGCGCATGCGGGCCGGGGCGCGGCTGGCGACCGCGCTCGACATCAGCCGGGCCACCTCGGTTATCCGGCTGGAGCGGGTGCGACGGGTCAACGGAGTGGTGCACCATCTGGCCGAGTCATATGTGGAGGAGGAGCGGTTCCCGGACGTCCTGACGACCGACTTCACCTCCACCTCGCTCTACGCCTATCTGCGCGCGCACCACGACGTGCTGCTCGCCCGCAACGAGATCGTCGTCGGCCTGCACATGTGCGACGAGCGCGAGGCGGCCCTGCTGGGCGTGGCCGATGGGTCTCCGCTGCTGCTGGCCACCTCATCCGTCTTTGAACCGGGCGGGAAACCAGTCATCCACGGCACATCGAAATTCCTCCCCGAGACCGCGGAACTCTCCTTCGACATCGTCGCCGACGTCGAATAGCGATTCCGGCCGGCCTTGAGAACAACCACGTAGGTGCACATGCTGAGTGATCTTTTGACCGAGGAGAAGATACGTTTCTCCACAGACAAGCTGGACTGGCGGGAAGCCGTGACCCTGGTCGCCCGGCCGCTCCTCGACGCGGGTGACGTCACCCCCGGCTATGTCCAGGCCATGCTGGAGTCGATCGCGTCCGGCGGAACGTACATCAACCTGGGCCACGGCATCGCCCTGGCCCACGCCCGGCCCGAGAACGGGGCCGTGCGCACCGCCATCTCGATGCTGCGACTGGCGGAGCCCGCCCCGCTGCTCGGTCGGCCGGAGCACGCGGTCGACCTCTATTTCTGCTTCGCGGCCGTTGACGCCGACGCTCATATGAGTGCCATGGCCTCCCTCGCCCGCATCCTGTCGGACGCCCAGACCCGTCAAGCGCTGCGCGACGCGGCCTCCGCGCCCGATGTCATCAAGTTGATCACTCGGTTCGAGGAGTCCCAATGAAGTTCCTGGCCATGTGCAGCACCGGCCTTGGCAGCAGTTTCATGGTGCGCATGAACATCGAGACCATCGTCGGTGAGCTGGGGCTCTCGGCCGTCACGGTCGAGCACTCCGACATCAGCTCCGCCGGACCGGACAGCGCGGACGTGTTCTTTGTGGCGAAGGACCTGGAGGACGCCGTTCAGGGACTGGGCGACGTGGTCGTTTTGAACAGCATCATCGACATGGACGAATTGCGCGAAGCGGTGAAGGCTGCCGCCGCCCGGCACGGGCTCCTCTGACCCGGGCCCCACCCGTTCGTCCCGGGGCGGCGCGGCCCGACGCGGCGGCAGCGCCCACCACACCACCCGTCGGGCAGCCGCCGCCCCGCGCGCCTTGGCCCGCCGCCCGGTCCGGCACCCACCATCCCCGCAGTCACGGCCTCGTCGTGCCCGAAGAGAGGCGTTGTCAGTGAACAGCGTTCTGCAGAACCTTCTCGATGTCTTCCGTGAACCATCCGTCATCGTCGGCTTGATCGCTCTCCTGGGCCTCCTGCTGCAGCGCAAGTCCCTCTCCGACACCATCAAGGGGACGACCAAGGCATTCGTCGGCTTCCTCGTCCTGGCGGCGGGTGCCGGAGTGGTTTCCGACTCCCTGACTCCCTTCGGCGAGATGTTCCAGCATGCCTTCGGCGTCCAGGGCGTCGTGCCCAACAACGAGGCCATCGTCGGCAAGGTGCTCACCAACTACGGCTCCCAGGCCGCGCTGATCTTCTTCTTCGGCATGGTGGTGAACGTGCTCCTGGCGCGGTTCACCAGGTTCAAGTTCATCTACATGTCCGGGCATGTGGCCCTGTACCTGGCGGCCATGATCGCCGTGATTCTCATCGCCAACGGCTTCAGCTCGTGGCAGGCCGTGCTCTGGGGTGCCCTCGCCCAGGGTCTGATCACCACCCTTTCGCCCGCGCTCGTCCAGCCCTGGATGCGCAAGGCCACCAAGAACGACAATGTCGCGCTCGGCCACACCGGCAACTTCGGCATCGCCACTAGCGGTCTGGTCGGCAAGCTCTTCGGCAACCCCGAGAAGTCCACGGAAGACCTGAAGATCCCCAAGGGGCTCGGCTTCCTGCGCGACACCACCGTCGTCATCGCCAGCTCCATGGGCGTGATCTATCTGCTCGTCACCCTGGTGGCCGGGCCCGGCTACGTCGAGGACAAGCTGAGCAACGGCCAGTGGTATCTGCTGTGGGCCGTGATGCAGGCCGGTAAGTTCGCCGCCGGCGTGTTCATCATCCTGGCCGGCGTCCGCGTGGTCCTCGCCGAGATCATCCCCGCCTTCAAGGGCATCTCCGAAAAGCTGGTCCCCAACGCCAGGCCCGCCCTCGACGTCCCGATCGTCTTCACCTTCGCCCCGAACGCCGTACTGATCGGCTTCCTGTCCAGCTTCGTCGGCGGGCTCATCGGGATGGGAATCCTCGTCGCCGTCGGAGGAACGATCATCATCCCCGGCATCGTCGCCCACTTCATGACTGGCGCCGCGTCCGGTGTCCTTGGCAACGCGACGGGCGGACGACGCGGCGCGGTGCTCGGCGCCATGGTCAACGGCCTCATGATCACATTCCTTCCGCTTCTGGTCCTGCCCTTCCTCGGTGACGTCGGGCTGCAGAACTCCACCTTCTCCGATGCCGACTTCGGAGTCTCCGGCCTCCTCCTCGGCAGCGCCGTCCATATCAGCCACATCGCCGTCATCGGCCTGATCGTCTGTTCGCTGGCCGCCGTTTTCGCCGGCAGTGCCCTCACTACCCGCCGACAGGCCGCCAAGGAACCCACCACGACCTCGGAGCGGCAGCCCGCTGCCTGAGTCCCCGCCTCGACGCGGCTCGCGACACCACCGGGCCGCGTCGTTCGGGTCTCTGGCTACTTGTCCCGAAGAGGATCGGGGCGCACGTATTCTCGCGGCCCGGGCAGTCGGGCCGACGTAGAAGTGGCTGGAGACGGTGAGCCGGAGCCTGTCGGTCGGGTGTCTACAACGGACACCGGCCGCACCAGGGCATTGCCAACGCCCGCCCGCTGAACCCGTTGCTGCCAGCGATCGCCGATCCGGAGAAGATTACCCGTCTCAACATACGACGTCGTGATCGCCTCGGCGGCAACCTCCACGAATACCGACATGCCGCATGACCTGGGCGGATGAGGTTTCCGGTAAGCGCACCGCCGGCGATGACCGGCGAACAGATAGGTCATGCCCGCGACCTGCTCGCCCGCCCGGAGAACACCGTCACCTCGATCGCGAAGTTCCTCGGGGTCACCCGTAACACCATCTACAACTACGTGCCCGAACTGAAGGGCGGCCGACTCGCGCTCGCCGAGTCGACCGACACGGCAGAACTGCCCCGACCCTCCAGGTCAGCCGACGATGGCCTCCATCGATGCCGTGACCGAGCGACCGTGTGCCCCGGCGGCGGTCCACCACCGACCCAGGTGCTGCCGACGGGGAACGCTCACTCAGGGCGCAGCACGGGCCGCAGCGCGTCCAGCACCGACGGGTCCTCGATCGTCGACGGCACCGGTTCGTCGCGCCCGTCGGCGATCCCGCGCATCGTAGCGCCGGACCGCACCCGTCACCGGGGAGTCGTAGATCAGCGCGGTCCGGTCGCCGTGGCCGTTCTCGACGTGGCGGTCCAACGCGTTGTACGAGGTGTTGAGTTCACCGTCGGGGAACCACCGAAGGAGCGGCGCACGGGAGTCGTCCAGGGCCTGGGTCGGTGGCCGGGTCCAGTCGATCGCCGCCGCCGCGTCCAGCCAGAACCCTTCGACATCCTCGAGGCTGCGGTGGTAAGTCTCGTCGTACGCGCCCATCAGCGCCCCTTGCGTCACTCGGCCTTGGAGAACTGTGAGCAGTGTGGCCCATCGACCGGGCGGCGGCCAGCCCCGTCTGTGTGGTGCCCTTCACCTGGGCACCAGAGGTCATCGGCGTGGCGTGGCCAGTGCACAGGTGAACCACACGCGCTTCCCCCGGCCGTGTCGGCCGCTCACCGGTGACCAGCCCCAGGAGTGCGTGCAGGCGGCGACCAGCGAGAGCCCGCGGCCGTTTTCGCGGTCGTTCGGCGGCTCGCAGGAAGTCGGCGGCCTTGCCCGGCAGGCCTCCCAGCTCCGAGCGCTTGACCGTTTTCCCGCGACATGCCGCAGGGCACAGGGGTGGCGGACAACAACAGCTGACGGCCACGGCAGGCACGGGATAGGGCGACGTGATCGTTGATCAACACGTAGAGTGCCACCAGAAGGGTGTTCAATTCTTCGTTCACACGTCAACCTTGAACGCCCTCCTCCCACGCCTGCGGACCGACCTCAGTTCACGCGATCTCCACGCGATCAACCGCCTAGTTCGACCTTGAGCGCACGTGGTTCGCGATCGCCGCGTCGTCGTTCGCGCCGTACATGTCGTCGATCAACGTTGCGAACGAGTTCACGACGGCATTGCGCTTGATCTTGCCGTTCGCGGTCCGCTCGCCGCGCTCGACTTCCAGGGGCCGCGGCAGAACGCGGAAGTCCTTCAACTGCTCTACGCGCGCGAGGTCCGCGTTGACCCGAGCGACCTCCGCTCGCAGGCGTTCGGCCAGCACCTCTGCCGACCGGGCGTCTGCGGTTGTGCTCGGTTCGAGCAGGACGGTGAGGTATTTGCGGGCATCGCCGACGACGATCGCTTCGTTGATCAGCGAGCTCTCCTTCAACCGGGTTTCGATGGGCTGAGGATTGATCGTTTTGCCGCCTCGGGTGATGATCACGTCCTTCTTCCGGCCGATGAGCCGGATGTCGCCGTGGGTTGTGCGCTCCATCAGGTCACCAGTGCGGAACCAGCCATCCTGGAAAACAGCCTCGGTCTCCGCCGGGTTGCGCCAGTATCCGTCGAAGAGCAACGGCGCGCGGAGCAGCATTTCGCCATCGTCCGCGACCTTCACCTGGAACCGCGGGTCCGGGAATTCCCTGCCGATGAAGCCCGGACGGGGGAACGGCTGGTTGAAATGAGCTATGGGACACCCGGCGGTCTCGGTGAGACCGTAGTTTTCGCGGAGATCGAGCCCCCAGATCTGCCAAATCGCGATGACGCTTTCGGGCATCGCGGCAGATGCGGTGTAGGCAACCCGGATACGATCCATTCCGACGGTTGCCCGCAGTGGCAAGAACACCCAACGAAGTGCGGCAGCGTACGCGATCCGCAACAGTACCGAGGGCCGGCGATGGGACCATCGGCGTTCGGCTACCCTGCGGCCGGCCCACATGGCGGCGTCATAGGCGTAGCGACGAAGGCGCGGCCAGACCTCCGTCTGTGCGATCAGTTCGCCGGCGATCTTCTCGTAGAACCGCGGCGGCCAGAGCACTGCCGTCGGCCGCACCAAGCGCAACACGTCTTGGTAGTCACCAATGGGGCAGTATGTGACCACCAGCCGTGAGAGCAGCGGCGCGAACACCGACACCACCGCCGGCGCCACGTGGGCCAACGGCAGGAAGCCCACGACATCGTGCTCGTGACTGAGGATCTGCGGGTAGAGGCCGACGAAGGTCTGAACCGAGTGCTGAAGCGTGCTGTGCGAGTGTGTGACGCCTTTCGGAACTCCCGTGGACCCCGACGTGTAAAACAGCACGGCGGCATCGTCGAGGGATCCGCCGGCGACCAGCTCGGACAGAGGATCGGCGCTGTCGTCGGCGTACTGTGTTCCTTCTTCGCACAGCGCTTCCCACGTTGTCCTCTTGATCACCTCGGGTAGCTCCGGCGGAGTGGCGTCGATTCCGACCACGAGCCGCAGCTTCGGTGTGTGTGCGGCGACCTCCGCCACCTTGATGAGCTCCGTCGTCGTCTCGCCGATGAAGGCGACGGCCTCGCTGTGTGCGAGGAGTTGCTTGATCTCGGCAGGTGAGTTGGTCGGATAGACGCCGATCACGGCGCCGCCGACACTCTGCACGGCCAGCGCGGCGAACACCCACTCCGGGCGTGCGCTGCTCATCACCGCGACGCGATCGCCGTGCTGCACACCTTGCGCGATAAGGCCGAGCGCGAGATCTTGCACACGATCCCGGTACGTCCGCCACGTGATCGCCTGCATAACCCCATCACGCCAGTAACGCAGCGCGACGGCGTCGGGTTCCCTGTTCACGCGATCGAGCAGCAGCCCCGGTAGCGTCCGGGTTGGCTCGAAATTGGTCAGATCCATGACACGGCCTCTCTTCCAGAGCCGACAAGCCCGGGCCCGATGAGATTCATGCGGCACTCTCCCCGAGGTGCAGGAAGTCACCTCGGTACCACGTCACCGGCATGCCGCTACCTGTCCGCGCGTCGTGTACACGGCCGATGAGGATCACGTGATCTCCGCCGGGTACGGCTTGCTCCAGTTCGCAACGGATGACTGCCGCTGCATCGGGCAGTAGCGGGTGACCCTTCTCATCGAATTCGAAGGCTCCGTACGCGAACTTGTTTTCACCTTTTGTCGCGAACTTGATCGCCAACTCGGCGTGTGCGGGTGTCACGATGTTGACGATGAACCGCTCAGCCGCCATGAAGACGGGAGAGCAGTTCGCTCCTCGGTCCAGGCACACCAGGACGAGCGGCGGATCGAGCGACAGCGCGGCGAAGGAACTCGCGGTGAACCCGTGCAGCGTGCCTGACGCGCTTCGCGTCGTCACGATCGTCACGCCTGAGGGGAAGCTGGCCAACGCCGAGCGGAAGGCGGCCGGGCCCAGCCCTTGAAATTGATCAACCATGATATCCCTCGCGGGCAGCTCGGGCGGCAGGGTCGTTGAAGACCGTGCGCGCGTCGGCAACCGTGACGCGGAGTTGCTCTTCGACCGGCCAACTAGAAGTCCCTGAGTGAAGGGCCCGTTTCAGCGCCGCGAACACGGCAGGTGATTTCGCCGCTGCCGCCCGCGCGTCCGCCATCGCGATCGCGATCAGGTCGTCCTGCTCGACCACCTGGTCGACGATGCCCATCGTCTCCGCGTCGAACGCGTCGAGGGGCTCTCCGCTCAGCAGGAGGCGCCGGGCCGCGCGGTCACCCAGGACCCCGCGCACTCGAGTGATCCCCTTCACGGCCGGCAGCATCCCGTGGTTGATCTCCGGGAAGACGAAACGCGCCTCAGTCGACGCGTACACCATGTCAGCGAACAGTGCCATTTCGATGCCACCACCGACGCACCAGCCGTTGACCGCACACACCAGCGGCCGGGCAAAGTCCTCCAGTGCGCAGAGCAGCGCGTGAAACGACGCCATCCGTTCGACCATCGAATCGGCGCCGAAGCCGATGACTTCCTTGATGTCGCCACCCGCGCAGAAGAAGCGCTCACCAGCTCCCGTCAAGACCACTGCGGGTGTGCCGGGGCCGCTGGCAAGGGTTTCCAGTGTCGTTGTCAGCTCGCTGACGAGCGAGTTGCTGAGCGCGTTCGCCGGCGGGTGGTTCAGAGTGAGTACAACCACGCCGTCCACTTCGTCGGACGCGTGCACAGCGCTGGGCGCTGTGTTATGCGAGGCAATGCTCATGCTCGTCTTCCCTCTTAGTTCGCCGGTCCGCCAGCGGTGCGAGCGGAGGGGAAGTCCACGGGGCGCTTCTCCCGGAAAGCCTGGCGTGCTTCGGCGTAGTCGGCACCGGCGAAGTCGAGAATCTCGAGTGCCGCGGACAGCTCGTGCTGAGGCACCGCGTTGGTGAGCCAGGCGTTGAGCGCACGCTTGGTGAAACGGAGCGCCTGCTGGGAACCGCGGGCCAGCTGGGATGCGACCTCGAGGGCACGGGGCAGCACCTGCTCGCGGGGAACGGACAGGCTCACGAGCCCGATCCGCTCGGCCTCGGTGCCCGTCAGCTTCTCGGAGGTGAGCACGTAGTACTTGGTCTTGGCCATGCCGACAAGCAACGGCCAGATGAGTGCGGCGTGGTCGCCGGCGGTCACGCCGACCTTGGTGTGGCCTTCCATCAGCACCGCGTCGTCCGCGGCGATGCTGATGTCGGCGAGAAGCGCGGTCGACAGCCCGTAGCCGACCGCGGGGCCGTTGATCGCAGAGATGATCGGCTTCTCGATGCGCAACACCGTCGCAACCCGCTTGCGTTCGGTCTCCAGCATGGCGAGCGCTTCCTCGGGCGTGGGATCGGGCTGAGCGACGTCCATCCCGGTACAGAAGGCTTTGCCGGCCCCGGTGATGACGACGACCCGGGTCTGTTCGTCGCGCTCGACGTCGGCCCAGATCTGGTTCATCTCCTCGAACATCGGCAAGGTGAGCGCGTTGTACCGGTCGGGTCGATTGATCGTGATCAGGAGGGTGCCGTTGTCGTGGCGTTCGGTGAGGATGTCGCCGGTGCCGTGGTTGTAGAGGTCGGTCATCGGCTGGTCTCCTTGTGGTGTGTGGGGTTGTGCTGGGAGTGGAACTGGCGG
>NZ_JAGFNO010000047.1:0-48813 GCF_017592595.1 Streptomyces sp. NEAU-YJ-81 | reverse complement strand
GTCGATGGGAGGGCGGCCGGCACGGTGCGGGTAGGTCCACTTCCGTGTCACCAGACGGCGGTGCCAGCGCAGCAGCGTTGCGGGGGTGACCGGTCGGTGTGCTCGAAGTTTCCTCGGCAGGAGTCGGACCGGTGCCGCAAGGAGGGCACGGTCGGCCCAGTCGGGACGTGGCTTCGGGTTGCCACGGCGCAGCACGGCAACCTCATGACGCAGCACGAGCAACTCGACGTCCTTGGAGGGGGAGGAACGCTCGAGTAACACAAACCAGCTGAGCAGCCGAGTGATGACCAGGTAGAGCAGGCGCGAGGACACGGAAGACGATTCTGTCTGGCCTGTGGTGCCTCATCGATTCTCGCTGGTCACGGGGCCGGGCCGAGTTCTGGAATCCCACAGGTGGACGAGCTCCGGCTCATGATCATGCCGGTGATCCTCGGCGGTGGTAAAAGCATCTTCCCCGGCGACGGCGCGCGGTGCACGTTCGAACTGGTCTCCACGGTCACCAGCGGCACCGGCGTGCAGGTGCGCACCTACCGGCCGGTGGCCGAGGGGTAGCGCCGCCGTCTACCGCCGCCCCTGCTACGCGCCGATGCACGGCCACGCCGAGCTGGAGGTGCCTCCATTTGGGCAAGGCGCCGTTGTCGCCGACCGCTTCGGCATGGCGGGTCGAGTCAGGGCGCGCATTTGGACCTGGCGTGCGCACGCGGCGGGCCGCCAGGGTCGTCATGCTGGAGAGCCTCGGTAGCAGACACCAGAAATCCCGGAAAGTCGAAATGCCGAAGAGAGGCAGGCCTCTCATGGATTACGAGACGTTCGTCAGCACCGTCTCCCAGCGCTCCGGCCTCCCGCGCGAGCAGGCGGAGGCCTTCACCCACGCCACCCTGGCGACCCTGGCCGAACGGATCACCAGGGGCGAGGCGGACGACCTTGCCTCGGAGCTGCCCAAGGCGCTCAAGGAGTCGCTCGTGTCTCCGACCCCGGAGGCCGAGGGCTTCGGGCTCGACGAGTTCGTCAACAGGGTGAGCACACGGGCCCAGACCAGTCCGGAAGTCGCCCGGGAAGGCGCGGCAGCGGTGCTGAGCACCGTCCGGGAGGCGGTCAGCGGCGGTGAGTTCCGTCATGTCATGTCGCAGTTGCCGAAAGAGTTCGAGGAACTCACCCACACTCCGGCCTGACCTGCCGTGCGGCCATGACAACAGACGCGACCGCCGAACAGATCGGCTTCGCCGATCTGCGACTGCGCCCTGAGCTACTGCGGGCACTCGTGGGGCTGGGCTACGAGGAGCCGACCCCGATCCAGAGCGAGGCCATCCCTCCGCTGCTGGACGGCCGCGATCTGCTGGGCCAGGCCGCCACGGGAACCGGGAAAACCGCCGCGTTCGCCCTGCCGGTGCTTCAGCGCATCAGCCAGGACGGCGGTGGGGCGGAGCCGTCGGCCCTGGTCCTGGTGCCCACCCGTGAGCTGGCCATGCAGGCGTCGGAGGCCATCCATCGCTACGGGCGCGACCTGGGCACCCGGGTCCTGCCCGTCTACGGCGGGCAGCCGATCGGGCGGCAGTTGCGCGCCCTGGAGCGCGGCGTCGACGTGGTGGTGGCGACACCGGGCCGGGCGCTCGACCACATCGGGCGCGGGACGCTGCGGCTCGACAGCCTGGAGACACTGGTGCTGGACGAGGCCGACGAAATGCTCGACATGGGCTTCGCCGAGGACATCGACGCGATACTCGAGGGCACACCGGCGGATCGCCAGACCGTGCTCTTCTCCGCGACGATGCCGGCGCGCATCGACGCCATGGCCCGGCGCCATCTGCGCGACCCGGTACGCATCCAGATCGAGCGGGAGAAACCGGCCCCCGGTGAGACGCCCAAGGTGCGGCAGTCCGCATACGTCGTGGCACGGGCGCAGAAACCCGCCGCGCTCGGTCGGGTGCTGGACGTGGAATCGCCGGAGGCCACCATCGTCTTCTGCCGGACGCGGGACCAGGTCGACCAGCTCACCGAAACGCTCAACGGACGGGGATACCGCGCCGAGGCACTGCACGGCGGAATGAGCCAGGAACAGCGGGACCGGGTCATGGGTCGGGTGCGCGGCGGGACCGCGGACCTGCTGGTCGCTACCGATGTGGCCGCCCGCGGGCTGGACATCGAGCAGCTCACCCATGTGGTCAACTACGACGTGCCCTCCGCGCCGGAGTCCTATGTCCACCGGATCGGCCGGGTCGGGCGGGCCGGGCGGGAGGGTGTCGCCGTCACACTGGCCGAGCCCCGGGAACATCGGATGCTCAAGGCGATCGAGCGGACGACCCGGCGGCAGATCCGCGTGGAGAAGGTGCCGACCGTCGCTGATCTGCGCGCCCGTCGGCTGGAACTGACCCGAGCGGCACTGCAGGAGTCCATCGTCGAGGACGATCTCGACCGCTTCCGGGTGGTGGTGGAGACCCTCGCGGACGAGTTCGACGTGATGGATGTGGCGCTGGCCGCGGTCAAGCTGGCGCATGAGGCAGGGGGCGCGGCGGTCGACGAGGAGGAGATTCCCGAAGTCGCCCTCCGCGGCGGGCGCGGGGACCGTGAGGGGCGCGGTGGACCGGGCCGCGGCCCGCGGGGAACCAGGGCCCCCGCGGAGGGCATGACGCGCTTGTTCATCGGTGCCGGGCGCAGCGCGGGCATCCGGCCACAGGATCTGGTGGGCGCCATCGCCGGGGAGTCCCGGCTGAGCGGGCGGGACATCGGCTCGATCGAGATCGCCGACCGTTTCTCCCTGGTGGAGGTCCCCGCTTCCGCGGTCAACGAGGTGATCCGCGCGTTGTGCGGCACCACCCTCAAGGGCCGGAAACCGATCGTCCGGCGGGAGCGCGACCGGGCGGGCTGACCCGCGGCGCCGCACCCGGGAGTTACCTTCGGACGGGCTCAAGCGCTGGTGAGGTACGGTCTGTTCTCGGTACAGGACCACCGCGGCACCAGAGGGGGACAGCGTGGCCCCAGGGCGAGTGACATACACCACGGACTACGCGACGACTCCGCCGGTCGTCGTCAGCGGGAGCGACCATCAACAGGGCAACGCCGCCCATGCGGTTGCCCGGCCGCCCTGACCTCAACGGCTCCCAGTGCGACCACCGTCGCTCGGTCCGCGCCTTCCACCTCGTCCCCGACGGACAGGACCCGATCGAGCGGGTCACGACCGAGCAACCCCTCGGCTCACGCGTGAGCGGGCGTGCCGCCGTCTACCGCGGCGGGGATTCGTACGGCGCCCCGCTCGAGAGAATCACCCTCCGCCGCCACGCCCTGCCCCTTCTCGATCAGCCTCTTCGCGTGGTCGTACGCCTTGTCGTTCAGCTTCACCGTCATGCGTAACCACCTCTCACGCGCTGTCCGCCGGTCACGCCGGGTGGTGGAGGGCGGCAGCCACCGCGGTCCTGATCAGGCCCGGGTGGGGCCTTACGGCGACACCCTCGACGAGTAAGGTCGGCGTGGCGCTCACCCCGCGTTCGGCCGCCCTGGCGGTGACGTACGGAGGCCAGTCCAGATGAACACCGTCGCGCACGCACGCGGCGAAGGCGTCGTTCAGCCCGACCCGCAGGCCGAGCGCGATCAGCTCCTCATCACTGAGCCCGGGCCCGCCCTCCGGCGGCTGGTTGGCGAAGAGTGTGTAGAGGTACTCCATGAATGCCCCGCCGTCGGAGGCGCAGCCCGAGGCGGCCGAGGCGCGGGTGGAGTACCGGCTGGTCGACATGGCGTCCAGGAAGGCCATCGGGTGATAGACCAACGTCACCTGACCCTCGGTGACCATGGCATCGAGCAGTGGCCCCGATGCCTCCTCGAACATCCGGCAGAAGGGGCACTGGAAGTCGATATACGCATCGATGATCACTGGGCCGTTGCCGACGACGATGCCATCGTCTTCCTGAGGCGCGTGAGCCGGTACCCGAGCCGGGAGTGGCATATGCGGTTGCATGTGGGTTCTCCTCGCGGCTGGAAACGGCGGTGGGGGGCCGGATGTCCCGCTCTTCCGCGCCCTCGGAGTACCCGCATTCCAGTACATAACGCGCAACGGATGCCGAGGGGGCGCGACGGGGCGGGCCGTGACGGGCGACCCGCCTCTCGGCCCGGTATGTGGCCGGCCTCGCGGTCCGCCGCCCACGGTCAGCCGGCGGCGCTCTTCAGGAGGTCCTTCGTCCGGTCGACGAGTGAGGCGAACGGCCCCACCACCCACTGAGCCGCGGGGGACCCTGCCACGCCCGGGTGCGGGTGCGTCGGGGCGATCTTCTCCGTCATCTGCAGCTTCGTTCCCATGCTCCGGCGCTTGTCCTCGGAGCAATCCCGCAGGATCGCGGGGAACTCCTCCTGCTCCTCGTGCTCGGCGTGGTCGATGACCGCCTTCTCGAATCCGGCCAGCCTTCTGTCGAATTCGGCAGTTGAGACGTCCATCTTCTCGAGCTCGACGAGAACCTTGTTCGCTTCCTTCTCCTCCTTGTTGCGGGCGCTGGCCTCCTGCTCACCGGCTGTTTCCTTCGCGACCGGGCGCAGAATCATCTCCTCGCCGGTCTCATGCACCGCGAGGAGGGCCCGCAACTCGTCAAAAGCCTGCTGCTTGTGCTTGCCCTCGGCGCCCTTCACGTCCGAGAACAGGTCGCGGATGCGTGCGTGCTGCTCGAGCAGAATGGCCACTACATCACCCTTCGGCAGCTTCGCCGCCTCCGCACGTTCGGTCTGCGCAGTGCTCATGACGCTGTCCTCCGCATTTCGATGGATGTCAGCTCATAGGGTGACCAGAATCGGGCGGCGGAAACCGGTGTGCCACCTGATTGGGTCCCTCGGCTACGGCACCTCAGGCGAGGCACGGCGGAACCGAGCACTGTGCCACTCGAGTCTGTGAAGGGAAGGATTGGCCATGGCGAAGCCCAATCCCACCGACCTGCAGAAGGCACTCAAGGACGCGAGTTACCCGGCCTACAAGGAGTCACTGGTGGAACGCGCCAAGGACAACGGGGCGGACCGTGAGCTCGTCGACCAGCTGTCCCACCTCAAGAAGGGCCGCTTCGAAGGCCCTGAAGAGGTCCAGAAAGCCGTGTTCAAGGGGGAGTGAACGTCGCCGTAACGACACCGCACCCACCCCCAGAACCCTGTGGGTGCCGGAAACCGGGCTCTTGCAAGATTTTCGTGATGCGGTGACGGCGGGGGAACGTTGTCAGGTGAGTAGCGCTCGTTTGCGGAGGAGCGCGAGGCTGGCTCGGCCGTAGGTCTGGCGTTTGAGTATTTTGATCTTGTTTACGGTGCCTTCGACCATGCCGGAGTTCCAGTCGAGGGTGAGGCCGGCGGTGACGGCGTTCCAGTCCTTGTCCAGGCCGGTCGCAAAGGCTTTGAGGGAGGGCAGGTCTTCGTTGCGGACCTGGTGTACCCAGGTGTTGAGGTGTCGGCCGTTGCGTCTGGTCATGATCTGGGCGAAGGCCCGGACGTGCTGGTGCAGGGCGTTCAGCTCGGGGCAGCCTGCCAGCGCGGTCTTCAGACGCTGCTGGTCATCGGGGTTCAGGGTGGCGGGGTCGCGCATGATCCAGCCGACGAGCCGTCGGGTTGGAGGCGGGGCAGGTGCTGAGGCGGGCAGGGCTCCGTTCGCTCGGAGGGTGCGCAGGTAGCGGGTGACCAGCCGGCTGCTGCACCAGACAGCCCATCGACCTGCTCCACGAACGTCCGCCGCGGACGGCACGGCTCGTCATAGAACAGGCGCCGCACACGGAGATGGATCACGACGGACCGGCCACCGACCGCCACATCGGCCAGACGACGCCGATAGCGGCTGTGCGCCCGCACCGACACTGCGCTTGCCGAAAATAGCATCCGCCCTGGTGGGGGCTGTGCGCACGATGTACGGGAGGTCGACCGGCGAAGTGGCCCGAGCAGGTGCTCTCGCGAGGTTGGCGCTCCCGGCGGCAAGATGATCGACCGTGTTGCTGCGACTGGCCTACTTGGGCGTGACGAATGCGTTCGCCATGCTGCGCCTGCTACCGATGGGCGATCGAGACAAAGCTGTCGAGATACTCGCCTTGCGCCACCAGATCGTGGTGCTGGAACGCCAACTGGGCAAGGAGCGGGTGCGGTTTACCCCGGGCGACCGGGCATTTCTGGCGGCGCTGCTGCACCGGCTCCCCATGGACGTGCTCTGCGGAGTGCGGCTGCTGGTGCGTCCGGACACGGTGCTGCGCTGGCACCGCGACCTTCTCGCACGCCGCCATGCTGCCGCCTCCCGGCCCAAGCGCTCGGGACGGCCTCGGACCGTGCACTCCGTGCGGGCCCTGGTATTGCGTCTGGCAGGGGAGAATCCCGGCTGGGGATATCGCCGCCTGCATGGTGAGCTGCTCGTCCTGGGCGTGAAGGTGGCCGCTTCCACCGTCTGGGAGATCTTGGAGGAGGCCGGCATTGATCCGGCACCCGAGCGGTCCTCCAGCACGTGGGCGGACTTCCTGCGCTCCCAGGCCGATGCCCTGCTGGCCTGTGACTTCTTCGAAACGGTCACCTTGTCCGGGGCTCGGATGTACGTGCTTGCCGTCATCGAGCATGCCGGCCGACGGATCCGGGTCCTGGGTGCCACCGCGCACCCGACCTCTGCGTGGGTGGCGCAGGCTGCGAAGAACCTCGCCATGGACCTTGAGGACGTAGGTTGCCGGGCGCGTTACATGATCAGGGACCGGGACGGGAAGTTCCCCGCCCTGTTCGATGCCATTCTGGCGGATGCGGGGATCGAGGTCGTCCTCAGCGGCGTTCAGATGCCGAGAATGAACTCGCTCATGGAACGGTGGGTGCAGACCTCCAGACGGGAACTCCTGGACCGCACCTTGATCTGGAACCACCGGCACTTGCTCCACGCCCTACGAGAGTTCGAGCAGTTCTACAACGGACACCGACCACACCAGGGCATCGCCAACGCCCGCCCACTGCACCCATTACCTGCGCCGATCGACGACCCGGACACATTAGCCCGCCTCGACATACGACGACGTGATCGCCTCGGCGGCCTCCTCCACGAATACCAGCATGCCGCATGACCTGCACGGATGAGGTTATCGGCAAGCGCAGCGTTGAAACGAGAAGACACCGGCTGACGCCGGTGCTACCCCCGGGGAGTGATTCCCGGGCGTCCCGCACATCCGGGACGATCCGTGTTCTGGCAGGTCGGGACCTCCTCGTCAGCGTGGTCGAAGAACGCTTCCAGCTCGGGTCTGGTGAAGGCTCGGCGTTCTGGCTCGCCCTCGGCCTCGTCAGCGTGCGTCGCGGCGTTCCAGTCGTAGACCACCTGGACGGGGTGGGTCCCGAAGTGCCGCAGGCACTCGTCGCCAACCGCTGTTCCATTGTTCCCCGGGGCCGCTGTACATCACTGCGGTGACGTACAGCGGCATCCGTCGGCACTCACCGCTTGGTGGTGGCGAGTCCGAGCCCGGTCACCAGGACTGCGAGGGTCACCCTGCTCTTTGGATCGTCAATGCCGCGCCCTGCCTGTCCGGTTGCTGTGCCCCGGTCTTCGGTCCCAACCCGGGGGAGGTGACGGCCCTTGCGCCTGCCCCGTCGCTGTTCGAGGACGATTACTTCACCACCGAATACACGGAAATCTATGTTGGCTGGAGTAGACATTGGGCGGTGGCGTGGTTATGGTTTCTCTCGTAGCCGAGATCAGCAGGGTCTGGCAGAGACGAACTGCCGGCAGCAGTACACGCAGTTGCAGTGCGCAGGACGGTGCGGTGGTGGAGTTCCGAAGCCAGAGCGGTTGCAGGACGGCGACGGGGCTGACGGCCGGACCGGGTGGCCCGCAGTGATCAGGGGCCGCCGTGAGCAGGACCGCAGTAAACGCAGTGGCAGTACCCGTAAGTGCAGTTCGCAGTACCCAGCAGTGAAGTCAGTGAGCAGCACCTCGGTGAAGGCGTTGGCTGCGGACGCGCGCACCGGGAAGTTCGGCAGTGGGGTTCTAAGCCAGAGCAGACGCAGGACGGGCGACGGGGCTGGCTGCCGAAGAGTGGCGCTGTCGCAGGCCACTGAGCAGTACGCAGTACCAGCAGTACGCAGTCCCGTTGGCAAGTGTTGATCAAGAGGGAAGAACGGAGGAGCCCCGCGCCATCAGGATCGCCCGGGCGGAATCGCTGAGCTCGGGTACCGCAGGACATCGATAGTGAGGTGGTCTCCGGTCAAGCAACCGCGATCCCCGCATCCCCGACAGCATCTTGGTCGGGTCTGCGGAAACAGAAGGCCGGCGCAGTACCAAGGTCGGCAGATGGTGTAGCAGTTCCTTCGGGGCTCTGGTGCCATTGGCGCCAGGGCCCCTCCATGCGTTCCACAGAGAGGTGCAATGACAGCAGACGACTCGTACGACCGTCTCGACGACGACGACTATCCCGCGTACACGATGGGCCGGGCCGCCGAGATGCTCGGCACCAGCCAGGGCTTCCTCCGCGCCATCGGCGAAGCCCTGTGCCGTTCAGAAATGCGTCGCTGCAGGCCGTAGGCAGCCTGGCGGGATCGGCAGGCGCGCTGGGACCATGTCCAGGTGATCGTGTCACTGGCGTATCAGGTCACGAGGAAGCTTCTCTCGGTCCCAGCAGTGTTGCTGCGTCGGCAGACGTCCAAAGACGCTGAGTTGCTCGTGCTCCGGCACGAGAACGCGGTGCTGCGCAGGCAACTTGCGAGTCCCGTGCGATACCAGTGGGCGGACCGGTTGTGGTTCGCGGCATTGTCCTCGCTGATACCCCGGCGTCGCTGGGCTCAGGTGTTCCCTGTGACACCAGGGACGTTGCTGGGTTGGCATCGGCGTCTCGTTGCACGCAGGTGGGACTACAGCGAGTGCCGGAGCAGGCCGGGCCGGCCGGCGACAGCGAAAGCCGTGAAGGAGTTGGTGCTGCGGCTGGCACGGGAGAACCCGCGCTGGGGCTGCCGCAGGATCCAGGGGGAACTCGCCCGGCTGGGCCACAGGATCGGCGCCTCCACGGTCTGGAAGATCTTGACCGCTGCCGGTGTCGACCCGGCTCCCCGCCGCGCCGGGCCGACATGGCGCGAGTTCCTGACATCCCAGGCCGAAGCCATCATCGCCTGCGACTTCCTGCATATCGACCTGGTGGATCTTCGCCGGGTCTACGCGCTGGTCTTCCTCGAGCACGGCACACGCCGCCTCCACATCGCCGGCGTAACCGCGCATCCGACCGCACAGTGGACGGCCCAGCAGGCCCGAAACCTCGCCTTCGACGAGGGCATGCGTCTGGAGTCACTGCGCTTCTTGATCCGTGACCGGGACAGCAAATACACCGAATCCTTCGACCCCGTCTTCGAAGACGAGGGCATCGAAACCGTCAAGACCGCCCCGCAGTCCCCGCGGATGAACGCACACTGTGAGAGGGCCATCGGGACACTGCGGCGCGAGGTCCTCGACCACCTGTTGCTCTGGAGCGAGCGCCACGCTCTCCGTGTTCTCAGCACCTACGCCGGACACTACAACGGACATCGACCGCATCAGGCCCGAGAGCAACTACCTCCCCTCGCCGACCACCACACCGCGCCGCTGACCGACCTGAAAACCCCACGACGGCTCTTCCAGACCCGTGTCCTTGGCGGTCTGATCAATGAGTACAGATACGCGGCATGACCAGCAGTGACGCGTTTATGAACGGCACACGATGCGTAGCACCCGGCGCGGGAACTCCCCGCGGCGAACCAGGTCGTAACCCTTCGCCCGCGAGAAACCCGAGTGGCGACATCGAGATCCTGGCTGGGGCGGTTCACGAAGCGGTGCGCCCGCACGGCGTACCCACCGGTGAGGACCAGTGGATACGGGGAGCCGAGGGCGATCACATCCGCCAGGAGCCGCGCGTGCAGCTCCGGCATGTCCGTCACGCGGCCGCCCGGGTGCGGGAGGCGAGCTGGGGAAGCTCCTTCCCGCCACAGAATCGCACTGTTCCATACGCGTTCCAACATGGGAGCGAGTCTCGTGCGGTCGTCCCGTCGGACGTTCGGCCCGGGAAGCCGGAGCCGACGGCGATCGCAGTCATACCACCCATCCGAAGTCGCGATGGCCCTGGCGAGACGAATTCTTGTTCTCGCCAATGGGCGTACCTACGCTTCCAGCACCGCACTCCGGCGGCACTGGACAAGGGACACGAGCAAACATGGGTCGACTGGTCGGGAAAGTTGCGTTCATCAGCGGCACGGCGGCTGGAATCGGGCGAGCAGCGGCCCAGGTATTCGCCGAGGAAGGGGCCTCCGTATTCGGCTGTGACATCGATGCCGATGCTGCGGCGGAAACGGTTGAACTCGTGGAGAAGGCCGGGGGAGTCATGAAGTCCCTCGCCCCCGTCGACCTGTCAACCGGGGACGGTGCCCGGGAGTGGATCGAAGCTGGCATAGCGGCCTTCGGCGGTATCGACATCCTTTACAACAACGCCTCGGCACTGCGGAACGGGCCGTTCGAAACAATGCCCGCCGATGACTGGTACTTCACCATCAAGAACGAGCTCGACATCCCGTACTTCTGTACGCAGGCGGCCTGGCCGCACCTGATCGAGCGAGGCGGCGGCGCCGTCCTGAACGTCGCGTCGGTCGCCGCCGTGCGCGGCGCGCCGTTCATGCCGATGGTGCCGCACGGTGCCGCCAAGGGCGGGGTGCTGGCGATGAGCAAGCACCTGTGCGCGGCAGGCGCCCCGCACCACATCCGCGTCAACACCGTCGCGCCCGGCATGATTCACACCTCCGCGACCGCGCCCTTCCTCGACGATCCGAACGGGCCGAAGGCCCAGCTGGAGGCGCGTATCCCGGTGGGCCGGATCGGGCAGCCGGAGGACATCGCGCGGGCCGCGGCCTTCCTCTGCTCCGACGAGGCGGCGTTCGTCAACGGCGCCAACCTGATGGTCGACGGCGGCGACAGTGCGATGGCGGGCTGACCCTGCCATGACCCCATCGAACTCCGCGAGCACACGGCTCGATCACATCGGCGTCAACGTCCGAGATCTGCCCGTGCTCACCGCCCGGTACAAGGACGCCTTCGCGCTGAAGCCCGTCTTCGAGTTCACCCTCGAAGGGCCGGGGCTCTCCGCCGTCGTCCTGGAGCATCCGCACGGCTGGCGCATCGAGCTGCTCGCCAGGCTCGGATCGGAGCCCGTACTGCGAGCCGCCGACCCGGTGACCGCCGCACTCACCGAAGGATACGGGCACTTCGCGGTCACCACCCCCGAACTCGACCAGGCCTACGAGGCCCTGGTGGCCCACGGTGCAGGCGAGGCGATGAAGCCAGGGCCCTCTCCCGAGCCCGGCGTACGCATGGCCTGGGTCACGGACCCTGAGGGAAATCTCATCGAGATTATCGAAAAGAATCCGGAGTAAGGGCACGTGACTGGAACGACGAATGTCGTGAAGGGGCTGGATCGCGGCACGCTCATAGCGTGTTGTTTTGCTGTCGCCATTGCTCAAATGTGCATTACCGTGCCGACTTCCATCAATGGTGCCATCACCAGTGAATTCGGCTCTTCAGGGGCACAGGTCGCGTGGGTCACGTCGGCCTTCATTCTGCCTACCGCGATTCTCGAGCTGAATTTCGGCGTGGTCGGCGACCTTTTCGGCCGAAAGCGTCTGCTGGTGCTCGGCGGCCTGGTGCTGGCCCTCGGCGAGCTGGTCAACGCCACGGCCCAGTCCATTACCCAGCTGTGGGTGGGCCAGGGTCTCGCGGGTGTCGGTGCCGCGATGCTGTTCCCGTCCTCGCTCGCCGTGATCGCAGCGGCGACGCCCGGCGAGAAGCAGCGCTCAAAGGCTGTCGCCACCTGGTCGGTCAGCCTGTCGCTCGCCTCCGCGATCGGCCCGCTGATGTCCGGTGTGATCGCCAATGAGGCGAACTTCCGCTGGGTGTTCGTGCCGCCGGCGGTGATCGGCGTGATCGTCTCGCTGGTCTGCTGGAAGTACGTGACCGACTCCAAGGCCCCGCGGGGCCGTTCGCTGGACTGGCCGGGCCAGATCACCATCGCGATCGCACTGACCGCCCTGTTGTGGGGCGTCATCGAGGGCTCGGACACGGGCTTCTCGAACACCGGGATCATCATCGCGCTGGTCGTGGCGGTGCTGGGACTCATCGCCTTCGTGTGGGTGGAGTTGCGCTCCGCGTCCCCGATGTTCAATCTGCAGCTGCTGAAGATTCCGTCGTTCGCGGCGGCGGCCGGGGTGGCCCTGGTCGGCATGCTGGGCTTCATCGGCACCGCGTACTCCGTCTCGATCCGGCTCGGTGCGGTGATGCACTTGGACACCCTCGAGGCGTCGCTGCCGTTTGTGATCCTGCAGTCCATTCCGCTGCTGCTGGCGCCGGTGATCAGCCGGATGCTGAGCCAATTGGAACCGCGCTGGCTGCTGATCGGTGGACTGCTGCCAATGGCCGCCGGCCAGTTCTGGGTGGCGGCCATCCCGATCGCCACCACGTCGCTGGGCGCGTTCATCGGACCGGTGCTGCTGCTCGGGGTCGGCTTCATCTTCGTCGTCAGCTCGCTGACCGCGGCCGCGGTGAACGCCGTGCCGATCGAGCTGACCGGCATGGCGAGCGGTGCGACCTCGCTGGTCCGGGAGTTCGGACAGGCGCTCGGCCCCGCCGTGATCAGCGCGGTGGCCATGAGCACGGCGTCGTCGGCACTCGCGGGCAAGCTGACGGGTGCGGGCGCCGTGGTGAACGAGGCGGGCGGTCCGCTGGCTGTCGTCAACGTTCCCGACGTGGGCGAGGCCGCGCAGCTCGCGGCGCAGAACGCGCTCGGGGACGGCCTTGCGGTAGGTATGGTGGTGTGCGGCTGCGCCTCACTGGCGGGCGTCGCCCTCACGCTGATCCTGGTGCGCAAGAACGAGGACCGGCAGGTGATCGAGGGATCAGCGGCCGCCGAGGCCTCGAGCGCCTGACCATCCGCACGACGCGAGGGGCCGCTCCCGTGAACCACGGGAGCGGCCCCTCGCGAATGTTCGGGAGTCTCCGGTCAGCCGGCGTCGAGCGCGTTCGTGATCGCCTTCACCCCGCCGTGCGCCGCGTACCCGCCGTCCACGGTGATCTCCGCGCCATTGACGTACGACGCCTCGTCGGACAGCAGGTACACCACCAGCGGCGCCACCTCGTCACAGGTGCCGGTCCGGCCCAGCGGGGTCATGGACAGATGCGCCTGCTGGAAGACCGGGTTCGCGGTCGCCATCAGCGGGGTTTCGATAAAGCCGGGATGCACCGTGTTCGTACGGATGCCCTTCGGGGCGAGCTCCAGCGAGGCCACCTTCGACAGGCCCCGCAGCGCCCACTTGCTGGCCGTGTACGCCACCGCGTGATGGGCGGTGAGTCCCGCGACCGAGCCGACGTTCACGATCGAGCCGCCCTCGCCCATCAGCGGGGCGAGGGCCTGGATCCCCAGCATCGGTCCGGTGGTGTTCACGGCGAAAGCCCGGTCCCAGTCGGCGAGGTCGACGTCGCCGAGGCGGGCCCGCATGGGGATGCCGGCGTTGTTCACCAGCCCGTGCGCACCATGCCCACGGCCGCGCAGCCAGTCGGCGAGCCCCGCCCAGTCGTCCGGCGACGACACGTCCAGATGCCGGTAGCGGACGTCGAGGCCTTCGGCGAGCAGGGCGGCAGCCAGCTTCTCGCCTGCCTCGTCGAGGACATCGGTCGCGACGACGGTGGCGCCCTCGCGGGCCGCCGCCTCCACCTCCGCCGCCCCCTGGCCCTGGGCGGCCCCGGTGATGACGACGGTGCGGTCTGCCAGTCGCGTACGGCTCACGGCTTCCTCCTGTGGCTGCGGTTCGGGAGTGACTCAGGGGTGAAAGGTCACTCCCGACCACGCTAGGAAGCGGTGACCAGCGGCGGAAACGCGTGGTCGCTATGGCTGGCATCCGTGGCGGGAATCGCCGTGCCGTCGCCCGCTGCCGGAAGCGCCGGGCAGGAGCCCGCTATAGGAACCGCCGCACGGCCATCCGCCGCGGAAGCCGCCACCGGCGACGCGGCCGGCTCGTCCAGCGCAGCCCCCACCATCCGCACCGTCTCGCGCAGCCAGCGGTGCGCCGGGTCGGAGTGCCGGTTGTTGTGCCAGTACATAGCTTCCACCAGCGGTACGTCGGGGAACGGGGCCGGAACGGTGACACAGCGCGCGAAGCCCTCGAACCGCCGGGCCAGCCGCTCCGGCACCATCGCCACCAGGTCGGTGCCACCCACCAGGAACGGCAGCACACTGAAGCCCGGGGCGCTGACCTGCACCCGCGGAGTGATGCCGAGGGTCTCCAGCTGACGGTCGGCGGGGGTCAGGCTCTTGCCGAAGGCCGACGCGGCATGCGGCATCTCGGCCAGATCCTGCAGGGTGAGCCGGCCGTCCTTCAGCCGCGGGTTGTCGGGGTCGACGATGCACACGAAGCGGTCGCGCATCACGGCCTCGCTGATGCCCGGCAGCCGGTAGCCGAGCGGTACCATCATCAGATCGTGGCAGCGCAGATGTGTCTCGGTCTCCGGCTGTCCGTAGACGAGGGGATGGAAGTCGATGCGTACGCCGGGCGCCTGCTCGGCGATGGCCCGCAGCAGCGGCTCCACGAACACCGTCATTAGGTAGTCCGACATCACCACGGAGAAGCGCTGCCGGCTGAGCTCCGGCTCGAACCGGCGGGTCAGCGACATGGCCTCCTCCGCCTTGTACAGCGAGGCCTGCACGACGGGCAGCAGCCGCTCCGCGAGCGGTGTCAGCTCATACTCGCGGCCCATGCGCACGAGCAGCTCGTCGTTGAAGTGGCGGCGCAGCCGGGCGAGCGAGCCGCTCATCGCGGACTGGCTGGTGGAGAGCCGGACACCGGCGTGCGTGACGTTCTTCTCCTCCAGCAGTGCTTCCAGCGCCACCAGAAGATTCAGGTCGATCGCTCCGAGACCCACGGATGTCCCCTTCCGGCCACGTCGTTGAAGCATCGGTGAAACGGGAGCGTAATGACGGGTTTGCAGCTGAGGAAGCCCCGTAAGCCGATTCTCACGATTCTCAGGAAGATGCGATGCAAGGCATCGGGGGCAGGCATACGGGCAGGTCAATGGCCTGTGCGGCGCAGTGGGCCGCACAGGCCATTGACAGATGCGGCGGTGGGACGCTGTTACGGGCGAGGGGTCCTGCCCCGCTTCCTGGCGCGCGGCAGATAGGCGTCGGTACGCCCGGGGACGATGAGGTTGGAGAGGCTGCCGAGGCGTTCCACGGCGAGCGTCACCTCGTCGCCTGGCCGCAGCGGCGGCGGGGTCCGCTCCCCCACCCGTCCCCAGAAATCGGCCAGCGCTCCCCAGCCGCAGGTGCCCGAGCCGAGGATGTCGCCGGGGCGCACCCACGCGTCACGGGCGGCGTAGGCGACCATCTCCTCGAAGGTCCAGGAGACGTTGGCGAGGGTGTCGCGGCCGATGAGCTCGCCGTTCAGGGTGACGGTCATCTCCAGGTCGAGGAAGCCGTCCCCGTCCCGGCGGTCCTCCACCTCTTCGGCCGTGACGAGATACGGGCCGAGCGTGTTCGCGAAGTCCTTGCCCTTGGAGAAACCGAGGCCGAGGTTCTTCTCCGGCTTCTGCAGGTCGCGCGCGGACCAGTCGTTGAAGACCAGATAGCCGACGATGTGGTCGCGGGCCTGCTCGGGCGTGAGGTCGCGGCCCGACCGGCCGATGACCGCGCCGACCTCCAGCTCGAAGTCGAGGACCGAGCAGCCGGCCGGGACCGGCACGTCGTCGTGTGCGCCGTACGCCGCGTGCGGATTGGTGAAGTAGAAGTTCGGCGCCCGGTACCACTCCTCGGGCACGTGCTCCAGCCCGTCCAAGGACTTGGAGACGCCCTCGATGTGGGCCTCGAAGCCGACGAAGTCCCTGATGGAGGGCGACTTCAGTGGGGGCAGCAGCCGGACTTGATCCACTCGCAGGTCACTGGCGTGGGCAAGCGCCTCGCCCCCCGCCTCATGCAGGGCCTCCTGCTCGATCAGCGACAGCACCGTGATGCCCTCGAGCAGCGGATGGATCACCCCGTCACGCACGGCCCCGGCGCGCTCCGCGCCCTCGTACTCGTATGTCGCGAAACGCATCGCTCACTGCTCCCAGTGGTTGGTGTTGGTGACGCTGCCGATGCTCAGATAGCCCGCGAACAGGCCCTTCGGGTCGCGTACGGCACGTATCTGCTGAAGCCGCCGCCACTGCTCGTCGCCCATGAACTTCAGCTGTCGGACGGTGAAGTCGGAGTCGCCGAGGTACTGGCCCGCGGTGACAGGCTGCATGTCTGCCATGGCCTCGTCCAGCCACGCACGCAGCTCGCCGTCCCGCTCGGGCTCGTCGTGCACCACGTACGTGGCGCAGTAGATCTCCCACTGCAGCGAGAAGGCCATGTCCGGAAGCTCGCGCAGCGGCGCCATCGAGAACCAGATGGTGAAGGTCTGCCGGGTGGGGTGGTCCGTGAAGGCCTTGCGGATCGCGGGGACGACCTCGTGCGCGGGCCCGGTCAGCCAGGCGTTGTCGACGAGATAGCGGTGGCCTTCGGGGTTGGCCGTGCGCTGCCCGTCCAGCTGCTCGGCGAGGGTGGTCGGCTCCGCCTCGACGCGGAAGAGCGCCTGGTCCGCGTACGGATTGGCGTGCAGCGGAGCCAGCGCCTCGGCGGCTTGCTCGGGCGTGTCCGTCATGGAGACGCCCGTCACCAGCAGCACGGGTTCGTCATGGTCGGGCGGGGTCTGCGTCAGCGCAACGATCTCCACCAGATCGGAGATGCTGTGGTGCGTCTCGTGCAGCCAGGTCATGACCTCGTCGAAGAGGTCCAACGGGTACGCGTGCACGGTGTGCGCCAGGTGCTTCGGAAGGGGCCGGGTGCGCAGGTGGAAGCGGGTGACCACGCCGAAGAAGCCGGGGCCCGCGCCGCGCGCCGCCCAGAACAGATCACTGTGACGCGTCTCGTCGGCCCGCACCAGCTCGCCCTCGGCGGTGACGACGTCGATGGCAGTGATGTTCTCAGCCGCCCAGCCCCAGCCGCGCGCGTTCCAGCCCTGTCCGCCCTGGAGCAGAAAGCCGCCGATGCCCACGGACGGACAGTGCCCGCCGTTGAAGAAGCGCCCGAACTTCCCGAGGTACGGGTTGAGTTCGTCGCCGCCCTTCACGCTCGGCGTGGCCGAGACGATCCCCGTCGTCTCGTCGTACGCCATCTCGCGGAAGCCGCCGAGGTCGATCAGCAGGGCCTCGTCACGCACCGACCAGGCGGCCCAGCTGTGCCCGCCGGAGCGTACGGCGACCTGCCAGCCGCGCTCGATCGCCAGCCGCACGCCCTCGACGACGTCCTGTTCGGTGGCGGCCTTCAGTACGGCGGCGGGGGCCCGGTCTGCGGGCCGGCGGGCGTTGAAGACGCGGCCGAAGCAGGCCTCGTCGAAGTCCTCGTCGCCGGGGAAGTGGAGGCTGCCGGAGAAGCGGTTGGTGTGGGGGAGTTCGGGGGTCGTCCCCCGAGAGGTTGCAGTCATCGTGCGGCCACTCACTTGATCGCGATCGGGTTGACGGGGGCGCCCACCGCGCCGGTCACCGGCAGCGGCGCCGCGACCAGCAGGAACTCGTAGACGCCGTCCGCGGCACAGTCCGCGGCCAGCTCTTCCAGGTCCCACATCTCGCCCAGCGGAAGACCCATGTTGGGGATGGCGATCTGGTGCAGCGGCGACATGGCGGGTTCGGCGAACTCGTACGGCCGCACCTCCAGGCCCCAGGTGTCGGAGGCGATCGCGGCGATCTCGGTGCGGTGCAGCCAGCCGAGCGTGGTGAAGGACAGGCCTGGTGCGTCGCCGGCCGCGTATCCGCCCCAGTCGCCGAGGCGCCGTACGCGGCCGAGCTGGCCGGTGCGGACGAGCACGAGGTCGCCGCGGCGCACCGTCGAGGTGGCGCCCTGGGCGTCGATCGTGGCGCGCAGGTGCTCCTCGAGGATGGCGAAGCCGTCGGCGAGCTCGCCGTGCTCGTCGCCGACCGCGCGGCCCACGTCCACCAGGACGCCGCGCCCGGTGAAGGCGTCGGCCATGTGCTCGATGCCGGTGACGGAGTCGCCGTTGCCGTTGACGGTGGTGCAGGGGCGGCCGTTCCACGCCTGCTTGTTGTCGAAGATGTGGCCGAGACCGTCCCACTGCGTGGAGGCCTGCAGCGGCATGACGATGTGGTCGTCGGCGCCGCCGAAGCCGTGCGGGAAGCCCTGCGACTCGGCGGCCGCATCCGAGCCCGTGTCCTTCATGTAGTGCACGGGGTTGATGCGCCCGCGGAAGCCGCGCTGGGGGCCGTCCTCGTTGAACTCCTGGGAGAGCGAGAACGACCGGCCGCGGTGTACGAGCCCCGCGGCATGGGCGCGCTTGGCGTCGTCGATGTGGTTGAGCGTTCCGAGGACGTCGTCCTCGCCCCAGCGGCCCCAGTTCCGGTAGGCGGCACGGGCCTTGGCGAGCTCCTCCTCAATGGGGCCGAGCGGTGGGTGCTTCATCGGGCACGTCCTTCCAGCAGGAGGTCGAGGGCGTTGCCGCCCGCCACGGCAGCGCGGTCGGCGGGGGAGAGGCCGGCGGAGTCCAGCCGCGCCACCGGGTCGTCGACGCCCATGTCGAAGGGGTAGTCGGTGCCGAGGACCACGCGGTCCGCGCCCACCTCCTCGATCAGATGGCGCAGGGCACGCGGGGTGTAGACGAGGGCGTCGAACCACATGCGCTTCAGATACGCACTCGGCGGCTCGGCGCAGCCGCGCGCGTCCTCCCGTGCCTGCCAGGCGTGGTCCGAGCGGCCGATGTACGTGGGCAGATAGCCGCCGCCGTGCGCGGCCACCAGCTTCAGCCGCGGGAAACGGTCGAGCACCCCGGTGAAGATCAGATGGGAGAGCGCGACGGTCGTCTCGACGGGCTGGCCCACGGTGTTGCCGAGATAGTGGGTGGCCAGCCGCTCACCGAGCGAGCAGCCCCACGGGTGCACGAAGACGACCGCGCCCAGCTCCGCGGCCTTCGCCCACACCGGGTCGTGCGCGGGGTCGGCTAGCTCCCGGCCCTCCACGGTCGTGGAGACGCTGATCCCGTACAGCCCGTACTCGGTCATCGCCCTGTCGAGAAGGGCGACGGCGAGATCGGGGTGCTGCAGCGGGACCGTGCCGAGGCCGTACAACCGCTCGGGTGCCTCGGCGCAGTGCGCGGCGACCGCCTCGTTGACGGTGTGGGCGAGGCGTATGGCGAGGTCGGCGTCGGCCCAGTAGTGGTGCATGGGCATCGGGCCGACGACCTGGATGTCCACGCCCATCGCGTCGAGGTCCGCGAGCCGGGCCGTCACGTCGGTCAACTCGAATGAGAGGCGGGTGAGTTGGGTGCGATTGGCGGCCAGTGACTCGGGGGAGTGGGCCCGCTGTTCGCCGGCCAGCTCGGCGGCGAACCCCGGCGCGTCGGCGCACAGCGCGTCGGCCTCCGGGACCGCCAGATGACCGTGGAAGTCGACGACGGGCGCGCTCATGCCGTCGCCGTCAGGAACGAGAGCGTGTCGGACATGATGCGGCCCGGGTCGGCGCCGGGCGTACCCGGGTTGATCTCCCACTCGGCCAGCTGGAGCGAGTTCTCCAGGACGACCCGCACACGCGGCAGCCGCCGGGCCATGAACGCCTCCAGTGCCTGCTCGACCGGCGTGTCCCCGGTGACCATCTCGGCCAGGACCACCGCGTCCTCCGTACACATCGCCGCGCCCTGGGCGATCAGCGGCGGGCAGGCGTGGGCCGCGTCGCCGATCACCATCGCCCGGCCCCGGTGCCAGGGCTCGTCGACGAGGATCGCCTCGACCCAGCGGTAGTCCACGGTCGTGTCGTCCGGCAGCGAGGCCAGGATCTTGCCCCAGGTGCCGCCGTATCCGGCGCCGCGCTCGCGCAGCAGCGACAGCGGTGCGCGCGGGCCGACGAGCGAGGTGTCCAGGTTCTCGTCGAGGAGGTACGCGTAGCACGAGTCGGCGGAGATCGGGCTGTAGCCGGCCTTGTAGCGCGGGCCGCCGTAGTACACCTCCGCGCAGTCCATCTCGGCGGGACGGTCGGCGACCACGCGGAAGATCGACATGCCGACCGGTTCCGGCTTCGTGGTGATGCCGATCATCGCGCGCATCTGGGAGTTGATGCCGTCGGCGCCCACCACGAGGTCGTAGCGGCCGGCGGAGCCGTCGGTGAACGTCACGTCCACGTGGCCGGGGGACTGGTCGAGGGAGGTGACGCTCAGCCCGAGCCGCACCTGCACGCCGTGCGCGTACACCGCGTCGCACAGTGCGTCCTGCAGGTCCGAGCGCAGCGCGCCCGCTGTGGACGGCAGGTCCTCGCCGCCGGTGTGCGGCGTGGCCAGCTCGGTGATCAGCTCGCCGTCCGCGCGGCGCAGCCGCATCTGGTCGAACGGCACGGCCCGGGCGAGGACCCGGTCCAGTACGCCCACGGAGCGCAGCGCCTTGAGCGCGTTCCCCTGAACGGTGATGCCGTGGCCGACACCGAACCACTGGGGTGATATCTCGACGAGCTCGACCTCCGCGCCCCGCTGGGCGAGCGCGAGAGACAGCACGCTTCCGGTGATGCCGCCACCGACGACGAGCACCTTTTGCACGGGCATGGGGGATCCTTGCGAACGTAGACAGAGGGGGAGAGGCAGATCAGCCGGTGAAGCGGTCGCCGAGCTCGCGGTAGTGCTCGACGGCCGGCGGCTTGGCGAAGAACGGACCCACCAGGGCGCGCCAGCGCTGGAAGCGCTCCGACTCGCGGAAGCCCACCGTGTGTCTCTCGACCGACTCCCAACCGACCAGCAGCAGATAGGTGTCGGGCCTCTCCTCGCAGCGCAGCAACTCCGTCCAGCGGAAGCCGTCCGCCTCGGCGAGGACCTTGCGGGCCTCCCCGAACGCCGCTTCGAATTCCGCCTCGCGGCCGGACGCGACGGCCAGCTCGGCGTGCTCGACGATCACACGTACTCCTTTCATTCAGAGCTCGGTTCGCCTCCGGAGCGCCTCAGCCGGTGTCGAGGGGCGGGCGACCGTGCTCAGCCCCTCCTTCGTCGGGGCCTCCGCGCGGACGCCCCCTCGACACCGTCGCGCTCCTTCGGCTCACTCGCTGAAGGTCCGTTGGAGCTCCGACCCTGCTCGGGCGGTGGATGCACCGTCAACGGATCGAGGCATCGGCAACGGGAACGTCATCCATCCCGTACGACGATGGGCCGCTGATCACCGGCTTCCGGGCCGCCTGCAGCGCGGTGATGCCAGGCATCGCGGATCAGTATTTCCGCCGCCCGCCCGCGCTGCCTAGCGTCAATGGCATCGCCGCATCCCTGCAAGGAGAGAGCCCGTGCCAGACCGACTTCCCAGCCATGCCGGGCCCTTCGCGCTCGGCACCTTCGCGAACGCAGACTCCGGCTCCTTCCCCGGCCTGGTCACCGGCCGGCGCGTGCGCGACCTGTCCGGCCTCGTGCCATCCGTGCGCGCGCTGCTCGAGGACTGGGACGCCTGGCTGTCCCGGCTGCCCGACCTCGCCGAGTCGGCCTCCGGCACCTGGCACGACCTCGTCGGCCTGCGCATCCTCGCCCCGATCGAGCCCGGCCAGATCCTGCAGAGTGGCGCCAACTACCGCAAGCACGTGGTCGATCTCGTCGCCGCCGAGAAGGAGAGCGTGCACGGCGCCACACCGGAGGAGGCCCGCGCCGACGCCGAGAAGATGATGGACGAGCGGATCCGCGGCGGCGTCCCGTACGTCTTCCTCGGCTCACCGCGCGCCATCTGCGGCCCGTACGACGACGTGGTGCTGCCGCCCCTCGGCGAACAGCACGACTGGGAGCTCGAACTCGCCCTGGTCATAGGCAAGGAGGGCAGGCACATACGGGCCGAGTACGCGATGGAGTACGTGGCCGCGTACACCATCGCCAATGACATCACCACCCGCGACCGGCTCTACCGGCCCGATCTGAAGGCCATCGGCACGGACTGGTTCACTGCGAAGAACGCCGACACCTTCCTGCCGATCGGCCCCTTCCTGGTGCCGGCCGCCTTCATCGGCGACCCGTCGGACCTGCGGATCACCCTGCGCCACAACGGAGTTGTGCGGCAGGACGAGTCCACCAAGGACATGATCTTCGACATTCCGCGGCTCATCGCGTACGTGTCCACGACCACCACCCTGCGCCGCGGCGACCTGCTGCTCACCGGCTCCCCGGCCGGCAACGGCGCCCACTGGGGTGTCTTCCTCAAGCCCGGGGACGTGATGGAGGCCGAGATCACGGGCCTGGGCCACCAGCGCAACACCGTCAGGAGCAACTGATGACCTCGCACCCGTATCAGCCCATCACCCATCTGCGCCATGTCGACCTGGCCGTCCCGGACTTCGCCGTCCAGCGCGCCTTCTACCGCGACACCTGGGGCCTGACCGAGGTCGCGAACGACTCCGGCATCGCCTTCTTCGCGGCCGAGGGCAGCCCCGAGCAGTACGTGGTCCGTATCCGCGAGGACGCCCGCAAGCGTATGGACCTCGTCGCTTTCGGCGCCGCGAGCCGCGCCGACGTCGACGAGCTCGCCGGACGCCTCCTCGCCGCCGGGGTGCGGCCCATCGCCGACCCTGCGGACATGGACACCCCCGGCGGCGGCTACGGCTTCCGCTTCTTCGACCCGGACGGCCGCGTCGTCGAGGTCTCGGCGGAAGTCGAGAATCGCGTCCACCGCAAGATAGAGGCGCGCGAGGCCATCCCGGTGCGGCTCTCGCACTGCGTGGTCAACTCCGAGAACCCCGAGCGGCTGCGCGCCTTCTACGAGCAGCACCTCGGCTTCCGGCTCTCCGACACCCTCTTCAGCCACCGCATGGGCGACCTCATGTACTTCATGCGGTGCAACCCGCACCACCACAGCTTCGCCATCGCCCGCGGTCCGCATGTCTCCCTGCACCATGCGTCGTTCGAAATGCGCGGCCTGGAGGAGTACATGCGCGGCACGGGCCGTGCGCTGCGCGCCGGGACCCGGCTCACCTGGGGCCCGGGGCGTCATCTCGCGGGCGACAACACCTTCGCGTACTTCCACGACCCGCACGGCAACACCGTCGAGTACACCACCGAACTCGCCGTCCTCGAAGAGGACCTGTGGCACCCCGGCCGGCACGACGTCGACGATCCGCTCACCCAGGACCAGTGGGGCACCGCCGACCCTATGAGCGAGTCGATCGCCAAGGAGCAGTTCAACGATCCCGACGTGCTCTTCACCGCCCCGCCCGTCTGAGCTCTGAGTCCCCCCGGACCTTCCGTCCCTCAACCACCCTCAGAAAGGCCGCAATTGTGGCAACGATCCTGAAGAACGCCGTCCCGAAGGCCGAGGTCACCGCCTCCCTCGGCCAGGTGTGCGAGACCGTCGCCGGCGTCATCGCCGACATACGGGAGCGCGGCGACGAGGCGGTCCGCGCCTACTCCGAGAAGTTCGACAAGTGGTCTCCCGACTCCTTCCGGCTCTCGGACGAGGAGATCCAGAAGATCGTCGCCTCCGTACCGCAGCAGGTCATCGACGACATCCGCTTCGTGCAGGAGCAGGTGCGGACCTTCGCCCGCCACCAGCTCGCCTCGATGACTGAGTTCGAGGTGGAGACGCTGCCGGGAGTGAAGCTCGGGCAGAAGCACATTCCGGTGCAGGCGGCGGGCGCGTACATCCCGGGCGGCCGCTACCCGCTGACCGCGTCCGCGCACATGACCATCGTCACGGCGAAGGTAGCGGGTGTGCCGCGGGTCGTCGCCTGTACGCCTCCGATCCACGGCGAGATTCCCGCCGCCACCGTGGCCGCCGCTCACCTGGCGGGTGCCGACGAGATCTGGCTGCTCGGCGGGGTCCAGGCGGTCGCCGCCATGGCCGTCGGCACGGATGCCATGCAGCCGGTGAACCTGATCGCCGGGCCCGGCAACGCCTACGTCGCGGAGGCGAAGCGGCAGCTCTTCGGCGAGATCGGCATCGACCTGCTCGCGGGCCCGACCGAGATCCTGGTCCTCGCGGATGCCGACGCCGATCCGTTCACCTGCGCCGTCGACCTCCTCTCGCAGGCCGAGCACGGCCCGGACTCGCCTGCCGTCCTCATCTCCACGTCGCGCGAGGTCGCCGAGAAGACCATCGCGGAGGTGGAGAAGCTGCTGCCCTCCATGCCGACCCGCGACTTCGCGGAGCCCGCCTGGCGCGATCACGGACAGGTGCACGTCGTCGACTCGCTCGACGAGATGTACGCGCTCGCCGACGACTTCGCCTTCGAGCACGTCGAGGTGCTGACCGCCGAGCCGCGTCTCGCGCTGGAGAAGATGACCCAGTACGGCGCGCTGTTTCTCGGCGAGGGCACCTGTGTCTCCTTCGGTGACAAGGTCATCGGCACCAACCACGTCCTGCCCACGCGCGGAGCCGCCCGCTACACCGGCGGCCTGTGGGTCGGCAAGTACCTCAAGACGGTGACGTACCAGGAGGTCACCGACACCGAGTCGCAGGCGCTCCTGGGCCGGCTGTGCGGGCGCGCCTCGCGCGTCGAGCTCTTCGAAGGGCACGCGCGCTCGGGCGACGTACGGGCGGCCAAGGCCGCGGGTGACGCGCTGCCGTGGGCGGCGGACGCATGACGGTGCGCGGGCGAACGGCGCTGGTCACCGGTGGCGGTGGTCCCCTGGGGCGGGCGTTCGCGCTCGCCCTGGCCGGGGCCGGGGCCCGGGTGATCCTCGTCGGCCGCAACGAGAAGGCGCTCGCGGATGCGGCCACTCGCGTGGTTAAGGAGGGCGGCCGGGCGCGTACGGCCGCGTGCGATGTGTCGGATCCGGCGTCCGTGGCGGCCCTGGCCGCCGAGCTCGATGGCGAGGACGTCTCGATCCTCGTCAACAACGCTGGCGTCGCGGGCCCGGTGAAGCCGCTCACGGACATCGAGCCGGACGAGTGGGACGACGTGTTCGCGGCCAACGTACGCGGCGTCTACCTGGTGTGCCGCGCCTTGCTGTCGCCGATGCTGGCGGCCGGACGCGGCGACATCGTCAACGTCGCCTCCGTCAGCGGCAAGCGTCCCCTGCTCAACCGCACCCCGTACACGGCGTCCAAGATGGCGCTGCTGGGGCTGACCCGCACGCTGGCGGGCGAGGTCGGCCCGCACGGCGTCGCTGTCAACTCGCTGTCGCCGGGGCCGGTACGCGGGCCGCGCATGGACCGCAACTTCCGCCTGCAGGCAGAGCTGAGCGGCACCACAGTGGAGGCGGCCGAGCGGGACTTCGCCTCGCGGGCGGCGCTGAACCGCCTCGTCGAGGAGGACGAGGTGGCCAAGGCGCTGGTGGCGATGCTCGCCATGCCGGGGCTGTGCGGGGCGGACATCGATCTGTCGGCGGGGATGATCGCCCCGGCCTGACGAGCGAGGGCGACGGGTTACGTGGAGGCCGTCTGCGGGGCGCAGTGGCGCGTCCGCAAGGCGGCCTCCAGCGCGCGCAGTGCCGGCAGGGCCTGCAGCAGGGCCTGGGCGTGGTCCGCGTCGAGGTCGTCCAGCACCTCGTCGAGCATATAGGCCCAGGTGTCCTCGATGCGCCGGGCGTTCTCGACGGCCCGGGGCGTCGGCAGGACGCGCGTGGCCCGCCGGTCCACCGGGTCGCTCTCGCGGCTGATCAGGCCCTGCTCGGCGAGGTGGCGCAACGCCGTACTGACATTGCTGGGCTTCATGTGCATCTCGGCCGCGAGTCGGCCGGGGCTCACCCCCGGCTCGCGGACGATGACGCGCATCATGTCCGCCTCGGACGCGGGGAGCGGGTCGACTCCGGCGCGTGGGGCGCCCACGCGCAGCAGGGTGCGAGTGGTCTCTCGCAGGGTGGGGGTGAATTCCCGGAGGGTGGCATGGCGGCTCATGAATCCATGCTAGTTTATTTATGTATTCATAAGTAAATCACTCGTGCGCCCAGCCAGACCGGCGTACGTGTGCCCAGATGCCGTACGGCCCTGCCCCAGTGCGTACGCCCCGTCGAACCGCCGTTCGCCTGCCCCGCCGCTGGAGAACCCCCTTGTCCGAAACCTCTGCCACCCCGACCAGGCCCCGCGTGTCCGGACCGCTCCTCGTGGTCCTCGCGCTGCTGTCCGCGGTGGCTCCCTTCGCCACGGACATGTACCTGCCGTCCTTCACCGAGCTCGCCGCCGATCTGCACACCGGCGCCTCCAGCGTGCAGCTGACGCTGACCACTTTCCTGATCGGCCTCGCGGCGGGCCAGCTCGTCATCGGCCCGCTGTCCGACCGCTACGGGCGCCGCGGCCCGCTCCTCGTTGCCACCGCCGCGGTCACCGTGGCCGGCGCCCTGTGCGCCCTGGCCCCGAACATCTGGATGCTCGTCGTGATGCGCTTCGTCCAGGGCTTCGCGGGCTCGGCGGGCATCGTCATCGGCCGCGCCGTCGCAGCGGACCGTACCTCGGGACCGGCCGCGGCCAAGGTCTTCGCGCTGCTCGCCAGCATCGCCAGCATCGGCGGCATCGCGCCCGTCGTCGCCCCGCTGGCGGGCGGTGCGCTGGCCGGCACGGCGGGCTGGCGCGGTGTGTTCTGGGTGTTGACGGGCATATCGGCGCTGATGCTGTTCGGCTCGCTCTTCGTGGTCCCCGAGTCGCTGCCGAAGGCGCAGCGGCACGCCGGTGGCCTCGCCGAGACGGGCCGTGTCATGCGCCGCCTCTTCGCCGACCGCAGCTACGTCGGCCACACCTTTGCCTTCGCGCTCGGCTTCGCCGGTCTGATGGGCTACATCTCGGCCTCGCCCTTCGTCGTCGAGAATGTCCTCGGCCTGTCCACCACCGCATACACGCTGGACTTCGCGGTCAACGCGTGCGGCATGGTCATCTCCGGGCTGGTCAACTCCTGCCTTGTGGGCCGCTTCAGTCCGGACGTGCTGCTGCGGGCCGGACAGGCCGCGGCGCTGTTCTTCTCCGCTCTTCTGCTGGCGCTGCTGGCGGCCGGACTGCCCGCCGTGGCCGTCCTGCCGGCCTTGTTCGGCCTGGCCTGCTCGCTCACCTTCGTCCTGGGCAACGCCTCGGCGCTGGCCGTCGGCCGTGCTCCGTACGCGGCCGGGACGGCTGCCGCCGTGATGGGCGCCCTGCAGTTCGGGCTCGGCGCGGTGGTCTCGCCGCTGGTCGGCCTCGGAGGTGAGCACACGGGTCTGCCGATGGGCGTCACGCTGTTGACGGCCGCGCTGCTGGGTATCGGGGCGCGCCTCCTGACGCGCGGTGCCGCCCCGGTCGCGGCGCCGGACTCGGAAGCCGCCCTGGCCGAGCACACCGCGGTGCGCGGCTGACACTCGACACTCGCCCCGTACTCCCGCCCGGCGATCAGGCCGTCGGCATCCAGGAAGCTGACGGCCTGATCGCAACCATCGTTCCTGGGGAGACATGACATGACGCTGATGACCGGCGCTCGATCCTTGTTGCCGAGGCCACCGCGCTCACCGCCGGCACCACCTACACCGGTTCGCTCGTGCTCACGGTCGCCTAGCGGCGACGGCGGACGGCCGGATACCCAACCCCGTACGTTTCCGGAGGGCGTGTTCCCCCACGCCCTCCGGCACGTTGCCGATTCCCGGTGCTGCTCGGCGCAGCCGTGCCGGCGTGCAGAACTCGTCTACACGACCTTCCGCACCCCACGAGACCAGGACTGGGTCGAGTCCGCCATCAACCGCCCCGCGCACTTCCCGCCCCTCGTCGAGGTGATGCCCGGCATGCCCGTGGCCGACCGGCAGGTCACCTTCGGCCGGTCGCCTGGATGGACGGCACCTTGAGATGGGGCGTCAGGCAGAAGAGCGGCGGCGTCGGCGCGTCCGCGTCGCGCTCACCGGGTCGACTTCAGGAAGTGCGGCCGTTCGTGGCATCGCAGCAGCTCGGCCCAGCGGAGCCCGTCGGCCTTGGCCAGCACCTCGCGAGCCTTGCCGAAGACCTCCTCGAACCTCGCGCTCGCGGCCGGGCTCGACGGTCAGCTCCGCATGCTCGACTACCACGGTGACCTCCTCGGTGTGGTGGGTGCTCCGAGCGTGCGGGGAGGCCGATGCCGGGTCAACGGATCGAGGCATCGGCAATGGGGACTTCATCCATCCCGTACGGCGATGCCGTGTCGTACGGGAAGAACCGCTTCCTATGAGCCGGGCGGGCCGCCGATCGTCATTTTCCCCGCCCCGCATACCGCAGGCGTCTCGACGGCGGCGTGCGGGGGTGAGCGGCTGCTACAACGGATCGGTATACGAGGTGGTCTCCGACCAGTTCCGGTACGGACGCGGCGGGACAGGCTGAAAGGCCGGCGCCTTGGCGGGGTGATACGGCTGGTTGAACGTCACCGGGCGGGTGGGCGGCGTCATGCCCTCCATCGTGCTGCCCTCCTCCGGGAAGTACTCCGGCCTGTTCAGCGCGGTATCGACCCAGCTACGGTCATAGGGTGTGCGGAACGTGGTGAGTACGTGCAGGTGCCACACCCGCCACTTGCCGTCCTCCTTGACGAAGTCGGCGCTGTAGCGGCCCCACGACCAATGCGGCTTCGGTGGCTCGCCGGGCACGATGGGGAAGGTCTCGTGCCCGGGCGAGATCCACACCCCCTTGGCGGTCTGCCCGTCCTCGGCGATCTCGATCACCTGGGTGGTCAGGCAGTGCTCGATCATCAGACCTGCCGTCCCGGCCGGGAAAGGGTTCTCCTTCACATACGCGGCCATGACAGCCTCGCGGCCGTCCCAGACCCCCCAGTCCTCCGCCTCGAAGCAGATGTCGTCACGGGTGGACCAGCATTCCTCGAACTCGCGGTCGTTCATGCCGGCGGAGTGCAGGAAGGCACGACGACCCATCAGGTTCTGGATCTCCTGTACGGCTTCCAGCCGCTCAAGCCGCTGTCGCAGCGCGTTGATCTCCTCATTCATGGGTGAGGTCTCCTCTCGGTGGATGGAATCGGGGGCGTGGTCAGGACGAGGTATGACGTGCGTGAGGCCCGGGCGACGAGGTGGTGTGAGTTGGGCGTCACGATCAGGATGACGTTGTGCAACGAGTCGAGCTTCGCGTCCCGGGGCGTCCCTCTACAGAGGGGCGGGAAGTCTGACAGCACCGCGCCGACGGACTTGAGTTTCATAGTGATTCCGGCCCTGGCGACTTGCTGCTGCAGCGCCGCGGCGAGGGTGCGGGGGATGGTGTCGTTCTGGGCGGTTGGGGTGGGGCCTGAGCACGCCGCGAGGCAGGCCCCGACGGCGTGTGTGGTTGTAGCGGCGACGACCACGCGCGGCGCCGTTGTCGGTCCGAGCGACATGAATGCCCTCCTGCGAGTGCCCGTGCCTGTGCGAGGTATGAAAGACGGGAGTGATGGCTGCGGTCAGGCAACCACGGATCCGGACCCCGGGAGAAGCCGCGAATTGTGATGGCTGGCATCGCTAACACGGCATCGTCCACGGGGCGTTTCGTGCCTGGCACGCAGCACGGGGCGTCGTCGTGCCCCGCCACATGCGCAGAATCGCTCTGCCCGGGGCGGGGAGTCGCCGCCCCGGAAACGCTGTGATCGTGGTCCGGGAAACGTGCGCCGAGCCGGCACCGGCCGGACCTGAGGGGCACCTATGCAGATGGTTCTAACGACTGACTGCTGGTCGTCCTGGCTGGGAGCGTGATCCTGGCGGTTGCGGTCAGCGCCGCCGAGACGGTCGTCGCGGTCGGCGTTGTCGAGTCGTCCGACCGGACCCGCGGGCCCTGCCGTATCAACCCCGTCCGTTTTTCCGAGCACCCGGTGATCGCCGCGGGCGGCTTCCAGGGCTCGCCGGAGCTGATCGAGTGCTACACCGAGTTCGTGCCGTGCAGGAACCTGCATCTACCTGCCCGACACGGGCGGTCCTCTACGACCGTCGCGGCGGCCCCGACGTCCTCGTCGTCGCCGAGGTGCCCAAGGTTCACTCCGGCCCGTACGAGGTGCGGGCCGCAGGGATCAACCCGTTCGACTACAAGGTGCGCGCGGGCCGCCCGCCGTACGTCTCCGACGCCCCGTTGCCGCGGGGCATCGAGCACGGCGATCCGGTCGGACATGAGGTGGACGACGTCGATGTCGCGCCGACCGCACACCAGGGGAAGCCCGATCACTCGCCGGCGTCCTGACCGCGACCGACCTCGCCACCCGTTTCCGCGCAGGGAACCAGTCCAATAAGTTGAATGGATCGGGAATGCAAGCCCCGTTCTTGCGTATCGCCGCATCGCTGCCATACCGATCGGCAATGCACTGCGATATAGCCATTCCCCCATTTGGAATGGGAGCCTCGGAAAGGTCGGCGGACGCACGGCTCCGCGTAGCGGAGTCCGCTGCAGACGCATTCTTGCGGGGGTTGCCGGACCGGGTCTACTTCAACGAGCCGGCGCCGCGGGAGCCGCATCGCACCTTTGACGAGGTGACGGACGCCTACTGACCGACCGCCGCACGGGTGACCGCCGCCCAGGACGCCGCGTCCCGGGTGGCCGTCCACAGGGCGGCATCCCGCCTCGCTCCCATTCCCCACGTACTGGAGGCCTTCGTGTCCCATTCGCCTGCCACGCGGTACCGCCGTGCCCCGCTCGCCTGCAGCGGGCCAGGAGGACCGCTGTGACCTCACGTATCACGTCACGCACCGTCCCGCGTCCTGCCGTGCGCCTGGAGCGCGTCGTCATCCGCTTCGCCGGCGACTCCGGCGACGGCATGCAACTCGCGGGCGACCGGCTGTCCGCGGACAGCGCCGCATTCGGCAACGACCTGGCGACCCGCCCGGACTTCCCGGCCGAGATCCGCGCCCCGCAGGGCACGGTGCCGGGTGTCTCCTCGTTCCAGGTGCATTTTGCGGACTACGACATCCTCACCCCCGGCGACCGCCCCGACGTGCTCGTAGCCATGAACCCGGCGGCCCTCAAGGCCAACGCCGGTGACCTGCCGCCCGGCGCGACCGTGATCGTCAATACCGATGAGTTCACCCGCCGCAACCTGCAGCGCGCGGGCTACGCGACGTCACCGCTGGAGGACGCGAGCCTGAGCGGACACGTCGTGCACCAGGTGCCCATGAGCAGCCTGACGCGTGGCGCGCTCGCCGACAGCAGCGTGTCCCGCAAGGACGCCGAGCGGGCGAAGAACATGTTCGCCCTCGGCCTGATCGCCTGGATGTACGGCCGTCCCACCGCCGGCACGGAGGCCTTCCTGCGACGGAAATTCGCCGATCGCCCGGAATTGGCCGAGGGCAACGTCACCGCCTTCCGGGCGGGCTGGAACTACGGTGAGACCACGGAGGCGTTCGCCACCACCTACGAGATCGCCCCCGCCGACCTGCCGCCCGGCACGTACCGGCAGATCACCGGCAACACCGCGCTCGGTCTCGGGCTGACGGCCGCCGGGCAGCGAGCGGGCCTTCCCGTGCTGCTCGGCAGCTACCCGATCACCCCGGCCTCCGACATCCTCCACGAACTCGCCCGGCACAAGGAGTTCGGCGTCCTCACCCTCCAGGCGGAGGACGAGATCGCCGGGATCGGCGCCGCCCTCGGCGCGGCATTCGGCGGGGCGCTGGGAGTCACCTCCACCTCCGGCCCGGGGCTCGCCCTGAAGAGCGAGATCCTCGGCCTCGCGGTGATGACCGAGCTGCCCCTGGTCGTGATCGACGTCCAGCGCGGCGGCCCGTCCACCGGGCTGCCGACCAAGACCGAGCAGTCCGACCTGCTGCAGGCCATGTACGGCCGCAACGGCGAGGCCCCGCTGCCCGTCATCGCTCCGCGCTCGCCCGGCGACTGCTTCGACGCTGCCCTGGAAGCGGTCCGGATCGCACTCGCCTACCGCACACCCGTCCTGCTCCTGTCAGACGGGGCGCTGGCGAACGGGTCCGAACCGTGGCGGATCCCGGAGCCCGACGACCTGCCGGACCTGCGCGTGGACTTCGCGACCGAGCCCAACGCCCCCGACGGGTCGGGGGCGTTCTGGCCGTATCTGCGCGACGGGACCACTCTCGCCCGGCCGTGGGCGATCCCGGGCACGCCGGGCCTGGAGCACCGCGTCGGCGGCCTGGAGAAGTCCGACGGTCCGGGAGAGATCTCCTACGACCCCGCCAACCACGAGCGTATGGTCCGGCTGCGCCAGGCGAAGGTCGACGGCATCGACGTGCCCGACGTCGAGGTCGAGGACCCCGGCGGGCGGGCGGACGTACTGGTGCTCGGCTGGGGTTCGACGTACGGGCCGATCGGTGCGGCCTGCCGCCGGGTGCGGGCCCGCGGACTGCCAGTAGCCCGGGCCCATCTGCGGCATCTGCGGCCCTTCCCGGGCAACCTCGGCGAGGTCCTGGGCGGCTACCGGCAGGTGGTGGTGCCCGAGATGAACCTCGGCCAGCTCGCCGGGCTGCTGCGTGCTGCCTACGGGGTGGACGTGGTCGGCCGTTCGAAGGTCACGGGCCAGCCGTTCGGGGCCGAAGAACTCGCCGGCGCCGTCGTCGCTGTGATCAAGGGAGAACCGGCATGAGCACGACTGAACTCGGCATGCCGGGCAGGCACGGCCTGGACGGCGTGCCCTCGGCCTACGGGCCGCAGTCCGCCAAGGACTACCGTTCGGACCAGGACGTCCGCTGGTGCCCCGGCTGCGGGGACTACGCCGTACTGGCCGCGGTCCAGTCCTTCCTGCCCGACCTCGGACTGCGCCGGGAGAACATCGTCTTCATCTCGGGCATCGGCTGCTCGTCCCGCTTCCCGTACTACCTCAACACCTACGGGATGCACTCCGTGCACGGACGCGCCCCCACCCTCGCCACCGGCCTCGCCGTCACCCGCCCTGATCTCAGCGTCTGGGTGGTCACCGGTGACGGCGACGCGCTGTCCATCGGCGGCAACCACCTCATCCACGCCCTGCGTCGCAATGTCAACCTCAAGATCCTGCTCTTCAACAACCGGATCTACGGACTGACCAAGGGCCAGTACTCTCCCACCTCGGAACCCGGGAAGGTCACCAGATCGACCCCCCTGGGCTCGGTCGACCACCCCTTCAACCCGGTCTCGCTCGCCCTCGGCGCCGAGGCGACCTTCGTGGCCCGGGCCCTGGACTCCGACCGCTCGCAGCTCACCGAGGTGCTACGGGCGGCGGCCGAACACCGGGGGACGGCCCTGGTGGAGATCTACCAGAACTGCCCGGTCTTCAACGACGGCGCCTTCGACGCCGTGAAGGATCCCCAGGAGCGCGTCCAGCGGATCGTTCCGCTGCGCGACGGCGAGCCGGTGCGCTTCGGGGCCGAGGGAGAGCACGGCGTCGTGCGCGACCTCCGTACCGGCGGACTGCGCGTGGCCCCGGTCGCCGAGGCGGGCGAGGACGCCCTGGTCGTGCACGACACCGCGGCCGGCGACCCCACGCAGGCGTTCGCCCTGTCCCGGCTGGACGGCGGGGACCACGGCCCCTTCGTGCCCGTCGGGGTGTTCCGGGCGGCCCGGCGTCCCACCTACGACGACCTGGTACGGCAGCAGGCTGCCCGGAGCGGGGGCGGCGGCACCCTGCGGGACCTGCTGCGCGGCCGCGACACCTGGACCGTGGAACCGCATCGGAGGAACACCGCATGACGTATGTCATCGCACAGCCCTGCGTGGACGTGAAGGACCGGGCATGCCTGGAGGAATGCCCGGTGGACTGCATCTACGAGGGCGAGCGCATGCTCTACATCCACCCGCAGGAATGCGTCGACTGCGGCGCCTGCGAACCCGTGTGTCCGGTCGAGGCGATCTTCTACTCCGAGGACGTACCGCCGGAGTGGGCCGCCTTCACCACCGCCAGCGAGGACTTCTTCACCACCCTCGGCTCTCCAGGAGGCGCCTCCGGGACCGGCCCGATATCGGCGGACCCCCCGCTCGTCGCCGAGCTTCCACCACCCGCCCTCTGACCGGCAGCGAATCCCATCTCTCCATTCGGCCGTACGGCGCCAAGGCATGAGCCCGGCGCCGTACGCGGCGTATCAGGACCAGGACAGTCTAGGAGCTCACACGTCCACGCACGGTGTCCGGCGGCAAGGCGGCCCTGGTCAGAGGACGTCGCTTCCGCCGTGGGTCCGCACCGCCTGGGTCTGGGTCATGTCTTCGATGTCGACGGCGGACTGACCACACTGGGCTGATGCGGCCACGTTGTGCGGCCGGCCCTGCCCTACGTTCGGTGCTGCTCGTCCGTGAGCGCCGGATTCGCGGCCGTCCCATGTGCCCGATGATGTGCGGCTGTCGGCGATGGCGTGGCCGCCGGGCCGCCGGGCGCACCGCGTTGGCGGCGTAGCCGGAGTGGCGCATCATCGCCTCGTCCATGAAGCGCAGGCCCAGCCGGTCGACCACCAGGTCGGGCCGGCGGAAGGAACCGGGCCCGACGGGCGTGCCGCCGAGTCCCCAGTAGAGCTTGAGTAAGCAGACGTTGGCGGAGCGAGAAGCCAGAAGCAGGGGCATCGCATTACGTGATGCGAATCACGCTCAATTCCCCTGGGCTACTCGCCCGGGGAACGGAGGGACGGACCTGGAATTCTGCCTCAATTGGAGGGCCGGAATTCTTGCGCGGCGGTTCGTCCCGGAGACCGGGCGACCGCTGCCCATCACCTCCAGGCATGGCAGCCATCATCACGAAGCCGAGGCCGACGTGTTCTCACCGTGTCATACGGCGTGCTGAAGTCGAGGTCACCACATACCTCGTTGAGTCAGCGCCGACGTTGAGGAGTTCATGGTGTTGAGGCGTACAGCGTTGTCACTGATCGGATCATCCGTCCTGGTGGCCGCCACCGGCTGTGCCGGCTCGGGCGCGGGAGGGTCCAGACAGAAAACCTTCACGATGGCCGCGTTTCCGACGGGGAACTCACTGGACCCATGGAAGACACAGCTGAGCCAGTACGTGGCAGCCGCGACGTACGACACGCTCACCCATCTCAACGCCGATGGCGCCGTGGCCCCGTGGTTGGCCACCTCGTGGCATTACAGCGACGCCACGACCTTGGTGATGGAGCTGCGTACCGATGTGGTCTTCACCGATGGCACGCGCTTCGACGCGGAGGCCGTCAAAGCCAATATCGAGTACGCCAAGTCGGTCACCCCCTCGAACGTGGCGGCGCAGCCCTACCTCTCGTACATCCGGTCGGTCGACGTCGTGTCCAAGAGCAAGGTGCGCTTCAACCTGACGTCTTCCCAGCCCGACCTGCCCTTCGGGTTCTCCCAGCAGGCCGGCTGGATGGTGAGTCCCACCGCGCTCAAGAACCCCAAGACGCTCGCCGACACAGCGGTCGGGTCCGGCCCCTACGTCCTCGACGAGAGCGGCACGACGCCGAACAAGACCTACACGTTCACCCGGAACAAGGACTACTGGGCGGCGGCCGTCGAGTGGCCCCGCTTCGGAAAGCTGGTGGTGCAGTTGATGACCGACCCCACTGCCTCCGACAACGCGGCGCGCAGCGGCCAGATCGACTACACGATCGTGTCGGCAGGAACGGAGATCAGCGGGTGGAAGATCGCCCAGGGCGCCGCAGCCGCCTTCTACGGCTTCACGATTTTCGACACCGCCGGCAAGATCAACAAGTCGCTCGGTGATGTGCGCGTCCGGCAGGCCATGAACTACGCGGTCGACCGGAAGGCGATCCTCAAGTCCGTGCTCGACGGTCAAGGGGTCGCCAACGCCTCGACGCCGTTCGGACCGGACAGCCTCGGCTACAGCCGGAACATCGACAGCTATTACGCCTACGACGTGGCCAAGGCCAAGCGGCTCCTGCGCCAGGCCGGCTACCCGAACGGGTTCTCGGTCAAGGTGCTGAACAACCCGCAGTGGGACCAGATGGCCCAGGCCCTGGCCGGCTATCTCCGCAAGGTCGGCATCGACGTGCAGCTCAGCAACCACGGTGACGACTTCGTGCAGCAGGTCAACTCCGGCAAGTGGGCGATGGCCACGTGTCTCCTGTCGGTGACCGGACTCCCCTACAGCGACTTCACCTTCCTGATGACGAAGAGCTCTTCGATGAACCCGCTCGGCAACAGCAACGCGGAGGTGGATGACCAACTGGCCGAGGCGGTGTCAGCCGAAGGAGACGAGCAGAAGCGGCTCTACGCACAGCTCGCCGAGTCCGCCGCGGAGCAAGCGTGGTACGTGGTCCCGGCGCTGAGCAGCCAGTTGCACGCCTACAACCCGGATGTCGTCAAGGTGGTCGAACCCAAGCGAGCCGGCGCACCGATGCTGTACCACTTGCAGCCGATCGGAGCTGAGTGACCATGCTCCGATTGTGCTTGCGGCGGCTGGCGTCGGCGGTGCCCATCATGGCGATCGTCGCCACGTTGACGTTTCTGCTGGTCCAGCTCGTTCCTGGGGACCCGGCGTCGTTCCTGCTCGGTACGGGTGCCACGGCGGATGAGGTGGCCAGCCTCCGAGCTTCGCTGGGACTGGACCGGCCGAAACTCGTCCAGTACGGCGACTGGATCGGCGGCCTGTTCCAAGGCGACCTGGGGGTGTCGCTGGTGTCGAATCAGACGGTGGCCGACGCCCTCGGCAGCGCGCTGCCGGTCACGGTGTCGGTCGCCCTGCTCGCCACGGTGTTCACCCTCCTGGTCGGCGTCACCCTCGGGACGGTCGCGGCCGTGCGGGGCGGCGTGGTGGACCGCGCGGTCATGTGGGGGGCCAGCATCGGCATGGCGGTCCCGAGCTTCTGGCTCGCGGGCGTGCTCGTGCTCGCCTTCGCCATCCGGCTTCCGGTGCTGCCGGCCACCGGGTACGTGGCTTTCACCACCTCACCGGGGGAGTGGCTGTCGCACCTGGTCCTGCCGATGGTCGCCGTAGGGCTGGCGGGGATGGGGCCGGTGGCGTTCCAGACCCGGGCGGGCGTTGTCGACCAGCTCTCGCGCGACTACGTTCGCACGCTCACGGCCAATGGGCTGTCCCGCAGGCGGATTGTGTTCCGGCACGTGCTGCGCAACGCCAGCGGCCCGGTGGTGACCGTGCTCAGCCTCGGTTTCGTGTTCGCCCTCGGCGGGGTCATGGTGATCGAGGCGATCTTCAACCTGCCCGGCGTGGGCACGCTGATGCTCAGCTCGATCCGCCAACAGGATCTTCCGATCGTGCAGGGCGCGGTGCTGGCGTTCAGCCTCATCATCGTCGCTGTCAACCTGCTGACCGATGTGGTGGCCGCGGCCCTCAACCCAAGGATCCGGTTCTCATGACCCCGTCCATCACAGCCCTGCGCAAGGCGCTCGCTCGCCCGGCGGTCTGGGTGAGCCTTACCTGGCTGATCGGGATCAGCATGGCGTGCGCGCTGGCGTCGGTGCTCGCCCCCAGCGACCCACTGGAGCAGGACCTGTCCAACACCTTCAGCGGGCCCAGCGCGCTGCACTGGCTGGGCTCCGACGAGCTCGGTCGCGACATCTTCTCGCGGCTGCTGCACGGCGGAGGTGGATTGTTGCTGACCGCGCTCATCCCGGTAGGGGTCTCGTTGCTGCTCGCCGTACCTGGCGGGCTGCTCGCGGGCTACCTGTCGGGGCGGGTCGACGCCGCCGCCACCTTCGTGGTCGACATCCTGTTCGCGCTGCCGGGCCTGGTGGTGGTGCTGGCCATCGCTGCGGTGACCGACAACAACCTGGTCGTGATGGCCATCTCTTTCGGCGTGTTGACCAGCGGCGCCGTCTTCCGGGTCGTGCGCACCTCGACGGCCGCCGCACGCGACCTGCCCTACGTCGACGCCGCGCTGGTCTCCCGGCTGTCGCGCCCGCGGATCCTGGCCCGGCACATCCTGCCCAACGTCACCGGTCCCCTCATTGTCCAGGCAGTCGTGCAGTACAGCGGCACGTTCCTGTTTCTGACCTCCCTGTCCTTCCTCGGCCTTGGTTTCTCGCCGGAGAGCCCGAGTTGGGGTCAGATGACCCTGGACGCCGCACAGAACGTAGATCAGCACCCGTGGCTGATGGTGCCGGTCGGCGTCGCCCTCACCGCGACCGTGCTGGCCCTCAACCTCGTCGGCAACGCCCTGCTGGAGGCGCTGAGCGGGCACCGGCGTCCCGCGCAACTACCTGACCCGCGACGGCCGGTGCCGGACCAGCCCGCGCACGCGGTCGCCCCGCCTGCGCGGTCGTCCGACACCGTACTGACCGTCGACCTGCTGCGCGTGTGCTACCCGGGACAGGACGGCAGCGACCGCCTCGTGGTCCGGGACGTCGGCTTCCAACTGCGGTGCGGCGAGGTGTTCGGCCTGGTCGGCGAGTCCGGATCCGGCAAGACAACGACCGCGCTGTCCGTGCTCGGGCTGGTGCCGCCGCCCGGGCGGGTCACCTCCGGCCGCGTGCTGCTCCATGGCGAGGACCTGCTGCGCCTGAACGAGGCGCAGCTGCGCAAGGTCCGCGGGTCCCGGATAGGCCTTGTCGCCCAGGAGCCGATGGCCGCGCTCGACCCCTCCTTCACCGTCGGCTCGCAACTGGGCGAGATGATCTGCCTGCATCGGCGCGTCCGCCGGCGGGAGGCTCGGCGGATCGCGCTGAGTCTGCTGGCCCGCGTCGGCCTGCCCGATCCGGCCGCGATCGCCCGCCGCTATCCGCACCAGCTCTCCGGGGGCATCGCGCAGCGGGTGGCGATCGCGCTCGCGCTCAGCGGCGAGCCCGATGTGCTGGTCGCCGACGAACCCACCGCGGCGCTCGACGTCACCATCCAGGCAGAAATCATCGAGCTCCTGCTGCACCTGCGGGAGGAGTCCTCACTGACGCTTCTGCTGGTCACACACGACCTGGGTGTGGTCGCCGACATCTGCGACTGGGTCGCGGTCATGTCGGACGGTCGTCTGATCGAGGAGGGCACCACGGAGGCGGTGCTGCTGTCGCCCGCCCAGGAATACACCCGCACGCTGGTCGCGGCAACACCCCGGCTTCCGGCTGACGCGGGCGAGGAAAGGAGCTGGGGATGAGCACACCCCTGCTGGACGTCAAGGATCTCGCCGTGGAGTACAGAAGCGGGTGGCGTTCCAGTCCCGCCAAGGCGGTCGCCGACGTGAGTCTCACGGTCGGCCACGGGGAAATCGTGGGCCTGGTGGGCGAGTCGGGCTCGGGCAAGTCGACGGTGGGCAGGGCGATTCTCGGCCTGATGCCCCCGGCGCGGGGAACCATCCACCTCAACGGCCAGGACATCACCCACCAGCGGGCCGCCGAACGACGGGACCTGCCCACCGGGCTCCAAGTCGTCTTCCAGGACCCCTACGCCTCGCTCAATCCGGCTCGCACCATCGGCAGGACGCTGGGTGAACCCCTCGAAGTCCACGGCAAGCTCAGTGCCGCGGACGCCCGAACGCGGATCGAGGAGCTGCTGATCCGGGTCGGCCTGCCCGCCGACGCGATCGACCGCTACCCGAGCGCGTTCTCCGGAGGCCAGCGTCAGCGCATCGCCATCGCCAGGGCGATCTCCTCCGATCCGGCGCTCGTCATCTGCGACGAGCCGACCAGCGCCCTCGATGTGGTCACCCAGGCGCGGATGCTCGACCTGCTGACCGGCCTCAGCCGCGAACGGGGCACGGCGATGTTGTTCATCGCGCACAACCTCGCGGTGGTCGCCGCCATCGCCCAACGAGTGGTCGTGCTCTACCGCGGGCGAGTCATGGAAACCGGAACCACGCAGGACGTCCTGTGCCGGCCGCTACACCCCTACACCCAGGCGTTGATCGCCAGCTCACCTGTGGCCGACCCGCTCCGCCAACGCAAACGGCGAGCAGCCTGGAAGCCGGCCGACCCGGTGGTCGGCAGTGAGGGGGCAGGGCACACATCGCAAGGCTGCCTCTTCGCACCACGCTGCCCGCATGCCACGTCAACGTGCCGGATCCAGAGGCCGGCCGTCACCGTCGTCGATGGCCGGACGGTCGCCTGCCACCTTTTTACCGCCGACAACCCCACACCTGAGGGAGCAACCGCATGAGCGATATGACCCTGGAACGCCGCGTCCAGCGGTTGGAGGACATCCATGCCATCAACCAGCTGATGAGCCGCCGGGCGTACCTGCATTCCGCGGGCATGCACGCCCGTGAGATCGAGGAGTGCTGGGCGAAGGAAACGCCGGGTGTCATCTTTGAGCCCGAGGACTGGGGAGTCTGGGAGGGTCCTGAGTCGATCCGCAAGAGCTACGTCGACGGAGCTCCGCCGGTGGAGCCCGGCATGCTCATCGAGCACTGCGTCACGACTGGCGTGATCGAGGTCGCCGGGGACCGCAAGACGGCGAAAGGCGCGTGGATTTCGCCAGGGCACGAGACCTTCCCTCAGCCCGAGGGGCGCCCCATCCCGCACTGGTCGTGGGGCCGGTACGGCGTGGACTTCGTCCGCGAGGGCGAGGAATGGAAGATCTGGCACCTGCACATCTACACGACGTTCCGCACGCCCTACGACAAGGACTGGGTCGAGTCGTCGATCAATCGCCCGGACCATTTCCCGAAGCTCGGCGAGACGCTGCCGGGTATGCACCGTCCGGATCGAGAGGTGACCTTCAACCAGCCCTACTCGGTGGACGCGGCGCCCGCACTGCAACCCGAACCGCCGGCGCCGTACGACACCTTCGGCGAGACGACGAGCTACACCGACAAGCCCGCGCGTGTGGACCGCGTGATCAACAACGAGAGTGAGGACCAGTGAGCGAGCTCAGCGGCGGACTGACGGCGGACCTGGTGGTGGTTGGGGCCGGTGGTGCCGGGCTGCCAGCCGCGATCACCGCACAGGAGCATGGACTGGACCGGGTCGTGGTGCTGGAGAAGCGCACGCTCGTCGGCGGCAACGCCGGCATGTCCGGCGGGTTCCTGTTCGCGGTACAGAGCAAGTCCCAGCGTGAGGCTGGCCTCGGGAATTCGCCCGACGCCGTCTTCCGGGACACGATGGCGTACAACCATTACGACGGCGTGGATCCCAGGCTTGTCCGGCTGTGGGTGGACGAGGCCGACGAGACGGTGCACTGGCTGGAGGACCGCGGTATCGGCTACCGGCCCATGGCGGGCAGGGAGCTGGGCGTGGAGCCCAGCGGGTGGCCCAACCACCCCGGCAGCTTCCAGCGGGTGATGGAAACGCTCAGCGAGCGCTTCACCGCCAATGGCGGCCAGATTTTCACCAAGGCCGCCGCGGCCGAGGTCATCGGCTCGCCGGACACCGGGGTGAGCGCGGTGGTGGCCGACACCAAGGACGGCAGGATCACGATCGAGACCCCGCGGGTCGTGCTCGCCACCGGGGGCTTCACCGGAAACGTCGACCTGCTGCACGAGAAATTCCCCGGTATCTACGACGAGGACATCTACTGGACCGACACCAAGCGACTGGCCGGAGACGGAATCGCCCTCGCCCGCGCGGTCGGGGCCGACACAGGCGGCCGTTCGTTCCTCATCAAGGAGAACTGCTACAGCTTCAAGACCAAGAAGAACAAGCCGAACCGCGCGGGCATGGAGCCTCGTTGCCTGTGGGTAAACGCACGTGGCCATCGGTTCCTGGACGAATCGATCGGCATGGTCAACGCCACCACCAACGCGCTGATCGTCCAGCCCGGCATGGCCGGGTTCGCACTGTTCGACGACGTCTTGGTGCAGGACATCATCGACCAGCCGGACCCGTTCGCCGGAGAGGCCCGTCCCGGCGAGGACGATCCAGGCGCCTGGACCTCCGGGGGCTACCGCACTACGCTACGCGACACTCTGGCCGATCCGTCGAACAAGGATTGGTGTGTCTCGGCCAATGACTGGTCGGAGATCGCGCGCTGGATCGGCGCCGACCCGGAGGTGCTGGGCGCCACCGTGCAGGAATACAACGGCTACTGCGACGCCGGGCGCGACGCGCTGTGGGCAAAGGATCCCAAGCACCTGGTTCCGCTGCGCAAGCCGCCGTTCTACGCACTGCGGTTCCGGCCACTCATGATTGACACCGCCGGGCCGCTGCGGATCGACCAGCATTTGCGGGTGCTCGACCCGCAGTCCCGGCCCATCCCCGGACTGTTCGGGGCCGGCTCGGTCGTCGGCGGCTGGATCGGCTTTGACGAGCACCGGTTCGGCACTCCGCTGTCCTGGGCAATCAGCTCGGGCCGGATCGCCGGGATCCGCGCCGCCACGGGGTGACATGATCCGGGGAGCATGCCCCCGGGCGGGTGAAGGTGGCGCCCCGAATCCCTCGGGGCAACGATTCGCCGACAGCGGACACTTCTCCGGAGCGTCCCATGAAGGCTTCTTTGGTGCGAATGATCCGCGCCAAAGAAGCCTTCAGTATTCCAGTTGCAGTTCGGACGGTACAGCGGATGAGCGGCGTGAGCCGGGGGTGCGGCTCGGCGCGCAGTTGGAGGCGGGCAACCCGTTCGCCGGTCGTTCCGGGCCTGATCCGCGGATCAGGCCGCCGCCGTCATTTGGAGCCGGACGACTACGGCGTCACACATCGCGGTCGGCAGCTCTTCGCGGTCCGGCCAGTCCAGGCCCGCGAACCGCTTCTTCGCCAGGTAGGAGTGGGCGCAGTCGAAGTTGCAACCGGGATCGTGGCACCGCTCTGCCTCCCTGGCCGCAGAAGCAGGTGCTTCTCCAGGAATAGGGCTACCAGGACCTCATAAGGCATGAGGTACCTCCAGGTGTTCCGTTCCGATGGATGTTGGTCAGGCGAAAGCCAACCGCTTGTGCAGGAAGTATGCGCGCGCCATGCGCTCTAAGCGGTGTATGCACGGCTCGCATGCGTACAGGGGGCGTGCTGGCCCTCGCACTGCACCGGGCTGAACCCACCACGACGCCAGATGACCGCCGTCGGCCTGACGCGCGACGTCACAGGGTGCGGTCGGCACCCATGGGGGTCGTCGACGAGCTTGCCGAGCAGGCCGGCCAGCTGCTGCTGTTCGTCGACGGTCAGGCGGGAGAAGAGGCGGGCTTCGACCTGGTTGTGCAGCATGAAGGCATGGCGGACGGCCTCACGGCCTGGGGCGGTGAGGCGGACTCGGATGAGACGGCGGTCCTGGCCGTTGGCCTTCTTCCGCTCGACGTAACCGTAGCGCTCCACTGTGGACAGGACACTGGACACCGTCTGGCGGGCTACTCCGGTGATCCGGGCAATGCTGCGGGCCTCGATCTCGCCGTACATCCACACGATGAACAACACTCGGAAGCTGGGCCAGCTCAACTTCTCGGCGCGCTGGATCCCGGATTCTGCCTCGGTGATGAGTCTGTTGGAGGCGCGGACGAGGTTGAGTCCCACCCGCATCGCCCCCTCGTCGATGCCGGGGACCTGCTCTCGGGCGGTGGAGACGGCCAGGTCCTCGTGTTCGCCGCGGGAGATCGTGGTCGGGTCGGCGGTCATGGCGACATTGCGGGTGCCGGTAAAGCATCCACGCAGGTGAGAGCTTGATCAGAGATCTTCGACTTTGGCCGATGCTCACCCCGGCGTCTTCACCTGCACAAGGCCCCGACGGCATCATGATCTGTCGTGCTGCTGCGCCTGGCCTATCTCGCCGCGACCAACACCCTGGCGTTCCTACGCCTTCTGCCGATGAGCGACAGAGACAAGGACATCGAGATCCTCGTGCTTCGGCACCAATTGCTTGTCCTGCAGCGCCAGGTCGGCAAGCCTGCTTTCACCGACAGTGATCGCGCTGTCCTCGCCGGCCTGCTCCACCACCTGCCCAAAGACAGACTGCGGCACCTTCTGCTGCTGGTCCGCCCCGAGACGGTCATGCGCTGGCATCGTGAGCTGCTCAGGCGGCGCCATGCCGCGACCTGCGTGTCCAAGCGGCGTGGACGCCCACGCACCATTCGATCGATCCGCGCCCTCGTCCTGCGTCTGGCCAGGGAAAATGCCTCGTGGGGGTATCGCCGGATTCACGGCGAGCTCGCCGCGCTGGGGATCAAGGTCGCCGCCTCAACGGTCTGGGAGATACTCCGCGAGCACGGCATCCCACCCGCACCCGAACGGCAGAGCACCACCTGGGCCGACTTCCTCCGCAGCCAGGCCAAGGCCCTCCTCGCCTGCGATCTCTTCGAAGTCCGAACGCTGACAGGGGCGCGCCTGTATGTCTTCGCCGTCATCGAGCACACCACCCGTCGCATCAGGATCCTCGGTGTCACCGCGCATCCGACCGGGGACTGGATCGTGCAGCTCGGACGCAACCTCCTCATTAACCTCGAGGACGCAGGCAGCAGGGCGAAGTTCCTGATCCGCGACCGCGACTCGAAGTTCACAACCGCCTTCGACACCCTGATGAGCGACGCCGGTCTCAATGTCGTCACCACCGGCATTCGGATACCACGGATGAACTCGCTCATGGAGCGATGGATACGGACCTGCCGCACCGAACTCCTGGACCGGACCCTGATCTGGAACCAGGGCCACTTCCTCCACGCCCTGCGCGAGTATGAATCCTTCTACAACGAGCACCGCCCGCACGGAGCCCTGGAACAAGCCGCTCCCTGCCGCCCGCTACCCGCCCCCATCACGCAACAAGCCCAGCTTGCCCACCTGGACGTCCGCAGACGAGACCGACTCGGCGGAACCCTCCACGAGTACCAGCGAGCGGCCTGAACTGCGCGGATGATTTGTCGGCACCCACACGCCCGCTCCAACCTCCGCTTTCAGGACCGGCGCATCGCCGACCTCGAAGCCCGTCTCGCCGACCCTGGGCCGACAGCTTGATCCTGCCTCGCCTGCTTTCGCGGAACCTCACCCTGGCCTCAGCTCAGGCTGGAGGCGCTCGATGACTTCCCGAAGTTCCGCCGAATGCCAGGAGAGGTAGCGCTCGAACTGCATGCGAATATGTCGGAACACCAGGGCTACTTCAAAGTCCGGTGATCAATCGAGTGCACTGGGGCTGCGTGATGTACGACGAGTCCGCTACGAACGCAAACCAAGCTCCCATTGAATACGGATGCCCTTGCCAAGCCGTCGTCCAGAACCAGAGCCTCGATCTGCAGCCGGCTGCCACCCGTCAGTAGGCTGACGGGCCGACACGATCAACTTCTACTGCACAGTCACTGCTCTGGATAGGCTGCCTTGAGCACCTCAGCTAGGTGACGGATAGTGGTCGGGTCCTCGGTTCCAGCGACCGAGATGGTTTGCGACCCGAGGCGAATAACTACCCCTTCAGTCGGTGCCGTGGGTGACGAGCACCACCTCCTGATGACTTCGATCGCGGAGGGTAGGGCAATTACACTGGAAAGAGAAATCGCCAAGATGTCAAGGCCATTGCCCAATTCATCCGCTTTGGGTTCTTGCGTCGATTCCCAGTGGACGTGGCCGACGTCGCGCATGTCGGGATCGCGAGACAGGAAGACCAGCAAGCCATTTGGCACCCTGCCCAAATCGTGCATTGTGACCAGTAGTTGAGTGCCGTATTCCATTATTTCCCCCATTGATTCATCATGAGTGCTACACGGTGACCGTCCCCAGCCACTTGTCGCCCCGGTTTTGGCCCTCGGCCCTCGAGAGAGCGTTGCACGTGGTTGAAGAGAGTGTCCGTATTAATCGTTGATGGACCTCCCGGAATGCCGTTCTCCAGCGCCCTGATGACCTCACCCGTAAAGGTTGTGTATTGGGCATCGGGTGGGGCTTTTGATTCGGTCGTTGGTCCAGATGAAGTCATTACATAGGTGCCCTCAATTCTCGCAGAGGCGCCCATGCCGGGTGAGAGCGTGTCTAGGGCTGCGCCACTGAAGCAGCTATCCAAGATCAAGACACGCCGACTGATATTGGTGGTTGTCAGTTGGCTCCGTACAGCATTGAATGAAATAGCTGACCATGGCTTCTTGGGATTTGATCCGACTAGGCTCAGCAGAAGACTCCCATCGTCTGCTGTCCACCCGTGCCCTGCGTAATAGATGAACAGGTTGCCAGATTTTGGGTCTGTCGAATAGATGGCCTCGCCAATGGCCTCGTGGACTTGCTCTGCAGAGGTTGGGTTGACTAACTTGTACACATTGGGTGAGAGGACTCCGAATCCTTTCGTCACTATGCGTTTCATCGAATTCAGGTTATTCTCGATCGAACGAATATCCGGGAGCGTGCTGTCGGTGTAGCGCGAGACGCCGACTAGGACAGCAGCGCCGGTCTTCCAGTAATGCGCGGTGTCCCGGGTGGCGTCATATTCATGGGTGTCAGCGCCTTGGTTGTGTACTCCACTCCGGAAGAAATCCACAATCGCTGGAATTAGTTCATGGGCGGGAAGGTCTGATCCATCCTTCCATGAGTCAATGAGATTTGGTTCCACGCCTAGATGCTGGGCAAGTTCCTGGCGCTTTCTGTGGGTCTCTTTAGACATCTCCCAGCTTAGCCAGGCAGGAAATTTGCGGTACAGTTCCTGGAGTTCCCGATGGTGTTGATCCCTTTCGGGGGTAAGTGATGGCATGGGTTTCCCGAACGTCATTCCACGACGGCGTTCCGTGCGGCGGTGTAGTTCATCCATTTGCTCGGCCTCTGCCCAGTCGAGAGCCTCTTGCAGGTTCTTGCGTCGAGACCGGCTAGCGAACAGGGGAAGCGAATCTAACTCTTCTCGAAGGCGCTCGATTTCGCGTTGGGCCGCAGCAGCTCGAGTCTGAGGTTGAGGCTGCTGGCGGCGTCTGTTCTCGGACATGCTGTCCCCCCCCATACGGCTACCCACCCGGCAGGACCAAGAGTCGCAGCTTCTCTACTAAGTGGGTAAGTAGCGTAGCGACGCCATGCCGCCAGTTCAACGGAACTGAGGTGCGACTCAGCCCTTCGAACTCTGCGATGTCCTACCGGCCCCTCACCTGGCCGCTCACCCTCCTCAGCGTCACAGCCTGACCGGCAACAACCCCAGCATCAGGAAACTTTGAAACTGCCCTGTGTGGAGGCGTCCTCCCACGAGACCACCCGGATGAGCCACAGCAATGGCCTCAACTCGGCGTGACGGACATGTAGTCTATGAATCGTCGCAGTTCAGAGCCGCTATCTGAGCTCCTGCGGTCGGTAATGTGGAGTACAAGCGCGGCGTCGACGCGGGCGCCATCCTGTGCCGCTCGAAAAGTTATCGCCGCAGGTGAGCGGGATGCGGTCAGTCCGCTGGGATCATGTCCTTGTTGTACAAGGTGACGCGGAGGCTGCTCACTGTTCCATCGGTGCTCCTGCGTCGCCAGTTGGCCGGATCGGTCCGCTATGAGCCTGCCGACCGGTTCTGGTTCGCCGTCCTGTCCGGGCTGATACCCGGGCGCCACTGGCTCAAGATCTTCCCTGTCACCCCCGGCACCCTGCTTCCTGGCATCGCAGGTTCATCGCGGCGAAATGGGATTATACCGCGCGCCGGGCTCCCCGCCGACGGCCACGCCGCCGTCGTTGACGCCGTGCAGCCGGGGGCGCGTGGTGCCGGGCATCGAGCCGGAAAAAGTCGCCTCGGTGCCGTCGGGCTGCTAGGTGTTCCCGCGGCCCCCAGCCGACGACGAGCCCCGTCGCCCGGCCCAGACTGGTGCTGGAACCCGGTCTACGGCCGCCAGTGGTAGTCGACGTGGCGAAGCGCGGGCGTCCTCCGGGGCAGCTGATGAACTGGTGGGACGCCGTCACCAGGAGGCTGCCGTCCTTGCCCAGCCCTGCCATGTCGGCGGATGTCTTGCCCGGCGGCAGGCCCGGAACGGTCACGGTGCTGTCCGCGTTCCACAGCACCACGCCCTGGCTCGGCTGCAACAGTGGCACCCGGCGCAGTGTGGGTAGCGAACCGTGGTTCTGGATCACCCTACGGCCGTCTCCAACGAGCGGCGTCATCGGCGATGGGCGCGAGCTAGGCCGCCGCCGTGCCTGATCCGTCCGAAGCCACGCGGATACCGGCCGGTTGTCGGTGCCTTGTGGCATCCTCACCTGCCATGATCGTGGTCAATGGGATTCGTCGAGCACGGCGTACTCGCGCCCGACGCCGGGTGGACAAGCAGGTGGCCGATCTGCGCGCCGCGCTCGATCGCCTCGGATACGACTGGTTGCCGATATCGTTCGGTATCCGTGTGGCCCTGCGCAAACATGATGCTGCGAAGTGGGCTGGTTCATCAACTTGCAAGCCTGGACGCTGATCGCGTGGCTGTCCCTCGTCTTCGCGGCAGTGGGTTTCTGGCAGGAAGAACTCCTCCGTGGCCGAGTCACCTTGGCCTTCACCGCCGTCGGGATGGTTCTGACGGGGATTGCAAGTCAGACGATGGACTCAGCACTTGCGACACGCCGCAATCGCCTGGCCTGGCTCTGTGCCTATGTGATCGAGAGGTGCGCTGAGGCGCACAGGCGCGGGGGAGACCGCCGGCGCGAGGCTCTGGTCGAGGTGTCGACGGCCCTCCACAGTCTGGAGGGTGAAGTGCTGGCGGCTTATCGCAGGTGTGGGTCGACACGGTGTTTCTCTCCCCCCAACGCAGGTCTGCGGCGCCATGCCGGACAGGTGGTCGCCAAGCTCCGCACTGCCGAGGCGAGGTTGCACGGCGATTATCCGCAGCACGCACTGGAAGAGGTGGCGGAGCTGGTCGCGACGATCGCGGAGCAGTACACGCGCAGTAAGGTCGCGGCCCTGCTGCCGGTCGGGTCTGTCGCGGACCTCGAACCCGTACGTGACCGTGAGCCGATCCTCGTGGGCATCACGGTGGTGATGATCGCTGGCGGAGCGGTCGCAGTCTCCTTGCTGAATCTGCCCGACATAGCATCAGGGGCTGTGATTGTCGCGGTGGCGATACTGGTGCTGCTGGTCCTGTTCGGACGGCGGTGGCACCGGTACCTGCCGATTGCCGACATATTCAAGCCCGGACCATGATCGGCGCCACCGTTCCCTCGGGTCTGCTATCGAGGTAAACGACTCGCCTAGGGTCTGTTGCGAAAGTTGATCTTGTTCGTTGATGATCATGTCTTGTGGGACGTGGGGATCTGACGAGCGGCCAGTGGGCCCGGCTTGAGCCGCTGCTGCCGCGGGGCATCAAGCCGGGTCGTCCGCAGGTGTGGACGCGACGACAACT
>NZ_JAGFNO010000046.1:0-55381 GCF_017592595.1 Streptomyces sp. NEAU-YJ-81 | reverse complement strand
GGGCTGGCGATGGGCACCAGGCTCATCACCTCCACCCCGCCGGCGACCACCAGATCGGCGGCCCCGGAGCCGACCGCCTGGGCGGCGAAGTGCACGGCCTGCTGGGAGGAGCCGCACTGGCGGTCGACGGTGGTGCCGGGGACGTGCTGCGGCAGCCCGGCCGACAGCCATGCGGTACGCGCGACGTTCCCGGTCTGCGCGCCGATCTGGCTGACGCACCCGAAGTACACGTCGTCGACGGCACCCGGATCGACACCGGTGCGCTCCAGCAGAGCGCGCAGCACGTGCGCGCCGAGATCAGCCGGGTGCACACCGCTCAACGCGCCCTTGCGGCGACCGACGGGGGTACGGACGGCTGAGACGATGAATGCCTCGGACACGATGGCTCCATGAGTTCGGGGTACGAGGGTCAGATGCGGGGCGGGACGCGTGAGAAGTCGGGCGCCCGCTGCCGAAAAAGCCCTCCACGGCCTCTCGTCCCGCAGCGGACGCAGCCGGTGGCCAGCGCACGGGCCACGTGGTCCAGCCGCGGGCCAGGGTCGAGCGTCAGGCGGGAGGACATCAGCCGCCGGGGGCGCCGAAGATGGTGATAGGTCGGCGGCGCAGGGCCTCGGCGATGCGCGCGACCTCGGTGACTGGCCGATCGACCGGGACGACCCGGCTCACCAGTCCGATCGCCGCAGCTTCCGCTGCCAGGTCCCGCGATTGGCCAGCAGACGGTCCAGGATCGCTGGAGCCCGACGCGACTTGTAGAGTTGAATTCAATTCAAAATTCTAGCATAGAAGTCCGTAAGAGCAAGAGCCCTGCAGGAGTTCTTCGGTCGGGTGGGGACGGGGCCAGGAGCGACACACCACGCGGACAAGTGGATCCACCCCGGCTCCGGGTCGTGCGGAACGTGTCCCGGCCGCCGTCTCAGGAAGCGCACGACTCGGGGCGACCGAGATCGTCTTCGCCAGATACGCCACACGGCTCCCCGACCGCGCCCGTCTCCCCGCCCTGACGTCACCCAACCATCCGGGGCCGAAGCCCTGAGTTGCAACACATGCCCGCCGCCGACTGTGGTTACCTGGACACCTCCCGCGCCCCCGCCCGCAGGGCGAGTACCCGTTCCGTCGTGCGCGCTCCCGGGCCGGGCGACGGCGACCGTTGAGCGTCAGACGCCAAGCTTCGCGACAGCCATCTGACGTTCGACGAAAAAGTCCTCGACCTGTCGCAGCGACACCGTGCCTCCCGGCCGGTACCAGTGCCAGACACTGGTGTTCATTCCCAGCAGCGCTCGCGCGAGCATCGCAGGGTCGGCCTCCGGGATTACACCCTGCTCCATCCCGCGCACGAGATAGGCCGCCCAAGCGAATTCGAGCTCGCGCAGGCGTTCCCGGGCCAGCATCCGCGCCGACTCCTCCAACTCGGACTTGCGCCGGATGGCCGCACGCCCTTGCTCCGCGACGAGGATCCGCATACGCGCCACCTCATGGTCACTGAGCCGGAACCCGGCACGCAGGGCCTCGTTCAACCCCGTGTCGAAGTCCTGCGCGTTCTTGGTGACGCGCTCGAACTCCTCGCGGTGGCCCTGGAGGGCTTCGGCCAAGATCACAAACAGGCAGTGCACCTTTGACTCGAAGTAGTAGTACAACGCGGTCGGCCCGATGCCCACCGCATGGGCGACGTCGGCCCACTTGCTGTCCTCGTAGCCGTCCCGAGCGAAGACCTCGATCGCTTTCGCGATGATGACCTCTCGCCTGCCCCCAGACGACACTTGCTCCCCCGGACGCTCGCCGGCCCTGGCTGAGGACGTTCCCGCCTTCGACATGATGCTCCCGACAACTCGGCTTCTCGCCACAATACCAACTTGACATCAGTTGAGCTTGCCCCCGGTCCCGCATCTGCCGAAAATTACTATGCCCACGAGGAGGCAAACTGAAGTGACTTCTGTTTATGATGGGTCACTGCATCAAACGAGGAGCATGAGGTTGACCGGAACGCGTGACGCCTTCTTCGAGGACTTCACCGAAGGACTCGTGATCGAAACACTCCGTCGGACCATCACAGAGCCCGATCTCGTCGGCTTTGTGCAGATCGCTGGGCTTTTCGAAGAGATCTGGCTCGATGCGGGCAAGTCAGCGCGGATCGGGCTCGGAGGCCGTGCGGTGCCGGGCGGGCTCACCTTCGTCATCTCCGAGGGACTGCTGGTACTGACCGGTTCCATGGGCAACGCCGTGGGCATGCTCGGCGTCGACAACCTGCGCTGGAGCCACCCGGTCTGCGTCGGCGACACCGTGCACGGGCGCAGCAAGGTCACCGAAGCGCGCCGTAGCTCGTCGAAACCCGACCGCGGCGTGGTCAGCATCACCCACGAACTGCTCAATCAGGACAATGAAGTGGTCCTGAGCTACTCCAGCACCCGACTTATCGCGGCCCGCGGAACGGAGAAGTGCGCATGACGACCACCCGGCCGCACTGGATCATTATCCCCGGCGCCGGCGGCGTCGGCCTGACCTGGAAAGCGATCGCCGAGAAGCTCGACGCGGTGATCACCCCGATCCCGTTCGCGGACTCGGTCACCGAGATCGCCGAGGGCATCGCAGCACAACTGCCCGAGCACGACGGCCCGCACTACATCATCGGCGCGAGCTCGGGAGCGATGGTCGCGCTGGAACTCGCCCGGCTCGTCCGCGTCGATGGCTGCCTGTTCACCGCGAGCGGCTTCGGCATCGAGGTCGGTGACCGTCTACTGCGCTGGCTGGCGGACGATCCACCCGGTATCCACACCAAGATCGCGAAGATCGGCCTCGCCGACGACGGAGCCGACAGGGACAAACTCGACGCGGTCGTCGCCGACTATGACGCCTGTGGCGCCGAACTCCATGTCAGCCAGCTCTCGGCGATCGCCCACTACCGTCCCGACAGCGGCGTGCGGCGTCCGTTCTCCTTCGTCCTCTGGGGCGACCACGACAGGTCCATCCCGTTCGAGGCGCACCGCGTGCTCGCGATGGAATGCGGCGGAGCGCTGGTGCCGCTCGAGAACTGCGGCCATCTCGTGCACGTCGACCGGCCCGACGCGGTGGTGGCCTGGGCACGTCGCCTCGAAGCTCTGACCACCCGCTAAGCGACAGCCGGACATGCGGCGCCGCTCAGCGGGTGGCAAGCCCGCCGTTGCGGACGGCCCGGGGCGAGCACACCCTTGCCGACCATCGCAGTCGGTTGAATACGCCCTGTCCGCTGCCGTAGTTCCAGGGCAGGTGAACCCACTACTATCCGGTAGGGAACGCCGGGCGCACTTGCTCGATCCGGGTCCACTGCGCATCGGTCGACGATTCGAGTCCACTCATCGGGTGGTCGGCGGGGCCGTCTGATCCGCGTGGTTCGCGCTGTCCGCGATCCGGCGGCGGATCTCGGCCCGGTGGAACTTGCCGACATCGGTTCGGGGCAACTCATCGAGGAGGACCAGTCGTTCAGGCAGCTCCTGTTTGGGAAGCCCCTGTTCGATCAGGAACCGACACAGTTCATTGAGGGAAGGGGCGGCGCTCCCGGCACACGGGACAGCGACCGCAGTCGCCGTCTCCCCCAGTCGGGGATGTGGCTCCCCCACCACCACGACAGTGTCCACGGACGGATGCCGGGACAGCAAGCGCTCCAGCTCGAGCGGGTCGATCTGCAGCCCTCCTCGCCGGATGATGTCCTTCGTGCGGCCGCTCCAGGTGAGATAGCCACTGCTGTCGAGGAACATTGTGTCGCCGGTGTCGTAGAACCCGTCTTCGTCGACGGCGGCGGCAGTCACCTCCGGCTGGCCTGCATACCCGAGGAACAGGTTCGGCCCCCGGCACCGATAGCTGCCGGGTGTTCCTTGCGGCACCTCCTGCGCCGTCTGAGGATCAAGTAGCTTTCCGTCCATGCCCTCGAAGGGGATACCGTCGTGCGACAGCCGGTATTCAGACGGCTCGGTGAGTCTGCCGAGGGCGTGCCCTGGCACCTCGCCACATCCGTAGTTCCGAATGATCGGCACCTTCAGCGAGCGTTCCGCGCGCAGGAAGAGCTCCGCACCGGCGGCACCCGAGGTGACGACTCGGATCGAAGCGAGCAAATCGGCCGCACCCTCGACACCGAGCAGGTCGTAGACGTGCGTTCCCATGGTCTTGAGCACCGTTCCCTGCCAGCGGGCTATCTTCTCGGCCGCGTCGGGGGCGCGCCAGCGGCCCACCGGCAGCATCGACGCGCCGTACATCAGGGGAAGGTAGATGTCGAACAGCGAGCCGCCGGCGTGACCGTAGGGAGCGATCGAGACGAAAACGTCCCGCTCGGTGAAGTCGAGCGCCTCGGCCATCTTCCGCGTGGCGTACACGAGCGCGTTGGAGCAGTGGACGATGCTCTTCGGTGAACCCGTGGTGCCTCCGGTCGACAGCACGAGACAGGGATCGCCGCCGCCGACCGCAACGGGCGACGCGATCGGCCCGTCTACCGAAACCGCCTCGAGGACAGGGATGTCCGGGGATTCGGTGTCTCCGCACTCGCCCTGCAGCATCGCGACGCGCCCGGGCACACGCAGATGTTCCCTCCAGAGCGTCCGCCACTCTTCTTGCTCCAGCTTGTCGCCCATGAGTACGACACCGCGAACGTCGAATTGTTCGAGCAGACGCTCGACCAGAGCAGGCACCACTGTCGGTGCCCTCGGCACGAACACCCAACCGCCGATGGACGCCGCCAACTCCATCACCACGCCCTGCCATGAGTTGGGCAGCACGGCCAGCACGGCCTGCCCCGGCTCGACACCGTCGGCAAGGAGGCGCCCCGCGATCCTGCGGGCGCGGTCCCAGAGCTGCCCATAGGTGAGCTCGAGCGCGCCGACGACGGCCGCGCGCTCTGGGTGTGTCGCGGCCCAGTGCTCCACGAAATGGGCGAGGTTCAGATCCTCCCAGTAGCCCTGCTCCCTGTAGTGCCGCTGGAGCTCGGCCGGAAGAAGCGGATGTGCCGCACCGGCCGAACGTTTGCTGTTTACAGGCGTCACGTGCATCCTCCTCGCCCCACCATTTTCCAAGACGTCGCACCCGCCGAGCAAACGACCGTCAATGTGACGAGCATCGACATTGGAGCACCGTGAGGTAAAATTATGTGAACCCGGGTTGGACATCAATAAGACTGCAAATTCGGGCAGCCTCATTCAATTAAGCTGAGGTCAGTTCAATAATTTGGGTTGCGAATTTCCGGAACAGTCAGGAGTCCGGCGGGCCCAACGAGCCGGCAGTGAGGCTATTGCGGCCACCGTCGACCACGATCGCCTCTCCCGTGACGAACGACGCGGCCGAGGAGGCGAGGAACAGGACAACCTCGGCGACCTCGGCCGCCGCCCCCAGCCGCCCCAGCGGGGTCAGCCGGACGACTTCATCGCTGACGCGCTGGGGAACCTGCGTCGCCATCGGCGTGGCGATCCCGCCGGGAACGACACTGTTGACCCGGATGCGGTGGGTACCCAGCTCATGCGCCATCGCCCGGGTCATCGTCAGCAGAGCCCCCTTGGCGAGGCTGTACACGGGGGCCGCGGGGTGGCCGAAGAGCCCGTCCACCGACGCGTTGTTGACCACCGAGGCGCTCGGCGCGGCCCGCAGGCTCGGCAGCAGCTCACGGATCAGCAGGAACGCACTGTCCAGGTTCACCGCCAGCATGCGCCGCCAGTGCTCCATGTCCGCGGCCTCGACGGACACGGCCTCGAAGAGCCCCGCATTGTTGAACAGGACATCTATCCGCGGACAGCGCTCGACGATCCGTCGGGCGACGCGCACCGCTTCGCCGGGCTGTGCGAGGTCAGCCCCGACCGCCTCGACGCTGAGCCCCTGGGCGACGAGCTCGTCGGCCAGGGCGCTGTTGGCGTCCGCGGTGACGTCGACAGCCACGACGTGCGCGCCCTCCGCTGCGAACCGCTCGACGCTGGACCGGCCGATGCCGGAGGCGGACCCGGTGACGACCACGACCTGGCCGTGGAACCGGCCGTTCATCGCAGTGACCACTGGATGTGCTGCGGCTCGAGGAACTCCCGCACGCCCCACTCGCCGTACTCCCGGCCGATCCCGCTGGCCTTGAAACCGCCGAAGGGTGCGTCCAGCCGGAACCCCCCGCCGCCATTGACATAGACGGTGCCCGCCCGCAGCCGTTTCGCGACGCCGATGCCCTCGGCGGTCGTGGCCGAGAAGACATCGGCAGCGAGGCCGTAGGGCACGTCGTTCGCCAGCGCCACGGCGTCGTCGATGTCCTCGTAGGTCAGGAGCACACCGACCGGGCCGAAGATCTCGTCCTGCGCGATCGGTGCCGTCGGGGCGACGTTGTCCAGCAGGACGGGGTTCATGAACCAGCCCTTCTCGATCTCCGGACGGCCGCCGCCGGCGGCGACGACAGCGCCGTCCCGGACGGCCGCATCGACCATTTCCTCGACCCGTTGCCGATGTTCCAGCCCTATGAGCGGACCAACGATCGTCTTCGGGTGCCACGGGTCCCCGGTCCGGATCTTCGTATAAGCAGCCGCGCTCAGTTCGACGAACTCGTCGTGTTGGTCGCGGTGGACGAGCAGACGCGAAGGCGCAGCGCATGCCTGGCCCGCGTTCATGAGGTACTTGAGGTGCATGCGACGGACGAGCGGCGCCAGCTCCACGCCGGGCAGCACGACGGTCGGCGTCTTGCCTCCCAGCTCGAGGGTCACGCCCTTCAGGCTGGGTGCGGCCTGCCGCATGATCTGCTCGCCGACCTGGCGCGAGCCGGTGAAGCCGATCTTGTCGATCTCGGGGTGGCTCGTCAGCCTGCGCCCGACCGACGGACCGCCGAGCACGATGTTGACCACGCCGGGTGGGAAGTCCGCGGCGGCGATCGACTCGGCGAGCATGAGCGTCGCCAGCGGGGCCCTGGGGCTGGGGGCGATCACCACGGTGCAGCCGGCGGCCAAGGCACCACCCATCGTCCGCAGGGCGAGAACCAGCGGGTAGTTGTAGGCGGGGATGACCGCGACCACGCCGACGGGCTGATAGTTGACCAGGCTGTCACTGGGCATCGGCCCGAGGTCGACTCCGAGCGGCTCGGTGCGGTCCACCGCGGCGAGATCGGCATAGGAGCGCAGGATGTCGAGCGGCATCTTGACCTGGCCGACCCGTGACTGGGCGATCGGCGTACCGCACTCATAGGTGATGGCTGCCGCCAGCTCCTCGGACCGACGCTCGAGCTCGTCGGCGAGCCGGTGCATCAGCCGGGCGCGGCCGCGGGCGCCGAGCCCCGTCCAGGCACCGCTGTCGAACGCCCGGCGCGCCGCCAGGACAGCGCGGTCGACCTGCTCCACGTCGGCCTGCGGTACCGCCGCGAGCTCGAGCTCCGTTGCCGGGTCGAACACCGTGACCGGGGTGTCGCGTCCCGGCTCGGGCTTACCGTCGATGAAGAGGTCAAGGGTCCAGGTAGGACTGGGCGCGGCCGTGTGGCCGGTGGTCGTGCTGGTCAATGGCCTTGCCTTCCGATGCGAGGATGTCACTTCGCGACGTAGCCGCCGTCGACCGGCATGGCCACGCCGGTCACGAAACGGGCATCATCACTGGCCAGGAACGCCACGACGTCGGCGACCTCGCCCGGCTGCCCGAGCCTGCCCATGGGCACCTGGCGCTTGACGTAGCTGGGGATCTTCTCCTCGATGGCCGGATTCTCTTCCCGGGAGAAGAAGCGCGGCAGCATCGGCGTGTCCATCATTCCCGGACAGACGGCGTTGACCCGGACGCCCTCGGACGCGAGGGTCAGCGCGAGCGACTGCATGAGCAATACGACGCCCCCCTTGGTCATTCCGTACAGCGGCGCACCTGGTGAACCGACGAGACCACCGGTGGAGGCGTTGAAGATGACGGCGCCGCGACCCTCGGCACGCCGCAGCGCCGGCAGTGCGTACATGGTCGCGAAGTACGCACCGCGCATGTTGATGTTGACGGCGCGATCCCACTCCTCCAGCGTGATCTCGATGCCCGCCGCGCCAGGAATACCGGCGTTGTTGAAAAGGATGTCGAGGCGCCGGTGGCGCTGGTCGATGTCCGCGAAGAGACCTTTCAGGCCATCGACGTCGGCCACATCGACCTCCGCCACCTCAGCGCTGCCGCCGTCGGACTCGATCAGCTCGACCGTTTCGCGCGCCGACTCCTTGTTGATGTCGGCCACCACGACGGTGGCACCGTCCGCCGCAAGTCGCCGAGCACTGGCCTGGCCCATGCCGGACCCGCCAGCCGTCACGACCGCCACACGATCCTGAAGTTTCATTTGGCACCTCCTCACTTCGCGCGCCTGCTCGCCGCGCACCGTCTCGGTCCTCCCGCACCCGCCACGCCCTCGCCCGGGTGACACATCTGAATCTAGCTGAGTTGAGTTCAAATTAGTAGCCCGGGGTTATAGTACTGATACACGTCCGCAACGGAACCCCCCTGTGCGCATTATTGAAGTCACTTCAAACAAGGAGTCACATGCGGGACCTGTTCGATCTCCATGACCACGTCGCCGTCCTGTCCGGCGGGCACGGCGCCATCGCAGAGGCGATGGCAGGCGCGCTCGCGGCCCGCGGTTGCCACCTCGTGCTCGGTGCCCGCCGCGTCGACCGCTGCGAGGAGCTTGCCCGGCGGCTCACGCGCGAGCACGGCGTGACAGCGCTCGCCCACAGCCTGGATGTGAGCGACGAGAAAAGCGTGCAGTCGTTCGTGACCGCCGCGCTCGGGGTGACAGGACGCATCGACGTAGCCATCAACAGCGCCGCCACCTTCTGGGCGGCGCCCCCCGAAGAGGTGCCGATCGAGCGTGGCTGGCGCCGAGTCATCGACGTCAACCTGACCGGCGCCTTCCTGCTCGCCCAAGCAGCCGGTCGGGTGATGCTCACCCAGGGCTGTGGCTCGATCATCAACGTGTCGTCGTTCGGCGGCCTGACCACCTTGCTGCCCAGGGACGGGTCAACGATCAGCTACACCACGTCAAAAGGGGCCATGATCAGCCTGACCCGCGATCTCGCGGCACAATGGGCGCACAAGGGTGTCCGGGTCAACGCCCTGGCTCCGGGGTTCATCGCCACCGGCATGGCCGACACCATCGAAAAGGAACGGATCGAGCGCTTGACCGCCGATATTCCTATGGGCCGGTTCGGGCGTCCTGAGGAACTCGCCGGCGCGGTCGTCTTCCTTGCCTCCGCAGCCTCCAGCTACGTCACCGGCGCCGTGCTCAGCGCCGACGGCGGCCGCGCGATCGTATGAACGTGCGGCCGCCAGGCAGGCTCACCGCGCGAGAAAGCCCCCGTCAATGACCAGCTCGCTCCCGGTCATGTAGGACGATTCATCGCAAGCGAGGAACAAGACCCCGTACGCGATCTCCCGCGGCTCTCCGAGCCGACCGAGCGGGATGCTCTCGGTGCCGCTGCCGCGCTCCGAGGCCGAGGTCGAGCCGCCCCGCATCGCGGGCATATAGCCGGGATGCACCGAGTTCACCCGGACGTTGTCGCGCCCGAGGCGCAGGGCGGCCATCTTGGTGAACGTCCGCACGGCGCCCTTGGACGCGTAGTACCCCGGGTGGCCCCCGGTGCCTCCCACGATGCCCACGATGGACGAGATGTTGACGATCGAGCCGCGTTTCGCGGCCGCCATGCGCTTCCCGACTTTGGTCGTCCCCAGGTACACGCTCGTCGCGTTCACGGACATGAGCGTGTTCCAACCGTCCAGGTCGTCGTGATCGGGAAAGGTCAGCCCGCTCAGCCCGGCGTTGTTGACCAGTGCGTCAATCCGGCCGTGGCGCTCCATCACTGTGCCGATCAGCCGGTCCCAGTCCCCCGGCACGGTGACGTCGGCCTGATGAAAGACCACATCCCCACCGTCGGCCGAGCTCGAGTCGGTCAACTCGTCGCCGCAGTGCCCATCAATGTCCGTGGCGATGACGTGCGCCCCCTGAGAGGCAAGCAGGCTCACCTGCGCCTTCCCCAGCCCGCCACCTGCGCCCGTCACGATCGCAACCCTGTCTTGCATCCGCATCCGCTTCACCTCTTTCTGCCCTGAGCTTCCGCGGGCGCGAACCACAGGAGTCCGAAACCGTCCTTGCGCTCCACTTCGGCGACCACGGCAAGGCCCGCCAGGAGGTCTGAGGGGTCACCGAGGTAGCGCCCGATCAGGCGGCCCCCGTCGCTGAGGTCCACCGCCACGATCCCGTAAGGCACATCCTGGCCGAACTCAGGGGCGAACGACCTGTTGGCGACCACCCAGGAGTAGACGCGGCCATCGCCCCGTACCGGTTCGAGGTTCCACCCCCGGGAGCCGCAGTGCGGGCAGAAGGGCTGGGGCGGGAAGAACCGCCGGTGACAGTTCGTGCACTCCGGCATGGTGAGGCGTCCCTGCGCCATCGCGTCCCACCACGGTGCGGTGTCGCGGTTCGGCGTAGGGACGACGTACCCAGCGGCGCCTGGCCCGTTCATGTCCTGTCCCCGGTCAGGATGAGAGCCGAGCCGTCCATCATCGCTCCGGACGTGACGACTGCGATGTCATTGCGGTCGAGCTGCCGCTCCCGCTCGTTGCCCTGGATCTGCAGGACCGCTTCCGCCAGGGTGTTCATCCCGTGGAGATACCCCTCACTGAGCAGGCCCCCATGGGTGTTGATCGGGAGCGAGCCGTTCGCCCGCGTGGCACCGCTCGCGACGAACGCCGGAGCCTCACCGCGGGCGCAGATCCCGAGCCCTTCCAGCGTCATCGGGACGACCGCGCTGAAACAGTCGTAGATCTCGGCGAACTGGACTTCATCCTTCGTGACGCTCGCCGCGCCCCAGAGCCGGTCGGCGAGGTATGTATGGCAGTTCACGGACCAGTCCTCCCAGCTGAAGAGATCGGACATGTCGATGCCCGATCCGCGCGGCGTCGTCCATGCGGCGCTGTCGATGACGGCGGGACGCTGCCGAAGGTCACGCGCGTGCTCGAGGGACGTGACGAGCACGGCGCAGGCTCCGTCGACCTCGGGGGTGCAGTCCGCGGTGCGGAACGGGTCGACGACCCACGGCTTGGCGAGATACTCGTCGATCGTCAGCGGATTGCGCAGGATGGCCCGCTCGTTGCGTGCGGCGTACTCGCGTTGGGCGACGACTATCTCGCCGAGGTCACGGGAGGTGGCGCCGGTCTCCACCATGTAGCGCCGTGCCCACATGGCAATGTACTGGGGGTAGGCGCCGAACCCGATCGGATAACGAAAGTCGCTGGTCAGCGACTCGTAGCTCGTCGAGCCTATCCGCAGGCCGCTGCGGCCGTTGAGTGCGCGGAAGACCAGGACGTTGCGTGCCATTCCGGACTCCACCGCCATTGCCGCGAGGGCGACCGCAAAGCACGGCGCCTGCCCTCCGAGGCTCAAGTCGATCGCGAAGTCGAGCGGGCGCCCGCCGAGGCCGGCGGCGACCGCCTGGCCGTAGACCGAGTCGTTGAGCAGGCTGTACGTGACGATTCCGTCGATCTCTGCCGTGTCGAGACCGGCGTTGTCGGCCGCGGCGCGGCAGGCCGTCGTCGCGAGGTCGAGGACGCTGACGCCGGACTCCCGGCTCAGTGAGGTGTAGCCCACCCCGGCGATGGCCGACTTTCCTGCGAAGGTGGGCCTGCGGACGGTGGTCATCACAGGTCCCGGTAGCGCGGCTCGCGCTTCTCGATGAAGGCGTTGATGCCTTCCATCGAGTCCGGTTTGGTGAGGCAGTACTCAAGTGCGTTGTCGCGCTCGATCCTCAGCGCGTGCGCGAAGTCGGTTCCCAAGCCCGCCCAGATGGTCTTCTTCATGTAATGCAGCGCCGTGGGGCTCTTGAGCGCCAATCCGCGGGCGAACTCGATGCCCTCGTCGATCAACTGGTCATCCGGCACGATCCGGTTGACCAGCCTCCACTCGAACGCCTCGCGGGCGTCGAGCATGCGCCCGGAGAATGCCAGTTCCAATGCGCGGGACGAGCCGACGAGCCGAGGGAGCCTCGCGAGGGCTCCGGCTCCACCGATCTGCGCGAAGTTGATGTGCATGTCACCGATGCGCGCCGATTCCGCGGCCCAGGCGAAGTCGCAGGCGAGCAGCAACTCGGTGCCCCCCGCGGCGCAGATGCCGTTGACGAGCGCGACAACGGGTTTGGTCATCGACGCGATGCCCTCGACCAGCCGGCAGTACTCGTCAACGAACTTGGTGAACGCCACGGGGTCGGCCTGCAGCTTCCGGTACGCAGTGATGTCGCCTCCCGCGCTGAACCCGCGGCCCGTTCCGGTGACCAATACGGCACGGACGTCAGGGTCCGCTTCCGCGGTGGCCAGTGCCTTCGCGAGTTCTCGCTGGGTGTCCCAGTTGATCGCGTTGAGCTGGTCCGGGCGATTGAAACGAAGGACGGCGGCCACCTGGCCTGCCGAGTCCAGGGGTTCGTGGTCGACGACGACCAGAGCGGTTTCGTGATCCGTGGGGGGCGCTGCTGACTTGATCGTCATGGCGGTTGGTCTTCCTGTCTGCCGGGACGGACGGGCTGCTGTGACGGATACTCGTGATTTAGTTGAATTCAGATCATGCTGTTGCCTTGCTGGTTCAGGTTTGTGAGCGCAGGTGGCGGCGCTGGATCTTCCCGGACGTCGTCGTGGGCAGGTGCGCGACCAGGCGGACCTCCCGTGGCGCCTTGTAGGCCGCCAGGTGCTTGCGCGCAAAGGCGATGAGGTCCATGTCCGTCACGGTCACGCCTGGCTTCGTGACCACGAATGCGCTCACGCGCTCGCCGCGATAGGCGTCCGGCAGGCCGACGACAGCCGCCTGCTGCACATCGTCGTGGCGAAGCAGGACCTCCTCCACCTCGCGCGGCCAGACCTTGTAGCCGGAGGTGTTGATCTGGTCCTTCAGACGATCAACGATGTACACCCAGCCGTCGGCGTCCACGATGGCGCCGTCCCCGGTTCTCAAGGCGCCGTTGGGCATCGCATCGGCCGTTGCCTCAGGGTTGCGCCAGTACCCGGGGACCACAGATGGCCCGGACACCTCGAGTTCGCCCTGCTCTCCCGGGCCGAGCGGGGCACCGTCCGGGTCGACCACTCGCAGGGTCACCCCCGGCATGGCCTTGCCCACGGACAGGACACCGGAGGCCACATCGACCGGAGCGCGGGTGCCGAGGGGCACCGCGACAACCGCCGACGTCGTCTCGGTCATGCCGTAGACGTTGTGAACGTAATGGCCGAGCCTGCGCTCCAGCGACTCGACCGTGGCCGGGGACACCGGCGCGCCTCCCGAGTAGAGGGCTCGGACACCGGCCAACACCTCCGGTGTGGCCCTCGTGCTGCCTGCGAGCGAGAGGTACGCCGTGATCGCGGCGACGGTGAAGGTCACGTGGTGCTCGACGAAGGCATCGAGCACCACGTCGGGATGAAAACGTTCGGTCAGCACCAGCGGACTGCCACTGACAAGTCCCACCACCGCGTTGATCACCGCACCCGTGATGTGGAACAGCGGCGCCATCGCCAGCACGGTGTCCCGCTCGCCGAGCCCGGCCACGGCCGCGAACCCCGATGCCGAGGCCAGCACTGCCGCGTGAGTGTTCACGGCGCCCTTCGGTGGTCCTGTGGTCCCTGAGGTGTAGGTCAGGAAGGCACACGATGCCGGGTCGGGGGACTTCGCCCCCGGCCGTTCTCCCAGGCGTCGCATCGCCAGCTCGACGAGGTCTGCCTGACGCGTAGCGGCCGGCTCGGGCCCCAGAACGCGGTCGTCGTCTCGCGTCTGGAAGTGCCGTGAGGAGGTCGCCAGCGACCACGCGTCGACCCGCTCGCAGATCGCGCTGACGTGCTCCGCCTCGCGGGTGCCGCAGACGACTCCCACGGCGCCGGAGTCGGACACCAGGTACTCCAGTTCCTCACCGTGGTACATGGGGTTGATCAGCAGTGGGACCGCCCCGATCTTCCAGAGCGCGAGCACGGTCAGCACGAACTGCGGACAGTTCTGCAGGGCGATGCCGACGACATCCCCGCAGCCCACGCCGCGTTCCCTGAGTACGACTGCCACGGCGTCCGACAGGTCGTCAGTCTCGCCCACCGAGAGCGTGCAGTCGAAGTAGACGAGGGCCGTGGAGCCGGGAGCCGCGTGGACGCGCGAGCGCCAGGAGTCGAGGGCGGTCAGGGAAGCGGCAGGTGTCATCGATGCCCTCCTGGTCTTGTCTCGTCTCTTGTCTCGTCCGACATCGACTTATACTATCTGAAGTGAATTCAATAAAGCTAGCAAGAGAAGGGGCCTTGCAGTGAGAGGCAGTGATCCGGAAGTTCGATATGACTTCAACACGATCGAAGTCGTGCGCAAGAACGACATCCTCCACGTGACGCTGGCGAACCCACGCAATGCCGTCAACACCGTCGACGGGCCCATGCATCGCGAGCTCGTCAGGCTCTTCGAGCAGCTGAAGAACGAGCGGGCGGCGCGAGCCGTGGTCCTGACCGGCGCGGGCACGGCATTCAGCGCGGGTGGCGACTTCGCCTGGATGCGGGAGCAAGGGCCTGACACGCTCCGCAACCTTCGCAACGAGGGCAAACAGCTCGTCTGGAACGCGCTCGATGTCGAGGTCCCGATCGTGGCCGCAGTCAACGGCCCGGCGGTCGGACTGGGCGCGACACTCGCCTTGCTGTGCGACGTCGTCGTGATGGGAGAGTCGGCCACGATCGCCGACCCGCACGTGAAGGTAGGACTCGTGGCGGGAGACGGCGGCGCGGTGCTGTGGCCCATGCTCATCGGCCCCGTCCAGGCCAAGCGTTACCTGCTCACCGGCTCGGCGCTGACGGGCCCCGACGCCGAGCGGCTCGGGCTCGTCACGGAGTGCGTGCCGGACAGTGAACTGGCCGAGCGGGCCCACGCCTGGGCACGCCGCCTGGCCTCCGGCGCATCGGTGGCGATCTCCTACACGAAGCTTGCGGTCAACCAGATGATCAAGCAAGCAATGACCACCGCATTCGATTACTCAACCGCGCTCGAAGTCCTGACCTTCGTCAGCGCCGATCACAAGGAGGCGCTCGACGCGATGGAGCAGAAGCGCACGCCAGAGTTCCAGGGCCGATGAGCGACGCGACCGAGGCGTGCGCGGCCGAACCGCCCGGTTTGGACCTCGCCGCCCTCAGAGCCCACCTCGAATCGGCGCTGCCCGGCACCACCACGGGTGAGTTGACCGGCTCCGTGATCGCAGGCGGGAAGTCCAACCTCACCTACGACGTGACCGACGGATCACGGCACTGGGTGGTGCGGCGCCCGCCCCTTGGCCATGTGTTGGCGACCGCCCACGACATGAGCCGCGAGCATCGAGTGCTGACGGCCCTGCACGGCAGTCAGGTCCCCGTCCCCCGCACGTATCTGCTGTGCGAGTCCCCCGACGTCATCGGCGCCCCGTTCTACATGATGGAACGCGTCGAGGGAATGACCTTCCGCTGGCGCTCGCAACTCGAACCGCTCGGAGCCGGGCGGGTCGAAGCAATATCACGCCGTCTGGTCTCCACACTGGCGTCCCTGCACGCGGTAGACCCCACGGGGGTCGGCCTGGGCGACTTCGGCCGCCCCGACGGCTACCTCGAGCGCCAGGTGCGGCGGTGGGGCCGCCAGCTCGACGCGTCACGCAGCCGCGACCTCGCAGGCGTCGACGAACTCCGGCACCTGCTGGAGTCGGCCGTGCCGCCCTCGGGTGAGGCGGCCCTTGTGCACGGCGACTTCCGGTTGGACAACACGCTCGTCGACGACCAGGACAACATCGTCGCGCTGCTGGACTGGGAGATGGCGACTCTCGGGGACCCGCTGGCCGATCTGGCGCTGATGCTCGCCTACGACCGGCTCGCCAGGCACCCCGAGGGTGACGGCATCGCCGATGCCTCCACGGCCACCGGATACCTCAGCGCCTCCGAGGTGGTCGATCTCTATGCCGCGTTGAGCGGTCGCGACGTGTCACGGATCGGGTTCCACCTCGGCCTCGCGTTCTTCAAGCTGGCCGTCATCCTCGAGGGCATCCATTTCCGCTTCGTCAGTGGGCGGACCGTGGGGGACGGATTCAACCGCGCCGGGGCACTGGTCGAGCCTGCACTCGCCGCCGGCCTCGAATCACTGAAGGAGCAGTACTAATGGACTTCGCGCACGACGACGTCACGAAGGTGAAGCTCGAGGAGCTGTCCTCCTTCATGGACGACTACGTCTACCCAGCCGAGCAGACATTCGCCGAACAACTCGCCGCACTCGACGACCGGTGGGCATGGACGCGTGTCCCTGTGCTGCAGGAGCTCAGGGCCGAGGCCCGCCGACGGGGCCTGTGGAACCTTTTCCTGCCTGGCAAGGACGGCGGCGGTCTGACGAACTTGCAGTACGCGCCACTGGCCGAGCTCACCGGGCGCAGCCTTCACCTTGCTCCGCCCGCGCTGAACTGCTCTGCGCCGGATACCGGCAACATGGAGGTGCTGCACCTGTTCGGCACCGAGGACCAGCGGAAGCGGTGGCTCGAACCGCTGCTGAACGGCGAGATCCGCTCGTCGTTCGCGATGACGGAGCCGCGCGTGGCGTCGTCCGACGCGACCAACATCGAAACGTCGATCGTCCGGGACGGCGACGAATACGTGCTGAACGGCCGCAAGTGGTGGATTACCGGGGCGCTGAACCCCGACGCGGCGATCTTCATCGTCATGGGCAAGACCGATCCGAGTGCCCCTCGGCACCAGCAGCAGAGCCAGGTTCTCGTCCCGAGGGACACCAAGGGGCTGACCATCCTGCGCGGGATGCACGTCTTCGGCTACGACGATCACAGCCATGGCGGGCATGCCGAGCTCGTGCTGGAGAACGTCCGGGTGCCGGTGTCCAATGTGATCGGCCGCGCAGGCGACGGCTTCGCCATCGCGCAGGCTCGGCTGGGCCCCGGTCGCATCCATCACTGCATGCGCTCGATCGGTGTCGCCGAGCGTGCCGTGGAGCTCATGGTGCGCCGCGCCTCGGAGCGAGTCGCGTTCGGTAAGCGCATCGCCGATCAGGGTGTGGTGCGTGACTGGATCGCCGAGTCCCGGGTCCGGATCGAGCAACTTCGGCTGCTGGCGCTGAAGACGGCCTGGTTGATGGACACGGTCGGGAACAAGGGCGCGCACTCGGAGATCCAAGCCATCAAGATCGCGACACCGAAGACGATCGAATGGATCCTCGACAAGGCCATCCAGGTACATGGCGCGGGGGGCCTGAGCCAGGACTACTTCCTGGCTCAGGCATTCGCCGGGATGCGAACGCTGCGTTTCGCGGACGGCCCCGACGAGGTCCACAAGAACTCGCTGGCACGCGCGGAGATTCGCCGCCTGGCGGGTGTCTAACGGGCCGTCCACCCGCCGTCGACGGCGAGCACTTGCCCGGTGCAGTAGGAGGAGGCCGGGGAAGCGAGGAAGAGCAGCGCGGTGTCCAGTTCGTGCTCAGCCCCCGGGCGACCGACCATGGTGTTGCGCTCGACCCAGCGAGCCGAGCGTTCATCGGCGAACAGTCCAGCGGTCATCTCGGACGGGAACCAGCCAGGCGCGAGGGCGTTGACCCGAACACCGCGCCGGCCCCATTGACCGGCCAGCTCGCGAGTCAGCCCGATGAGCCCTGCCTTGGAGGAGGCGTATCCCGCGCCACCGACCGGCGCACCGGACACCAGCCCGAGAATCGAAGCGACGTTGACGACACTCATCCCCGACGGCGGATCGGCGGCCATGACCAGGTCGCGCGTCAACGCGTAGGCGGCAACCAGATTGACCGAGAGCAGCCGCAGGACGTCGTCGGGCTCCTCCTCCTCGACACGAAGGGGACCGCTCATGCCCGCGTTGTTCACGACGATGTCGACCCGGCCCGATACCGTCGCCTCGCCCATCGCCTCCGTGACGATCCGGCGACGGTCGTCGGGCGAGTCGATGTCGTCCGGCAGCGGCCTGATCGCGGGATGCAGCCACCGCAACTCGGCCAGCCGGTCGGCCCGGCGAGCCGTGGCCACTACGTCCGCGCCCGCCTCGGCGAGCAGCAGGGCGAAGCAGGCGCCGAGTCCCGACGACGCCCCGGTCACCAACGCGGTGCGGCCTTTCAGGGAAAAGAGCTCGGCCGGGGACTGTGGTGCAGTGAGATCCATGTCTGGCCATCCTCAAGAGATTCACAACTGAACTGACATCAATTTAGTACTACCTAGCTCCATACCGAGGAGAGAGATGCGTCGAACCATCTTCGAAACCGAGCATGAGGACTTCCGGGCCGCGGTTGGGGAGTTCGTGGAGCGCGAGATCAAGCCCCACGTCAAGGAACACGGGGCGCAGGGCGAGATACCCCAAGAGGTGTGGCGCACAGCGGGCGGCCACGGTTTCCTCGGCCTGTGCGTGCCCGAGGACCTCGGCGGGGCGGGGATTGACGACTACCGGTTCAATGCCGTCCTGGACGAGGAACTCGTCCAGGCCGGACTCGCGTACGCCTGCGCGCTAGGGGTACACACGCATGTCATCGCTCCCTACCTTGTGAACCTCACGACGCCCGACCAGCGCAAGCGCTGGCTACCGTCGTTCTGCCGCGGCGAGTTGGTCACGGCCATCGCGATGACCGAGCCGTCCGGCGGGTCCGACCTGGCGGCCTTGCGGACCCGCGCGGTGCGCCACGGGCACGAGTGGGTGATCAACGGCGCCAAGACCTTCATCACGAACGGCGCGTCAGCGGCGCTCACCATCGTCGCAGCGCAGACCGAACCCGGCAGCCGTTCGAAGGGAATCACACTCTTCGCGGTGGAGGCCGGTACGCCGGGTTTCGACCACGGCAGGCGGCTGTCCAAAGTCGGCCAGCCGCAGGGCGACACCGCGGAGCTCTACTTCGACGAAGTCCGGGTCTCCGACGACGCGGTGATCGGAGACGTCGGCGGAGGCTTCCCGGCGATGATGAAGCATCTGGCCCAGGAACGCCTCGCGTCGGCGGTGTGCAACATCGCACACGCGAGGAAGGTGCTCGACGAGGCGATCACCCATGTCAAACGGCGCGAGGCATTCGGTAAGACCATTGCCGCTCTCCAGCACACGCGCTTCCTGCTCGCCGACCTGGTGACCGAGGCCGAGGCAACACAGGCGTTCGTCGACGCGTGCATCGCGGCGCATGTCGCTCATGAGCTCACCCCCGAGCAGGCAGCGATGGCCAAGCTCAAGACATCCGAAGTACAGGGCACGATCGTCGATGCTGCCGTCCAGATGCACGGCGGGCTGGGTTACATGCGCGAGAGCGCCGTCGCCCAGGACTGGATGGATGCCCGTGTCACGCGCATCTGGGCCGGCACCAACGAGATCATGCGCGAGGTCATCGGCCGTTCGGTGACCCGATGAACGGGGGCGTGGGGCAACGCAGGACGGCTCGGTGATCGCTCGGACGGGTTCGCCGAATCTCCAAGCAGAACGGCCCGGTGTGCCAGACGCTTCCCAGCAGATCAGCGTCGGTGGTCTCCTCGGTTGTTGCGTACACGCGCACCCGCGGGTCGGCGAATCCAGCCCGCAATTACTTGGGCGTTCGGGGCCGCCAAGCCCGTCTCCGTGTGGCCCGGAGCCACCGCGTTCGGGTAGATCCCGAGGCAGGGGTGCCGACGGCGCGCCGCCAGGAAGCGGCTCCGAGTCGGTCGGTCACCGCGACCGGCCGCCCCTCGACCAGCGCCTCCGCAATCCGCTGCTTGACCTCCGGGTCGTCCACACCGGCCGTCTGCCACGTCGAGTTCGACCGCCTTGGCGGCGGGCAGCCCCCTGGCGGCGGGGCGGCATTCTCGACGTCCACGTCTGCCGGCACGACCTCCCTTCCCCCCTCCGCGGCAACGTGCCGGGGCACTGCCGCACCCATGGCGGAACCGGCGCCCGTCACCAAGGCGGCCTTGTCCGCGAATCGACCCGCCTGGGCGTCCCTGCGCACCGTAGCCATCCCCTCCCCCCGATCCATTGAACTGACTTCAACTCTGTTAGCGTGGAAGCCTGTGAGACTGACAAGACCTGGGACTGTGAAGATGCGGGCACTGCGGCTGATCACGTGGGGAGAACCCCCGGCTCCGACCCAGGTCGATCGGCCGGTCCCCCACGGCCAGGAGGCGCTGGTGCGGGTCGAGGCCACTGGGCTCTGCCACTCCGACCTGCACCTCACCAACGCGCCTGAAGGGGTTTTCCGTTACCGACTTCCATTCACCCTCGGCCACGAGGTCGCCGGGCACGTCGCGGCGCTCGGGTCCGAAGCCGAAGGCGGCACGGTCGGCGAACGCGTGGTGCTTTACGGACCGTGGGGCTGCGGCGCATGCGACCGCTGCGCCGCGGGGATGGACAACTACTGCGACCGGCGCGACACCCTCGCCTGGAGCGGGGCCGGACTGGGCCGGGACGGAGGAATGGCCGAGTACGTCCTCGTCCCGTCCGTCCGATATCTGGTGCCGATCGGCGACCTGGCGGCCGACCAGGCGGCGCCGCTCTCCGACGCGGGCCTGACGTCTTACCATGCCATCGCCGGCTTGCGGCACACGCTCGAAGCAGGCTCCACCGCCGTCGTCATCGGTGTCGGCGGACTCGGCCACCTGGCCGTCCAGATCCTCCGCGCGACCACGGAAAGCCGCGTTCTCGCGGTCGACATCCGAGAGGACGCCCTGGCTCTCGCGTACCGCTGCGGAGCACACTTCGGGACCTTGCTGCAAGCGGACACCGGCCATGTGCTGAAGGCGCGGAGCGGAGGCATCGGACCGGACGCCGTGCTCGACTTCGCCGGCACCACGGCTTCGATGGAACTCGCGGCGAGCGTCCTGCGCCCGGGTGGTGCACTCGCCGTGGTCGGCAGTGGCGGCGGCCACCTGACGGTACGCAAGCCGGGCGCGCTGCCGCAGGGCCTCAGCCTTTCGCTGCCGTTCTGGGGAAGCCGCCCCGAGCTCGCCGAGGTCATCGCGCTGGCCCACTCAGGGGCGATCCACGTCGAGACAGAGCAGTTCCCGCTGTCCGCCGCGACGGAGGCTTTCGAGCGGCTCCGGCGAGGCCGGGTGCGCGGCAGGGCTGTACTGGTGCCCGACTGATGCGCCGCTTCCTTCAGTTCCCCGAACGCCCACTCGCGTCTACAGAAGGAGAATGTGGAATGCGCTTCGCCGAAAAAGTCGTGATCGTCACAGGCGGTGCTCGGGGCATGGGCGCCTCACATGCACGCGGTCTGGCCGCGGAAGGTGCCCGGGTCGCCATCTGCGATGTACTGGACGACGAGGGAGAAACCCTGTCCGGGGAACTCGCCCGCGCACAGTATTGGCACCTCGATGTCACCAGCGAAGAGTCGTGGCAGTCCGCCTCATGGGCTTCGCAGACGGCATCGGCTACGTCGCGAGCAAGTGGGGGGTGCGGGGCATGACCAAGGCAGCGGCACTGGACTTGGCAGGCACCGGGGTACGCGTCAACTCCGTACACCCCGGTGTCATCAGGACGCCCATGGGAGAGAGAGCCACCCCCGAGTTGTTCGCGCGGCAGCCGCTGCCGCGCATCGGGGAGCCTGAGGAGGTCACCCGCATGGTGCTCTTCCTCGCCAGCGACGATGCCTCCTACACCACCGGGGGTGAGTTCCTCGTCGATGGCGGCCAGACCATAGGCCGGACCGGTCATGCCCGTGCTTCCGACACCGAGGCCGGCAGCTGAGGGGAGCGGTCAGGTGGCCGCCGGTTCCATGCCCGGCGGCCACCGGGACGGTCAGTGCCGCTACACGTCCTTGCGGATGGTGAGAAGAGTACCGATTCCGATCACGCACACCACCATGACGTAGAACGCCGGGGAGAGCAGGTTGCCGGTCTGGTGGACCAGGTAGGCCGCGATGTAGGGAGCCGTACCGCCGGCGAGGACGACGCCGACGTTGTACCCGATGGCCATGCCGGTGTAACGGACCCGGCGCTCGAACAGACGCGGCCACAGGCTGGCCGCAGGAGCCAGCACCAGCGAGCCGCTTGAGAGGAACAGGAGGTATGCCGCACCGGCGAGGGCCAGATTATGCCGACCCATCAGCGACATCGCGGGATAAGCGGTCACCAGGAACCCCAGCAAGCCGACCATCACGATGCGACGACAGCCGAACCGGGAGGCAAGCCAACCCGCCGGCAGCATGAGCAGCACGGAAACGAACACAACCCCCGAGGTCATCCAGAACACGTGGGTCGGGTCATATCCCAGGTCGGTGGTCAGATAGACACCGATGTATGTCAGGCCGAGGAAAAGGGCACCGCTCTGCGCCACTGACAACCCCACAGCCTGCAGAAGCGCCCTGCGGTGGGTCGAGAGGACCTCGCGGACCGGGGCAGCAGGAATGTCACGGCTCTGGGCGGCCGCCGCGAATTCAGGGGTGTCCTCGACCCGCAGTCGGGCCCAGAGGCAGAACAGGGTGAGGGGCACGGCCATCAGGAAGGGCAGCCGCCAGCCCCATGCCGCCATCTGATCCTGCGTGGTGAGTCCAGAGACCGCGCCTGCTGCCGCGGCTGCGATCGCGAACCCGAGGTTGGACCCCATGGGCGAAAATCCACCGAGGAAGGCCCGCCTACGAGGCGGCGCCGACTCGTAGACGTAGGCGTACGAGCCCACCGACTCGCCGCCGGAGGAGATCCCCTGCGCCATCCTGGCGAGCAACAGCAGCACTCCGGCCGTCACACCGATCTGGTGATACGTCGGCAGCAGCCCGGTGATGCTACTGGCGACCCCCATGCACAGCACCGAGGAGACCAGCGCCTTACGGCGGCCGAACCGGTCGCCGAGCCACCCGAAAAAGATACCCCCGAGCGGTCGCACGACAAGGCCGGTGCCGAACACCGCGAGCGCAGCCAGCACTGAGGCGGCCTCATCGTCGCTCGGAAAGAACTGTGGAGCCATGACCACGGCCAGGTAGCCATAAATACTGAAATCGTAGTACTCGATCAACGTGCCGAGGCATGCCGCGAGTATCGCGCGGCGTACGGAACGCGGACTGGGCGGCGCCGGTTCCGCCTCTGAGGCGGCGGACTGGTGAGTAACGCTCATGACCGACTCTCCCTCCTTCGGCACAGGCCGTTCTCTGCCGACGCCTCGGAGGTTACAGAACTGAACTCAACACAGCTAGACTCCCGCACAGCATTTCGAAAAACCGCAGTACAGAGCCATGTTCACGTAGCGCAGCGGCCTCTGCAGGACCGCGATCCGCCCTGCTTTTTGAATTCGATTTAGTAGAAGATTGAGGGTGCGATGACGGCTCCGGCAGCCGCTCGACGGCACGATTGAGGCCCTCGGCGGCCGCCGAGGGCCTCAATCGTGCCCGCCATGGTCTGGGTGAGCAGTCCCTGCTGGGCGCCCACATGCTTGTAGAGACCCAGCCTGAACCTTCCAGCAGATGCGTCCATGCCGGTCATGCGGTGGCGGGGTACTCGTGCTCGGCGAACCGGTGCAAGACCAGTGGTTTTGGCAGGGTGAGCGGGAGTCATCGTGCTGCTCTGCGCGCAGCCCGTGAGCCGCGTCGTCTCCAGGTCAGGGGGCGGGAACGGGGGATCGTTTCGGCAGGGTGTTTCCTGCAGCGGCGAGCAAGACGGCCGAGGATGTGCTGTTTCCCGGGATCGATGTGCGAGTGGAGCGCGTCAGCGACTCCTCCGGCGGCTTGGTAGTGGAGGCGGTGTCCACCGGTAGTCCGGGCCGGTGCCCGGATTGCCGGAAGCGGGCGGGGCGCGCGCAGAGCTCTTACCAACAACGCCCCCTGGACGAGCGGCCGTTGGGCTCCCGCCGGGTCGTGGTCCGGCTTCGGGTGCGCCGGTACTTCTGCGGCCGCAGGAGCTGTTCCCGCAGGACTTTCGTCGAGCAGCTCGGCGGGCCGGCCGAACGGCACCGCCGGCCGAGCGTCCGGCTGACGAGCCGGCTGCGGTCGAGTTGGGTGGCCGTCCGTGGCGGTGCCAGCCGGGGTAACGGCGGAGCTGGTAGTCGTCCAGGCCGCATTCCTGCTTCGCACTCTGGAAGCACTCCTCGATCGCCCAGCGGCTGCCGGCGATGCGGATCAGCTCGTCCAGCGAGCACCTCGCCCTCGACATCTGGCTCGCCGATGTCCGCCTCGACGGACAACGAGAACTGAGCACCCTGGCCGCCGGCGGACGGCGCGACCGCGCAGCCGTACTCGCCACCCTGACCACCACCCCCACCTCGGGGCCGGTCGAGGGCAACGTCACCAGGATCAAACTGCTGAAGAGACAGATGTACGACCGGGCCAACTTCGACCTCTTACGACGCCGAATCCTCCTGTCACCATGATCAACCCGCCACCACCCCCAAATCAGCGACAGAGCACCGAAGTTGAGCCATAACCCTCCGTCGCGTACAGAGCCGCTCGCTCACTCCTCGGGTGTGCCGCACCTCCTTCCCGTTTCACTTGTCAGGCGTGTTGTGCTGCGAAGCCGGATCGCCACGTCGCGTACTCGGGTTGCCATCCTCGGGAGCGGGCCAGACTGTTCGATGCTCCTCGTGCCCAGCTCTGGTGTCCTGATGTGGGCTCAGGCGCGGGCACGCCGAGGGCACTGGCCAAAATCGGCACCCACTCCCGAGCCTGGGCCGGCTCGTTGTCCACGATGTTGACAGGGCCGGACGGCCAGTCGAGAGCGGCAACGGCGGCCCGTGCGGCATCGGCAACGTGAAGGAACGACATCACAGAATGGTCCGCCTCGACGCTCCCCAGGAAACGTGCGTCCGGATCACCAGCCAGCACTGCGGCCGCTGCGCTGCCCGGCGCGTACCAGGTGCCGGGGCCATACAGAATGCCGTACCGCAACAGCACCGCGGTGCCCAATTCGGCCGCCGTATCCTCCAGCGCCCGGACACCGTCGACCATCCCCCCACGCGGCTCCGCCGCCCCGGTGTCGAGTGGTGCGGTCTCGTCGGCCGGGCCCTCACCCGGCACGTACGCCCAGGAAATCGACTGGGCAACGATCCTTTGCACACCGGCGGACTTGGCCGCGTCCACCAGATTGCGCGTCCCCTCCCGGCGCAGCCGGTTGGTCGCCCTCCCGTCCGCCCCCGACAGATCAGTCAGCTGATGAATCACGGCATCCGGTGCGGCCGCTGCCACTACCTGGCGCAGAGCGTCCCGGTCGAGAACATCTGCCTGAGCAGCTGACGCACCCTGACCCCGGACACGCTCCGCACCCGCAACCGAGCGGGAGATCCCCGTGACCTGATGCCCCGCCTCCAACAGCAACGGAACAAGCAGTCGGCCAACCACACCAGTAGCACCCGCAACCACGATGTACATGGACGAATCAGTCCTCCGCTCGGTCCGGACATCCGCTCATCGCGGATCAGAGTAAAGCTATCAATATATAGCAAACTATCCAATTTAGACTAGAGCGGACATCGACAGGCGACGACGCCCCGGGCGACAACCAGCCGGCCAGGCCAGGGCCCAGGGTGAGGCCGATGCCGGGCGGGAGGGCCATCGGCGTACGCCAACGGCAGGGATGCCGACTTCAGTCGCCCTTCTCCCTGTCGTCGTCACCCGCCAGCTTGTACGTCAGGGGCTGGCACGCATGGAACCGCCACATGAACAGGTGGTAGATCGCGGCCCCTATGACGGCTCCCAGGATCGGCGCGATCAGATAGATCCACAGATCGGTGGTCTGCCCGGAGAGCGCGGCAGGCCCGAACTGGCGGGCGGGGTTGATCGAGCCCCCGCTGAGGGGGCCGAGGAGAGCGATCACCAAGGCGACGGACAGCCCGATGACGTACGGCAGCAGGCGGATGTAGCGGGTATGGGCCAGGAAGAACCCGACAGCAAGGATCAGGGCCATCATGCATCCCGCCTCGGCGAGAAAGACCGACGCGGGCTCCCAGGTGGGCGCGGGCCTGATCGCGCCGTAAGCGACCGGCGGCAGGGAGACCGCATCACCCCACACCAGGCGCGCCAGGCCTGTCCCCGCCACGGAGCCCGCGAGTTGGGCGAGCACATAGGGCGGGACACTGCGGCCGGGAAAGGCGTCCACCAGCCACAGGGCGACCGTCACGGCGGGATTCATGTGCCCTCCGCTGCGCCTGCCGGGCGGGGTGAAGATCAGCCCGGTGAGGACGGCCCCGCTGAGAACGCCGATGACACCGAGTGCGACGTGCAGGTCGGCGACGTAAAGCGGGGAGCCCGAACCGCGCAGCCACCGGACGACAGTCACCGCGATGAACAACAGGACGGTGGTGAGCGCGAACTCGTCGGCGGCACGCACCAGGGGTAGCCGGAACGGAAGAGGCGAAACGGTACTCACCATGATCTCCTGGCGTTGGCATGCCGAGGCAGGGTCGATTCAGGAATACCTGCACAAAGACAGCAACGCGCAGGCCGGGACCTACCCTCGCATCACCGCGGGACGCCGACGTGGATCTCGATGACAAAGCCCCCGGGCCGGTGAAGGACTCCGCAGCCGCCCAGCTCAACCCGTCCACCGTGCCGCCCTACGGCATAGCCCGCGACCACGACCACGTACGACTTCTCGAGCTCCGTTCCCCAGCGCGGATCCACGTGTCAGATCGCTGTCGGACAGCGGTCACGAAGGTACGGTCTGTCTTCCCTCGCCGGTGGCGACGGGCGAGGGAAGAGTGAGTGGAGATCGGGCAGGCCCGCGAAGTCTCCCTTGAGGCAGAACGTCAATACCTGGACAACTCGGGTGAATACCCGTGAGCGGAGTTGGTTTACCGCGGTGAACCGCTGCGCCATACGGGTGGCCGGGTGGTGCGGCAAGCTGAAGCAGCGGGACCGTCTGAGATGACGCTGCCCGCCCGAAGTACCGGAACCATCGGGGAGCAAACGGAGCATCGCATGTCAGCAAGCGTCACCCGGACGTGGCGTGCTGGACGGCCAAACCGGTGATGTAGACCACCGGCTGGCTGTGCCCCGCCGGCCGTTCGCCGTGAGCAGCCCGCAGACGACCTCGCCGGCGCTGTCCTACAAAGCGATCGAGTCGCGTATCCCCATCAGCGGTCGAGTCGTCACGGGGTTCCAGGCGCCCAAGTTTTCGAAGCCATGAGACGGCGACAGGCACTGAGTCATAGCTGGAGCCCCTGGGCCCACCGATCCTACGAATGACCGGCCGCAACCCATGCCTCAGAACGTAGGACAGGCACTGAGCTCTCGCGGATTTCGGCGCAGGCCGGGTGAACACCTTCCGCGCTCCTCCGCCAGCGCGAGGGCGTCCAGGACCTTGCCGCGGCGCGGGGCCGGCTGCTGCTCGTGATCGGTCATGCCTCCAGGGACCACGGATCGCCTGTGGACAGGCTCCGGGACCTTCGCCAGGCTGCCGAACCGCGGCATCGGCGCGTCCTGGACCTCCGGCGGCGAAGCCCAGACAAGCTCGCCCACCCGCGATGCGGAAGGCTGCGATCCCGGCCGTGTCGGGCTCCTCCTTCTCAGTGGTCTCCCAGCCGGCGGGCATGACCAGGGTGCCCGAGGTGATGACGAGCGGCTTGCCCGAGTGTTCCAGCGGCTGGCCGAGCGACTCGATCGCGGTCCGGTCGCGCCGCATCATGTCGTCGGGGTCGGAGAAGTCCCCGCAGTAGGCCATGTGCAGGACACCGCCGGCGGCTTCGGCGCCGCCGCGCAGGCTGTCGAGATCGTCCACGGAGCCGCGGTGTGGTGTGGCGCCCAGCGACTCCAGCCGGGCGGCGGCGGCATCCGAGCGCGCCGGACCGGTGACAGTGTGGCCGGCCGCGACGAGCTCGGCGACGATGGCGGGGCCGCCCCGGGCGAAGGAACTCGCCTCCGCGGGCCACTTGATCCGGCTGTGGCGCCCGGTGAGCGAGCTCCGCAGCATCGGTGTGTGGCGCGCCGACAGCGAGGCAAATCTGCGCGCGAAGGTCCTCGGGACCCTGCCCTTGTGGCCCTGGATGACCGCGGTGGTCACCGCCGTACAACCGCACCCCAACGACCCGGGCCCGACCGGCTGGATGAGGGCGGCGGCCATAAGACGCTCGGCCGGGCAGCCGGCCGCACGAAGTCACTGGGCCGCTGTGGCGGACGCTGTCCACGATGGTCAGTCCGGCCTGCTCCAGGTGAGTTCGGCTGTGCGTTCCGCACCCCACAGGCGGGTGGGAGTGGCGACGCCGAGCGTGAGGAGTGAGCCTTCGAAGCCCACTTTCCGGACCTGGGACCGTCCGATCCAGTTCGGGAAGAGGCTGGTGGTGACGTGGTGTTCGACGGTTGTGGGATCAATGACTTCGAACGGCCCGCCGTAGGCAACGTAGCCGACCGCTGCCCGGGCCAGTTCACCGGCCGACGCGTCCTCGAGACGTGCCGATCTCGTGGGCGGGCGGTCGCCGCGCCCCAGCTGGGCGGACATGTATCCCTGGGGGGTGTAGACGATCAGGCCGTAGGGGGTGGGGCCGAAGGGGTGGATGACCTCCCCGTCGGTGCTCGTCGTCGTGTAGGACACGAGGTGCCATACGCCGAGCAGCTTCTTGCGGACCTCTTCGCGGGCCTCGCGTTCATTCCCCGCGGCCGCTTGGCCGGCAATGGTCATGGAAAGGGGCTCCCTTCGTTCCAGGAGAGCGAACGGGCCCCGTTCGGGAGAGCCTACGGGGCCCGTGGCCAGGGTCAGTGCCGGGTGAGCTCTCCGTCGACGAGCCGCCACAGGTGTAGCGGGTTCGCCTCGCGCAGTGGCTGCGGCAGCAGTTCGTCAGGGAAGTTCTGGTAGGTGACCGGGCGTACGAACCGCTCGATCGCGCCCATGCCCACGGAGGTGAAGCGGCTGTCGGAGGTGGCCGGGAACGGGCCGCCATGGGTGGAGGCGTAGGAGACCTCCTGCGGGATCGAAAAGGCGTTGAACACGATGCGTCCGGTGCGGCGCTCCAGGATCGGCAGGAGCTGTTCGACGGCGAGGCGGTCGGCGGCCTCGGCATGTACGGTCGCCGAGAGTTGTCCGCGGAAGGCGCGGGCCGTCCCGAGCAACTGATCCGGGCCGGTCAGTCTGACCAGCAGGATGGCGGGGCCGAAGACCTCTTCGCGCAGGGCGGGCGCGGCCAGCAGTTGCTCACCGGTGACCTCGTACAGCAGGGACTGCCCGTCCCCTACGTGGGCCGGTGTCGGTCCCGCGCCGATCAGAGTGGCGCCCTCGCCCTGCATACGCTGTACGTTGCGGGTGTAGGAGTCGTGGATGCCGGGTGTGAGCATGGTCCGTGCGGCCGCCTTCTCGACCTCGGCGATCGCCGCGTCACGAAGTTCCTGGAAGCCGGGTCCGTCGATGGCGAGGAGTATGGCGGGCTTCAGGCACGCCTGCCCGACGTTGTACATGGCGCGCTGGACCAGGACGCCGCCGATCTCCGTGCCGCGGGTCGCCAGGGCGGCGGGCAGTACGAAGGTCGGGTTGACGCTGGTCATCTCGGTGAACACGGGGATGGGGTCGGGACGCCGCTGAGCCCGGTGGTAAAGGGCCATGCCGCCGCCCTCGGAGCCGGTGAAGGTGACCGCCCGGACCAGGGGATGGTCCACCAGGGCCTCACCGATCTCGTTGCCGGCGCCACGGACGAGGGAGAAGACACCTTCGTGCAGTCCCGCCTCGGCGACGGCCTCCTGGATGACACGGCCCTGGATTTCGGACGCGCCGGGGTGGGCGTTGTGGGCCTTGACGACGACGGGGCAGCCTGCTGCCAGGGCCGAGGCGGTGTCGCCCCCCGCCACTGAGTAGGAGATCGGGAAGTTGCTGGCGCCGAAGATCACCACGGGCCCCAGGGCCACCTTCAGCAGCCGGTGGTCCATGCGCGGTGCGGGCCGGCGATCCGGCTGTGCGGTGTCGATGGCCGCCTGGAGGAAGCGGCCCTGACGGACAACGGTGGCGAACTTGCGGAACACACCGGCGGTCCGTACCGCCTCGCCCTCGAACTGGGCGGCGGGCAGGCCGGTCTCCAACGCGGTCCGCGCGGCGAGTTCGTCCTTGACGGTCTCGAGCTTGTCCGCGATGAGGTCGAGGAATGCGGCCCGCTCGGCCGGCCCGGTGTGGCTGTAAGAGTCCAGGGCATCGTTCGCCAGGCGGACCGCACGGTCGACCTCGGCCGCGCCACCGAAGGCGAACTCCGGCTCGATGAGTTCTCCGGTGGCGGGGTTGAGCGCCTTCATCGTCCCCGCGGTGGCGGGCATACCTGCCGCTCCGAGCAGCAGTTCTCCGGTCAGTGTCATGCGTGCGCTCCCTTGAAAGCGGCGGTGAGCTCGTCGGTGGTGGTGATGGCGTGGGCGTAGGTGGGGCCGTTCAGCTCGTGCGCGGCGTGCATCATCTCGGGGAGGAGCGCCGCGGTGGCGTCACGGACCAGCGTCACGTGGTAGCCGAGCTCCATGGCAAAGCGCCCGGTGGACTCGATGCAGGTGTTCGCCAGCAGGCCGACGATCACGACGTGGGTGATGCCGTGCTGCTTGAGCTGGAAGTCAAGGTCGGTGTTGGCAAAACCGCTCTGCGCCCAGTGCTCCTGCACCACGATGTCGCCGGGCCGCGGCTGGAAATCGGGGTGGAACTCCCCGCCCCAGGTACCGCGGGCGAAACTGTGCCGCTCCATGATGGCGCGCTGGGTGGGGTTGGGGTGATCCCACATCTCGTAGTCACCCGGTTCCCAGCGACGGTGGGGAACGAACACCACGCCGACACCGCTCTCGCGGGCGGCGGTGACCACGGAGCGCAGGTGGTGCAGCAGGCCCACCTCCTCCGCCATGGGCTCCAAACGCGGCCAGATCTTGCCGCCCTCGGACAAGAAGTCGTTGTAGGGGTCGACCAGCAAAACGGCCGCACGGCAGGGGTCACAGGTCTGGTGCACGGGTTCCACTCCAATCTGGATGACGAATAACATCCAGATTGGAAGATTACGTCGGTCATCCTGAAAGTCAAACGGACAGCACCGAATCGCCCGCACGAGACAAGGGTGTATGATGCACATCATCCAGATGCGCGGTGGCTGCACTGCGCCGCCCCACGGAAGGCAGGGCCGGCATGGGCCACTCACAGGCGGAGAAGGTGGCGAGCCGCGAACGGGTGCTGCGGATCGCGTCGCGCAAGGTCCGTGCCGAAGGCGTCAGCCGCCCCGGCATCGCGGACCTCATGAAGGAGGCCGGGCTCACCCACGGCGGCTTCTACAAACACTTCGATTCACGCGACGATCTGATCGCCCAGGCCGCCGCCGTCGCCCTGGCCGAGGGCTCGGCGAAGATGGAGCGGGCCGCCCGGAAGAACGATCAGGACGCACGGGCCGGTCTCATCGACAGCTACCTCGCGAAGCGACACCGCGACGGACCGGCCACCGGCTGCGCACTGGTCTCCCTCGGAGCCGCCGCCGGACGCGGCGACCAGCACCTCAAAGAGACCTACGAGAAGCAGGTCCGCACATACCTGGAGCTGATCGCCGGCCTGGACGACGACGCCGCGGATGCCCGGGCCGAGGCAATGCTCACCCTCAGCGCCCTGGTCGGCGCCGTGCTCATGTCCCGGGCCGTGGCCGACCAAGACTTCTCCGACGAGCTACTGGAGACAGTCGCCAAGCAACTCAAGTGACACGCGTCGGAACGCCTGCCGCCCACCACCGTCTGACGCCCACCCCGGACCGCGCTGCGGTCCGGCGGGATTCCCGGCCCGCGCCGCACCACATACCACAGCCGACGCGACCGGTGACATCGACCGGCCGGTCCAGGCCGGTCCCACAACCGTCCGCGTCGGCCCGCCGCGGACACCCGCCGAAAGGCGGGAGGCACCGGCACGGCGAACCGGACGGGGCGGGCCGCGCCGCAGACCCCGAGGCAGAGCCACGCGGGCCGGACCAGACGCACTGCCCGCAACAACTACTGCCCGCAACAACTAGGGGTTCGACGTCTCGCCATGCGCGGGCGGGAGCAGGCTGTGGAGGACGAGACCTGAGAGTGCGTCGGCCATGCTGTTTCTGTCCTGCTCCGTCGTCGGCGCGGCGGCGGGATTCAGCCGGCCGAGCGCAGGGTGGGCATCCAGACAGCGCGAAGTCCACGACAGCGCGCCAGAAGTTCCCCTTCGACCCGTAACGGTCGTTGATGAAGTTGTGACTGACGTCGAGCCGCCAGGCCAGCTCCCTCATGGTGGTCGCGGCATAACCGAGCTCGGCGAAGGTGCCGAGACCCCGTCGGAGGATCTCCGCCACGACGTCGTCTCACAGGTCAGGCGGCTCGGGGACGACCGGCAGCGGCAGGCGGGTGAGCGCGGCCCGGTACTCGGCGACGATGCGCTCCACGACGGCCGCCGCGGGGAGCACCGTGTCGATGAGTCCCGCAGACTGGCCCGCCTCCACCTTGCCTTCCCGGACCCGGCCGTACAGGGCGGCGTCCCTGAGGGTGGCGGCCTGGAACTCCTTGCGCCGCACGTCGATTTCGGCGCCGGATTCCTCAAGGCGGCGCATGCGCGCGGTGAACTCGTTCTCCAGGGCGCGGATGACACCGAGGCCGTGTCCGACGGTGCGGGTGCCGTCGACACCGGCGGCGAGGACGGCGGCCTGGTAGTCGGGGTGCACGGTGGCTTCCCGGGTGGCCAGGAAACGGGTGCCGAACTGGGCGGCCCCCGCGCCCAGGGCGAGCATCGCGGCCAGTCCGGAGCCGTCCGCGATCCCGCCGGAGGCGATCACCGGGGTTTCGGGGACGGCCGAGACCACGGCCCGGATGAGGACCTGCGTGGTGACCATCGAGGGCGGCGGGTGCCCGCCGGCCTCCGCGCCGACGACGACGAGCCCGTCGATGCCCGCGTCGGCGGCCTTGCGGGCGTGCTCGACACCGGCGACGACATGCAGGCAGACGGTGCCGATGGCACGGAAACGCTCCAGGTAGCGGCGCGGTCCGCCCTGCGAGGCGATCAGTACGGGCGGCCGACGGGCGAGGAGCAGATCGATGACGTCGTCGGCCCCCGCCCGGTGGAGCGGCAGGTTGACCGCCCAGGGGCGGTCAGTGCCCGCGGCCATCTCGTCGAGGGTACGGGCCAGGTCGTCCAGGCGCATGGGCCCCGCGGCGATGACCCCGAGGCCACCGGCCCCGCTGACCGCCAGCGGCAGGGCCGAGCACGAGGAGACCCAGGACATGCCGGCCTGGATGACGGGAAGGTCGATGCCGAGCAGGCGGGTGACGGGGGTGGGGATACGGATCACGCCGGTCATGCCGGCACCTCGTCGTCCCGCCGCGTGAGCAGCCCGCGGGCGTGGGCGGCGAGCCGGTTCTTCTGCACCTTGGAGCTGGCGGTCATGCCGATGTCCTCGAACCCTTCGACGATGCGCAGATGGCGGGGGACCTTGAACCCGGCCATGCGGGTGCGCGCCCAGGCGATCAGTTCGTCCTCGGTGGTGCCCGGTTCGGTGAGGACGACGAACGCGAAGACCACCTCGACCAGCCGCTCGTCGGGGACACCGACCACGACGGCATGCCGCACCCGCGGATGCCGGTGCAAGGTGTTCTCCACGTCGGCCGGTGCGACGTTCTCGCCGCCGACCCGGATGATGTCCTTGGTGCGGCCCACGAAGTGCAGCCGGCCCGTGGCGTCGAGCGCGCCGACGTCACCGGTGGCCAGCCAGCCGTCGGGGTCGATGGCGGCGGCGGTCGCCTCCGGCGCGTCCAGATAGCCCCGCATGACGTTCCAGCCGCGCACCAGGATCGAGCCCGGCTCGCCGGGACCGCAGTCGCGGGTGTCGTCCGCGGCGCGGATGCGCACCTCGACGCCAGGCTCCACCAGCATCGCACCGGATGCCCTGACCTGGTCGTCCTCCCACCAGCAGGACTGGGCGACATTGGGCGAGGCTTCGGACAGGCCGTATCCGGCGACGCACTCGGTGGCACCCAGCTCGTCGATCACCCGGCGGATGACGGTGGGAGAGGCCGCGACCCACGCGCCCCGCAGGTGCAGCGTGCGGTGTGCGCGGTCGGGGTGGTTGAGCAGCATCAGCGCGATGGTGTCGTTGCCGGAGAAGTGTGTGCAGCGTTCACCCTCCAACAGCCGCAGCGCTTCGGCCGGTTCGAACCGCGCCATGGTCACCAGGGTCGCGGCGTGCTGGATGGACGCCAGTACGGACAGGGTGCTGCCGGCGACGTGGAAGAAGGGCCGGGCGCTGTGGAAGCGGTCACCGGGGCGCAGGCCAAGGCGCGCCCCGGAGAAGAACGCGTCGGCGCACATGCTGCGCTGGGTGAGCAGCACGCCCTTGGGGTGGGATGTCGTGCCGGAGGTGTACTGGACCAGCAGGATGTCGTCGGGGGTGCCGGTCGCGGGGACCTCGCCGGTGGCCCCGGCCAGGAACCGCGGCCACGCCGTCGCCCACTCGGGCACCTCCTTCCCGCACACGACGACTCTCTCCAGGTCGGGCAGGCCGCGGCAGGTGGCCGTGGAGTCCTCGCCGATGCCGAGCTCGCGCAGGATGGCGCAGAAGTCGACGCGCAGGACGCGGTCGGCGACGAACAGCGTGGAGACCCTGGCGTGGGCGAGGGTGTGGTGCACCTCGTCGGCGGTGTACCGGGTGTTGACGGGTATGGTCACCGCGCCGACCGAGCCCAGGGCGACGAACAGGGCGACCCAGCGCGGCCCGTTGCCGAGGCAGAGGCCGATCCGGTCGCCGCGGCCGATGCCGGCGTGGGTCAGGGCGGCCCGGATCCGGGCGACCTCGGCGGCGAGTTCACCATAGGTGATCCGCTCCTCGGCGGTGACCACGGCCTCCACGTCGGGGGCGAGCAACGCGGCCCGTTCCAGCGCCTCGTGGGCGGTCAGGGGGCATGCCGTCCTGAGGTTCATCGCTTCTCCTCGTCGGTGGTGGACGCGTTGTCGGAGCCGCGGCGGGTGAACCGGTCGACGCCGTCGCGCCAGCCGCCGTCGGTGAGGCACTGCTCGATCGCCGCCATCTCGATCCTGATGCCGCGATCGAGGTCCGTCTCGCCGCCCAGGTCGACGGCCCGTTTCGTCAGCTCGATCGCCAGGGGCGGGGCCTTCGCGACGGTGCCGGCGATCTCCACGCCGGTCCGCGCCAGCCGCTCCTCGGCCACCACCTGGCAGACGACACCCAGGTCGAGGGCCTCGGTGGCGGGCATGGGGCGGCCGGTGAACAGGAGTTCCTTCGCGCGGCGCCTGCCGATGACGCGCTGCAGCCGCTGGGTGGCGCCCACCGTGCCCCAGTGCGGCTCCGGGAAGCGGAACGTGGTGCCCTCGGCGGCGATGGCGAAGTCCGCGGCCAGGGTGATCTCTCCGCCGGATCCCACGACCGCGCCGTGCACGAGTGCGACGACGGGGCGGCGGCACCGTTCGATCGCGTCGTAGGCGGCGAACGAGGCGATACGCCTGCGGCGGACCCAGGCGGCGTCCCGGCCGGCCCGCTCCTTGAGGTCCGCACCGGCGCAGAACGCGGGGCCCTGCGCGGACAGCAGCACCACGCGGACGGAGTCGTCGGCGTCGAGCTCCTCGAAGACCGACCGCAGCTGCCGGCACATCGGCAGATCGACGGCGTTGCGGGCGCGGGGCCGGGCCAGTTCGACACGGGCGATCCCGTCGGCCACCGCACAGCGCACTCGCGGGTCCGCGGAGGTCGGCTCGTCGGTCCCGGACATCTCAGATCACCCCCGAGGCCCGCAGGTCCTCGATCTCGCCGCGGTCGAGCCCGGCGAGCTCCGTGAGCACCGCGTCGGTGTCGGCGCCCAGCAGCGGCGGGGCGTCGGTGGGCGGCGGCGCGCCGGTGGTCTCCCGCAGCGGGGTGCGCAGGGCGCGGAAGGTGCCCTCGGTGGGATGCTCGAACTCCGCGACGACGTCCCGCGCCCGCGCGTGCGGGTCGGCCAGGGCCTCGCGGACGCCACGCACCTCGCCGGCCGGGATGTCGGCGGCGCGCAACTCCTTGAGCAGCGGATCGCGGTCCCGTCCGGCGATCGCCGTCCGCAGGGCGGTCATCACGCGGTCGCGCCCGGCGACGCGCCCCGCGTTGTGCCGCAGACCGGGATCGGCGGCGAGGTCGTCAAGACCGAGGACGGTGCACAGCGGTGCCCAGTGCTGGTCGCTGCCGCTGATGTGCAGCCAGCCGCCGTCGGCCGTCTGGAACGCGGCGGACGGGACCCGGCCGGGGTGCTGGGTGCCGGTGCGCACCGGGTCCTCGTCCAGGGCGAACAGCCGGGCCGCGTTGAGGGCCTGCAGACTGAGCTGGACGTCCATCATGGAGACGTCGTAGTGGCGGCCGTGGCCGGAAGCGGCACGCCCGGCCAGACCGGTGAGCGCGGCGATGGCGACCCACAGGCCAGAGGTCATGTCCGCCACCGGGATCCCGGCCTTGCTGGGCGGGCCGTCCGGTTCCCCGGTCATCGCCATGACGCCGGACAGCGCCTGGAAGACGGTGTCGTAGCCCTTGCGGGTGCGGTCGGGGCCGCTCTGCCCGAAACCGGTGGCGGACACGTACACCAGGGCCGGGTTGTCCGCGGCGAGCCGGTCGTATCCCAGTCCCAGCCGTTCCATGGCGCCGGGCAGGAAGTTCTCGACGACGACGTCGGCGCCGGTGGCGAGGCGGCGGGCGAGGTCCTGGCCGCGGGGGTCCTTGAGGTCGAGGGTGATCGAGCGTTTGCCGCGGTTGAACGCGAAGAAGTAGGCGCTCTCGCCGTGCGGCAGACGGGGCTCGAAGCCACGGGTCTCGTCGCCGCGGCCGGGGCGTTCGACCTTGATGACGGTGGCTCCCAGCTCGGCGAGAACCTGGGTGGCCATCGGGGCGGCCAGGACCCGCGAGAAGTCGAGGACGGTGATGCCGTCGAGCGGGCCGGGCGTGGGGTGCGCGCTCACCGGCGGAACCCCCGCATCAGTGCGTTGACGTCCTGGCCGGCCCGCATCGCGGCCTCGGTCGGCAGATCGGCGACGCGGTAGAAGAGGTCCTTGGCCGCGTGGATGGCGCGGGGCTCCACGGCGGCCCACCGCTCGGCTGTGCCGAGTGCGGCCTCGACCACCTGGTCCGGCTCGACGACGCGGTTCACCAGGCCGTGTGCCGCGGCCTCGGAGGCCGAGAGCAGCCGGCCCGTGCTGATCAGCTCGAAGGCGAGCTTGCGGCCGAGGTGGCGCTGGAGCCCGGTCATGACCAGGGCGGGCACGATCGAGTGCCGCAGTTCGGGGTAGCCGAACCTCAGGTCCGTGCCGGCTATGGCCATGTCGGCGCCGATGGCGAGCCCGGCGCCACCGCCCACCGCGGCGCCGCGCACCGCGGAGATGACCGGTGTGCCCATCCGCTGCATCTGCGTCTGCAGGTGCGCGGTGAGCGCCGCCCGCTCCAGGACGGCGTCCGGCTCGTCGGGGGTGAGGGTGGAGAACTCCGACAGGTCGGCGCCCGAACAGAAGCCGCGGCCGGCGCCGGTGAGGACGACGGCGCGGACTTCGCGGTCGTCCTCGGCCGCGGTCAGCGCGGTGCTCAGGGCCCGGGTGAGCGCGGTGTTCAGCGCGTTGAGCTTGTCGGGGCGGTTGAGGGTGAGGACGCGGACCGGGCCGCGGTCCTCGACGAGCAGCACATCGGCGGCCGCTTCGCCCGTGTCGGCCGGCTGCCCGCTGGTCGTGACGGTCACGGAAGGTTCTCCCTTGGGGGGTGGGGTGGGGTGGGGAAGCGTGCGGTGGGGCGGGTCAGGCGGCGGCCGCGGAGCGGGCGAAGCCTGCGCGGGCCACCATGCTGTGCAGGGGCCGGCCCAGGGCCTCCTCGCAGGCCCGGGACGCGGCGGCGAGCGCGTCGAGGTCGATGCCTGTGTCGGCTCCCATCGCGTCGAACAGGCTCACCAGGTCCTCGGTGCAGACGTTTCCGGTGAGGCCGGCTCCGTAGCCGATCCGCGACGGATGGCCGCCGACGCCGCCCAGGGCGCTGTCGAAGTGGCGGCAGCCCGCGTCCAGGGCGGCGACCGCGTTGGCGATGGCCGTTCCGCGGGTGTTGTGGAAGTGGGCGACGACCGGCAGCCCGGGGTGGGCCCGGTCCAACCGGGCGAAGAGGCCGGTGACGGCCGCGGGGGTGGCGACGCCCGTGGTGTCGCCCAGGGTGACGGCATCCGCGCCGAGGTCGACGAAGCGGGCGACGTCCTCGGCGACCCGGCCCGGGTCGACGGGGCCTTCGAAGGGGCAGCCGAAGGCGACGGACACCACCCCGATCAGCCGGAACCGGTCGCCGGCGAGCGCGACCATCTCGGTGACCCGTTCCCACTGGTGCTCCCGCGTGGTGCGCAGGTTCTTCCGTGTGTGGCTCTCACTGGCCGACACCAGCAGGCTCAATTCCTCGGCGCCCGCACCGCGTTCGAGGTCGGCCAGGGCGCGCTCGACGGCCCGCGGGTTGGGACACGTCGCCTTGAACGCCACACCGGGGCGGTGGGTGACGCCCGTCAGCACATGGCTCGCGTCGGCGAAGGCGGGAACCCACCGCGGATGGCTGTAGCCGGTCGCCTCGATGCGGCGGAAGCCGGCGTCGGCGAATGCCTCCAGCAGGGCGATCTTGGTTTCGGTGGGCACGAACGTGGGTTCGTGCTGCAGCCCGTCCCGGGCGAAGCATTCGCAGATCGTGACCGCGTCGGTCATCGAGCCACCTCCTCATGGATGACTCCACCACAACTACCCCCGCCGTGTTGATAAAGTCAACACTCAGGCGTCGTCGAGCCGATCTCGCTCCCGCCGCTCCAGGGACAGCGCGAGATCGGTGAGCTTCTCCAGGGCACGCCCCAGCACCCGCGCCTCTTCGCCGGAGAGGACCTCCGCGAACGTCGCATCCCGCTCGTTCGCCGCCGCGATCAGACCCCGGTACGCCGTCACCCCGGCCTCGGTAAGAGCCAGTTGGCGGCTGCGCCCCGATCCTTCGGTGCGGCCGACCAGGCCCCGCTCCACCAATCCCCGCACCACCCGGCTCACCTGCGCTTTATCCAGTCCCGCCCGCCGGGCCAGGCGGTTGAGGGTCAGGGTCGGATCGGCCGCGATCAGTGCGATCGCCCGCCACTCGCCGAGGCTGACATCGAACTCGCGGCGGTACCTCAGGGCCGCGCTGCGCGACAGTGCCGACGATGTGCGCGACAGCCGATAGGACAACAGCTCGGAGATCGGCACCAAGTCTCCGCCACCCTCACGTTTCACCATGGGGAGCATGGTATCTCCGTCGGAAGTGTTGACTTTATCAACGCAAGCGGCGGAAACTCGCACCGCCCGCCGCCCCGGCGACGCAGCCCCTCTCAGCAAAGGAGTCGTACGTCGTGGCCGACCCTTCAACTCTCACCGGATCCCAGGACGCCGACGCCGCCGAAACTTCCTCGGTCGACCGCACCGCGACCTACCGCACCATCGCCTGGCGTCTCATGCCGCTCCTGGTCATCTGCTACGTCGTCAGCTTCATCGACCGCACCAACATCGGCATCGCCCAGCAGGGGCTCGAGCGCGACCTCGGCTTCGGCTCCGCCGTCTACGGCCTGGGCGTGACCCTCTTCTTCGTCGGCTTCATCCTCTTCGAGGTGCCGAGCAGCACCCTGCTCGCCCGGATCGGCGCCCGTAAGACACTCGTGCGCATCATGGCGTCCTGGGGTGCCGTCACCGTCGCCACATCACTCGTCCAGAACGAGATCACCTTCTATATCGCCCGGTTCCTCCTCGGTGTCGCCGAGGCCGGCTTCTTCCCCGGGGCGCTCTACTTCCTGTCCCGCTGGTTCCCCTCCGCCCGGCGTACCCGCATGACCGCGGTGTTCTTCGCGGGCGTGCCCATCTCCGGCGTCCTCGGCTCCCTCATGTCCGGCAGCATCATGCACAGCTTCGGCGGCGTGGCCGGCCTCGCCGACTGGCAGTGGCTGTTCCTCATCGAGGGCATTCCCCCGATCGTGCTCGCCGGCGTCGTCCTCCTGTGGCTCGTCGACGAACCCGGACAGGCGCGGTGGCTGACCCCCGCGCAGCGAGCGGCCGTACGCGCGGACCTCGACGCGGACCAGCGGCGCAAGGGCGACGAGGAGGCGGCCGGCGGCGGGCACGGCGGTCTGCGCCTCGCGCTGCGGGACCCCAAGGTGTGGATCATCGGTCTGTGTGCCTGCGGTGCCTACACCCTGGCCAACGCCGTGTCGTTCTGGACGCCTCGGATCATCGCGGAGGCGGGCGTCGGCGACGTCCTCGACCTCGGGCTCTTCTCCGCCCTGCCGCCCCTGCTCGGCATCGTGGTCATGCTGATCGTGGGACGGCACTCCGACCGCACTCTCGAACGCCGCTGGCACGCGGCCCTCAGCTGGACCGTCGCCGCCGTCGCGATGGTAGCGCTCTCGGTGTCCAGCGGCAGCGTCATCGTCGTCGTGGCGCTGCTGGCGGTCCTCGCCGCGGCACACTACTCCGGCCTTACCGTCTTCTACTCGATCCCCTCCATCTACCTGGGAGAACGCGCGGCGGCCACCGGAATCGCCTTCGTCACCTCGATGGGCTCGTTCGCCGCGGCCGCCTCCCCGTCCCTGCTCGGCTTCATCCAGGCCGGCACCGGCAGCCTTGCCCTCGGCCTGCAGATCAGCGCCGGTATCGTGCTGCTCGCCGTCGTCCTGCTGCTGCTCGGGGTCAAGGCGAGCGATCTGCGGGAACGACGGTCCCTTTGAGGCGTGCGGCGGGTCGCCCGAACAGCCGGTCGCCCGGGAGATGGCCGAACTGCTCGCCGAGAACGTTCCGTAGCGCCAAGCCGCTGTGGGGACCGGGCAGGAAGGAGCCCTGGGGCTCCTCCCCCGGTGCTCAGGCTGAGAAGACCTGCCTCGCGGCCGTGATGGCCGTCATGGCCTTGGGCCAGCCGGCGTAGAAGGCGAGGTGGGTGATCGCCTCGGTGAGTTCGGTCTCGGTGACGCCGTTCTCCTTCGCCCGTCCGAGGTGGAAGCGGAGCTGGTCGGCGTCGCCACCAGCGACGAGGACGGCGACGGTGATCAGGCTGCGGTCGCGGGCGGCCAGCCCGGTGCGATTCCACACGTCCTCGAACAGGATGTCGTCGGTGAGCTCGGCAAGCTTCGGAGCGAAATCACCGATCGTGCGGCGTCCGCCGCCGATCTGTTTCTGTTGGTCGGTCATCGAAGGTCCTTTCGCTGGTCGTGGCGGGTCACAAGCCCAGGAGCCCGCAGGGGAGCCGGTCCCCGTCTCCGGGCGCGCGGCGGCCCGGGAAAGGGGGATGGGGCCTGGTCAGTGGCTGCGGGCGCGGTTGTACTGCTCGTCGGTGACCGGCTCGTTCCAGGTGGTTTCCGCAACTCCGTCGCCCTTGCCCTCCCACATGGCGATGTGCTCCATGAAGCGGTCCGGGGTGGCGCCGTGCCAGTGCTCCTCGTTCGGGGGGCAGGTGACGGTCTGGCCGGGGTGGGCTTCGAAGACGATGCCGTCGCGGGTGCCGATCAAGGCGATGCCGGAAACGACGTGCAGGGTCTGGCCCAGCACGTGGGAGTGCCAGTGGGTACGGGCACCGGGCGAGAAGCGGACCATGTTGGCGCGCATCCGGGACGGTTCCTTGCCCGCGTAGATCACGTCGAACCAGACGTCGCCGGTGAACCAGTCCGCGGGGGCCTTGGTAGTGGCCCGCTCTTTGACGAATTCCATGGTGTCTCTCTCAGGAGTGCGGGGTTGTGGGATGGGTCAGGCGGCGTCGGTGTGGGCGAGGCCGGAGCCCAGCTCGCGGGAGGCGTCGACCTGGGCGAGGAGTTCCCTGGCCTTGGCCTCGACGGCGGCGAGGCAGTCGTCACCCGCGACGAACCGCAGCGGGGGCTGATCCAGGTCGGCGACCTTCAGCAGGGCGAGGGCGAGCTTGGCCGGGTCGCCGGCCTGCTGCCCGTTCATCGACTCCCAGGTCTTCTTGGTGGCGGCGGTGCGCTCGGCGTAGTCGTCGATGGACAGCTCCCCCCAGGTGGTGGAGGCGTCCACCAGCAGCTCGGTGCGGAAGAAGCCCGGCTCGACGACCGTGGTACGGATCCCGAACGGCTCGACGTCGTGGCGCAGGGACTCCATGAAGCCCTCGACGCCGAACTTCGCCGCCGCGTAGGCGACGCAGAAGTCGACGCCGACCACACCCGCCAGGGAGGAGATCGTGATGATGTGCCCGGACCGCTGCTTGCGCATGACCGGCAGCACGGCGCGAGTGACGTTCATCGGGCCGAACAGGTTCGTCTCGATCTGCGCCCGCACCTGCGCTTCGGACAGCTCCTCGAAGAACCCGGCGTAGAAGTTGGCGGCGTTGTTGATCAGGACATCGATCCGGCCGAAGCGGTCGACGGCCGCCTCGACGGCCGTCTCGGCGGCGGCCGGGCCGGTGATGTCCAGGGCCGCGACCAGCAGCTCGTCCTGCTCGCCGCCCAGCGTCTCAAGGACGCGCTCGGGACGGCGCCCGGTCGCCACGACCTGGTGGCCGGCGGCGAGGGCCTGGCGGGCGATGTCCGCGCCCAGGCCACGTCCGGCGCCGGTGATGAGGAAGACCTTGCTCATGATGGGTGAATACTCCAAGCGGATGATCAAGATGAGAGACAGCGGGAGGGATCAGCCGGCCTTACGCTCGTCGGCGATCTTCTCGCGGGAAGTACCGCGAACCGGCCGGTAACACTCTGTGCCACACAGGGCCGTCCGGCAGCCGCCGCAAGCCCGGATTCCGATAGGTGTCCGGCACCCCCGACCGCTGCCGTTATCTAGGAAACCGCAGTTCAAAGGCGGGAAGAAGGGTCTGTCATACCAGGTACTGACAGGGCCCCCCACGCGTGCGCCGCCCGATCTAACCTGGAATGCGTGAGTACCGAGAGCGACATCCGCGAGTTCCTGGCCTCCCGCCGCGCCAAGATCACCCCCCAGCGGGCGGGCCTGCCCGCCTACGGTGGCAACCGGCGCGTGCCGGGCCTGCGCCGGGAAGAAGTCGCCCTCCTCGCCGGCGTCAGCATCGACTACTACATCCGCTTGGAGCGCGGGCACCTCGCCGGAGCCTCGGAGGAAGTCCTCGACGCCGTCGCGAACGCCCTCCAGCTCGATGACGCCGAACGCGCCCACCTTCACGACTTGGCACGCGCCGCCGCCAAACGCCCCGTCCGCCGCAAGCGCGTCCGCGGACCACTACCCGACAGCGTCCTGCGCGTACTGCACTCCATGACCGACTCCCCGGCCTTCATCCGCAGCGGACGCCTGGACATCCTCGCCACCAACCACCTCGGCCGCGCCCTCTACTCCCCGCTCTTCCCCGACCCCACCACCCCGACGGCCAACATCGCCCGCTTCCAGTTCCTCAATCCGCGCGGCCGCGACTTCTTCCCCGACTGGGAAGAGTCTCTGAACACCACCGTCTCCCTGCTGCGCACCGAGGCCGGACGCACACCGCACGACAGCGAGCTGACCGGACTCATCGGCGAGCTCGTCACCCGCAGCGAGGAGTTCCGCACCGCCTGGGCCAAACACAACGTGCGTCTGCACCAGACCGGCCGTAAGTCCTTCCGTCACCCGGCCGTCGGCGTCCTCACTCTCGACTTCGACACCATGGAACTGCCCGCCCAGCCCGGCTTGACCCTCACCGCCTACAGCACCGCACCGCATACCCCCGACCACGACGCCCTACAACTCCTCGCCGCCTGGGCCGCCACCGAAAACACCGAGCCCGCCAGTCACCCCTCCAACCGACAGGATCGATGAACGCCGGGCCTCGTCCACCGAGCGGGGCCACCGCGTCTCGACTGGCCGGACTACGAACCGCCTGACCACTGATCGCCGTACCGCGCGCCGCCGGCGGCCCTCACCGCGTGGCCGGGTTGCCCCCGCCCCAAGAGTGGGTTTCCGGTGCCCGGGCCGGTGCGGGAGCGCTGAGCACCGCCCCTGAGGCTGCCGTTGGGTGGTGAGTCCGTGGCGGGCGGTGGTGATCAGGATGCGGGAGTCCGAAGGGTGGAGGCAGACAGAGGTGGGCTGCGGAACCAGCACACGACACGAGCCCCGCACCGCATGATGCAGGGCGCGGCTAATGTCCGGGTCCCTCTGCTGTGGAGATCACGCTGTCAGAGGATGAGCGTGCCGAGCTGATGCAGCCCCTCCTGCGAAGTGCGCGATGGGACGCCGATGCGGTCCGTATCCCCACCCCCGTCACCGGAACAATGCGAGGTTCTCGGTGGCCCACTGACGGAACGTACGGCCGGGGCGGCCGGTGATCGGCTCGGCGGAACGCGGCGCCTCGCACCGCCCATCGGACAACTGGGCCCAATAGTCCAGCACCGCCGCGACCAATGATGCAGGAACGTGGCTGCCCAGGCGCGCGGCAGCCTGTTCCGGAGCCGCTTCGCGCAGCTCGATCTCACGGTTCAGCAGCTCCCCGAGTATCCGCGCCTGGTCACGGAATCCGAGCACCTCCGGACCGCCCAGGCTGATCGTCTCGTCGTCCAGTGTGTGGGTGGTCAGCGCCAGTTCAGCGACGTCGGCGATGTCGTCGGGGTGTATGACATCCAACCGGGCTTCCGGGTATCCCTGCTCGACCGGCGCTCCCGCCCGGATGGACTCCGCCCAGCCCAGGGTCATGGTGGCGAACCCGCCCGGCCGCAGCACGGTCGAGGTGAGGGGCGCGGCGCGCAGCGCCCGTTCCACCAGCAGGTGGTGGCGGGCCAGGGCGCTGTGCTCGGCGTTCGGGAGGTTCACCGAGTCGGACGAGAGCAGCACCACCCGTCGCACTCCGGCCGAGACCGCCGCGTCCAGGAGCTCATCGATCCCGGTCGGCTCGGCGTACAGGAACATGCTGCTCACTCCGGCCAGCGCGGGCGCGAACGTCGTCGCGTCGGCGAGGTCGAGCGGGACGACTGTGACACCGGCGGGCGGGTCGGCCTTCTCCGGGGCGCGGCTGGCCGCCCGGACGTCATAGCCGGACGTGTGCAAGCGGTGCACCAGACCGGCGCCGATGCCGCCACGGGAGCCGGTGATCAAGATGGTCATGTGGTACCTCCAGGGGACGGGGCAGGCACCGTCCACACTGCGTCGGACCACGCATCGCGTCCAACGAATGGTTCTGCTCGCAGCCATCGCCATCTGCGATAGTTGCGCTCATGGAGCTGCGCCAGCTGGAGTGCTTCGTCGCGGTGGCGGAAGAGTCGAGCTTCACCCGCGCGGCGGCCCGGCTGCACATCGTGCAGTCGGCGGTGTCGGCGACGATCGCCTCCCTGGAGCGGGAGCTGCGCACCCAGCTGTTGTGGCGCACATCCAGGCGGGTCGTCCTCACGGAAACCGGACACGCGCTCCTGCCCAAGGCGCGGGCGGCCCTTGACGCCGCGCGCGAGGCGCGCGCCGCCGTCGATGAGGCCGGCGGCGACATCCGGGGGACCTTGCGCATCGGGACGATGAGTTCACTCGGGCCGATCGACCTGCCCGCCATGCTGGGGAGCTTCCACCGCCAGTACCCCGCTGTCTCCGTGCACCTCGCCACCGCGGCCTCGAGCGGTGGCTCGCCCGGCCTCCTCACGGCGCTCACCGAGGGCAGACTCGACCTCGCGTTCGTCTCGGGCCCGGGCCGCCCGCCGACCGGCGCGCAGCTGAGAGAGCTCACCTCCACTCCCTTGGACCTCGTCGTTTCAGCCGACCACCGCCTCGCCGACCGCACCGAAGCGGCGATGGCCGAACTGAACGACGAGGCATTCATCGACTTCCCGCCCGGCTACGGCAACCGCGCCGTGACCGACCGCGCGTTCACCACCGCGGGGATCCACCGTCACGTCACCATCGAGATCACCGACATCACGGCCGGTGCCGACTTCGTCCGTCACGGCCTGGGCATCGCTCTGCTGCCGCGCGGCGTCGTCGAGCCCCACGCCGATCTCACCACGCTGCCCATCACCGACGCCCTGCTCAACTGGACGATCTCCCTGGCTGTTCCCGACAACCGAACTCCGAGCGCGGCCGCCCGGGCATTCGAACAGTTCGCGCATCAGCATCCGAAAGGGCGCGGGTGACCGCTGTGATCGGTCAATGACGCCGCCGCCCGTTCGCTGGGCAAGGCGTCTGCGGAGGGCATCCACACCGGGCCAGTAACCCTGGCCGCTTCCCTGATCATCGGTACCGGCTACCTCCCGTCCCACGACCCGCACCAGACCGTTCTGCCCCGCAGCCACCGCCTGGCTCTCCGCCCTGCCGCCTCCCTCGCCCGCCACCACCAACAACGCGCCGCCCCGCGGAAGCCACCCCGTGGGCGATCTACGACGCCGTCAAAGGGCTCACCGGCATCGGACGCGTCCTTCTCGCCACCTCCAACCGCGCCCACCACGCCGACGCCGAACCCGGACTCCGCGTCGCGCTGACAGCCCTCACCCACATGATCCTCACCCCCATCGGAACCCGACCGGGCCGGTGGCTCCCCGCCACCCATCACCCACCCACCATCCGCATCCCGCCCTCCGGCGCCGCCACCACCGCTCTCGCACACGGCATCGCCGGCTCGGGCTAGCAGTTCACCGGCGGCACGGGAAGTGGCATGACACCTTCGATCTTGCAGCCGATTCGCATGGTTTCCTGAGGGATCGTTTGATTGTCCGTGACCGGCGTCACCTCCATGCTGGGCTTGTCCAGCTCAAGGAGGAGCGCCACATGCATGCGCGAGCGATGGATCCCCTGCTCCAGCCCTTCACGATCAAGAGCCTGACCCTGCGCAACAGGGTGGTCAGCACGTCACATGAACCGGCGTTCGGGGAAGAGGGGCTGCCCCGGGACCGGTACCGGATGTACCACCTGGAGAAGGCGCGCGGCGGGGTCGGGCTGACGATGATCGGCGGGTCTGCGGTGGTGTCGCCCGACAGTCCGCCGTCCTTCGGCAATCTGCTGCTCTACCGCGACGAGGTGGTGCCGTGGTTCCGGCGGCTGGCCGACGATGTGCACGACGCCGGGGCGGCGGTCATGTGCCAGGTCACGCACCTGGGGCGGCGTACCAGCAACTACACGGGTGACTGGCTGCCGGTGCTCTCCGCGTCGCCGGTGCGGGAGCCCGCGCACCGGGCGTTCCCCAAGGAGGCCGAGCAGTGGGACCTGGACCGCGTCGTACGGGACTACGCGGCCGCGGCCGCCCGCTGTGAGGCCGGGGGGCTGGACGGGATCGAGATCCAGTCGTACGGACACTTCCTCGACAGCTTCCTGTCCCCGACGACGAACCACCGGGACGACGAATACGGCGGCAGCCTCGCGCACCGCATGGCCTTCCCGCGCCGGGTGGTCCGGGCGATCCGGGCCGCGGTCGGGCCCGACTTCATCGTCGGCATCCGCATGATGATGGACGAGGACCGGCCCGGCGGGCTGGTCCTGGACGAGGCGCTGACCGCGGTCCGGGCGTACATCGCGGACGGCATCGACTTCGTCAGCACCATCCGGGGCTCGATCGAGAGCGACGCCACGCTGGCGAAGGCCATCCCGACGATGGGCATGCCCTCCGCGCCGTTCCTCGACTTCACCGCCGAGATCAAGCGACGGATCGAGGTGCCGGTGATGCACGCCGCCCGCATCGCCGACGTCGCCACCGCGCGGTACGCGGTGCGGGAGGGGCTGCTCGACCTGGTCGGCATGACCCGGGCCCAGATCGCCGACCCCCACCTCGTGGCCAAAGTGGCCGCCGGGGACGAGGACCGCATCCGGCCGTGCGTGGGGGCGAGCTACTGCCTCGACGCGATCTACGGCTCCGGGGACACCAAGTGCGTCCACAACGCCGCCACCGGGCGGGAACTGCGGCTGCCGCACACCATCGCCCCCGCGGCCGAACGGAAGAAGGCCGTGATCGTGGGCGCCGGGCCCGCCGGGCTGGAGGCGGCCCGGGTGCTGGGCGAGCGCGGTCATGAGGTGGTCGTGTTCGAGGCCGGTGACCTGCCCGGCGGGCAGATACGCATCGCCGCCTCCAACACCCGCAGGCGGGATCTGCTCGGCATCGTGAACTGGCGCGTCGACGAGTGCAAGGTACTCGGCGTCGACCTGCGGCTCGGGGCGCCGGCCGAGCCCGAGGACGTCCTCGCGGAACGCCCCGACATCGTGCTCATCGCCACCGGCGGACTGCCCAACGTCTCCTTCCTCACCGAGGGAGCCGACCTCGTGTGCGACACGTGGGACGTCCTCGGCGGAGCCCTGCGCCCCCGCGGACACGTGCTGGTCTACGACGACAACGGCGCCTACCCGGGCCTGGACGCCACCGAGCTGCTGGCCCGCAAGGGCCTGCCCATCGAGTACGTGACGCCGGAGCGCACCCTCGCACCCGACGTCGGCAGCATGAACTCGCCCGCCTATCTGCGGGCCTTCGCCGAACACACGGTGCGCACCACACTGGCCCACCGGCTGGTGTCCGTACGCCGCACCGAGGACGGCCGTCTGACGGCCACGCTGCGCAGCCCGTACGCGGACACCGAGGCGGAGCGGATCGTGGACCACGTGGTGGTGGAACACGGAACGCTGCCCCTCGCGGACCTCTACTGGGACCTGCTCCCCGCGTCGCGCAACCTCGGCCGCGTGAACCACCCCGCCCTGCTGGCCGGTGAACCACAGCGGGAAGCCGACAACCCCGAGGGCCGCTTCCAGTTGTTCCGCATCGGGGACGCCGTCACCAGCCGCAACATCCACGCCGCGGTGCTCGACGCACTGCGCCTGTGCCTGCCGATGTGAGAGGAGAGCAGCGTGAGCATCGTGACAACGCCGGCCACCGTCAGGCCCCGCGAGGAGCGGGGAACGTCCCGGATTCAGGACACGGTGGCGCGACGAGTCGTCGGCCACAGCCTGGAACGGCCCTTCTACACCGACCGGGAGTTCTTCGACCTCGACATCGCGGCCGTCTTCACCCGCCACTGGCTCTTCGTGGCCGTGGACGCCGAGATCCCCGAGCCGGGCGACTACACCACGGTGGAGATCGGCCCGTACTCGGTCATCGTCGTACGCGGCGACGACGAGAGCCCGCGCGCGTTCCACAACGTGTGCCGCCACCGCGGCGCCCGCCTCCTCGACGGGGAGCGCGGATCGGTCGGCAACCTGGTCTGCGGCTACCACAAGTGGACGTACGGAACGGACGGCGCGCTCCGGTACGCCCCCTCCCAGCCGGGGGACTTCGACCCCGGCTGCTTCGGCCTCAAGACGGTGCACGTGCGCAGCGTCGGCGGGCTCGTGTTCGTCTGCCTCGCCGACCAACCCCCGGCCGACTTCACCGAGGTCGCCGCCCGCATCGAACCGTACCTGCTGCCGCACGGCCTGCGCCGGGCGAAGGTGGCGGCCCGCACCGACCTCGTCGAGGACGGCAACTGGAAGCTGGTGATGGAGAACAACCGGGAGTGCTACCACTGCGACGGCCACCCCGAGCTGCTGCGCACGTTCTTCCCCACCTACGGCTACGCCGGGGAGGACATCCCCGCCCCGCTGCGCCCGGCACACGAACGCTATCTGCGGACCGACGCCGAGTTGCGCGAGACGTACGAAAGGCTCGGCCTGCCGTACGCGCTCATCGAGGAGCTGGACCACCGCACCACCGGGTTCCGCATCCAGCGCGACGCGCTCGACCTCGCCGGCGAGTCCTTCACCAAGGACGGCCGGGCCGCCTGCCGCCGCCTGCTGGGCGATCTGCCCACACCACGCCTCGGCCACCTCTCCCTGCACATGCAACCCAACTCCTGGTTCCATGTGGTCGGCGACCACGCGATCACCTTCAGCGCGCTGCCCCTCGGCCCGGACAAGACGCTGCTGCGCACCACCTGGCTCGTCCACCCGGACGCCGAGGAGGGCGTCGACTACGACCGGGACACCCTGCTCGCGGTGTGGACGGCCACGAACGAGCAGGACGCGCGCCTGGTCGCCCGCGCCCAGCGGGGCGTCTCCAGTCCGGCCTACGCACCCGGCCCGTACGCCCCGACGGAATACCAGGTCGAGGCGTTCTGTAGCTGGTACGTCGCCCGGCTGCGCGAGGAGCTGCGGCGATGACCGGCCCACTGGTGTGCAGGCAGGTCCGCGACGTCACGCACGACATGAAGACCTTCGTCTTCGAAGCGCCTGAACCCGCTCTCTTCCGGCACGAACCGGGGCAGTACCTCACGTTCACCTTCGAGATCGACGGCCAGGAGATCGACCGCTGCTACACGCTCTCCTCCCCGCCGTCGCGTCCGCACCTCGCCTCGATCACCGTCAAACGCGTGCCCGGCGGCCGGGTCTCGAACTGGCTGCACGACCATCTGACGCCGGGCGACGTGGTGCGCGCCCGGGGCCCGCTCGGCGGGTTCTCGACGGCACGGCACCCGGCGCCCGCGTATCTCTTCCTGTCCGGCGGCAGCGGGATCACGCCGCTGATGTCCATGACCAGGACCCTGTACGACCTGGCGTCCCCGGCGGACGTGGTCTTCGTGCACAGCGCCCGCACCCCCGACGACATCCCGTTCCGGCAGGAGCTGGAGCTGATGGCGGCGACCGCGCCGCAGATCCGGGTCGCCCATGTCTGCGAGGACGACGGGGCGGTGGAGCGGTGGGACGGCCACCGGGGCCGTCTCACACTCGACGTCCTGCGGCAGATCGCCCCCGATCTGCCCCGGCGCGAGGTGTTCACCTGCGGACCGCAGGGGTACATGCGGGCGGTCCGCCGGATGCTGGCCACGGCGGGGCTCCCGGAGGACCGCTGCCACGAGGAGAGCTTCGAGGTACCGGCTCCAGCCGCCGTGAAAGCGACCGGGGACACGAGCTTCGCGGTCCGCCTCTCCCGCAGCGGGGCCACGATCGCGTGCGACACCGGTACGCCCCTGCTGGAGGCCGCGGCCCGGGCGGGCATCACCCTCCCCTCCTCCTGCGGGCAGGGCCTGTGCGGTACGTGCGTCACCACTCTGGAGAAGGGGACCGTCGACATGCGGCCGGGCGGCGGCCTCCGCCCCGGGGACGTGGCGCGGAACAAGATCCTGCTGTGCTGCTCAACGCCCCTGGAGGACCTGGTGATCGACGCCTGACGCGGCCGGGGGGACGCGCCTCCGTACGGCGCTGCCGCGCCGGGAAGGAGAACCAGAACGTGGCCGTCAGGGCGAGCACGGTCAGGGCGGCCCCTGCCCAGCCGAGCCCGGTCACCCCCGCGGTGAGCGGCATCCAGGTGGTCAGCGGGCCGACGGCGACCGCGGGCACCCCGGAGCCCCAGTAGAACAGCAGATACAGCGCGGCCCCGATCCCGCCGCGCTGCCCGGCCGGTGTCCGCGCGTCGACCGCTCGCGCGGCACCGCTGTACGCGAGCGCGTGCCCGAACCCGGCGAGGACCGTGGAGCCGAGCCTGACGGGCAGGGAGGAGGCCCCGGTGGACACGAGGAGTAACAGACTCCCGGCGCACCGGTTTCCGAGTTCAGGCGACCCGGCTTCGTCGCTGCTCTCGCGTCCCATGGGTGTCATGGTGCCCGGTCGTGGAACTCGACGAGATCGAGCGAGGTGTTCTCGCGCGTCGCTGTGGGGAAGATCGGTGTCACACGGAGTCGGGTTGGGGCGGTCAGCACACGTGCGGTCACGCGAGGTCTTGGTCACAGCCGTTCTTCCGCGGAAGATCACTCATCAGCGCACCGATGTACTTCCCAGCTTGGGCACGCGGCCGCGCCCGCCGAAAGCACGGCCCCAGCCGTCGATGCAGCTCGGCCAAACTTGCCTCCGCCCGCTTACCCTTTACCGTGACAGCCGCAGCCGCAGCCGCCTCACGATCTTCTTGCCTCACAACATGATGACTTGATGGATGTCGTCGCGGATCTCCCAGCGGAAAACACCCGCGCCGGAACCGGTTGCCGCGGGTCAGTGTCACCGCCAACGGGATATCACCGGCCGGGCCGAATCCACCTGTCCCGCCCGAGACTTCCTGACCTGGGCACGCCAACGACACCTCGGTTCGGGCTCAATTGCCGTCGCCCGCCCGCTGACGCTGGATCAGGTCGGCCACGGCGGCCGGGCGGCTCAGGTAGGGCGAGTGGCTGGTGTCCCACATTTCCGTGCGAGAGCAACGCCCGGCGAAGCGGTCCGGAAGCGGAGTCGCGATGGCCCGGTCTTGCTGCCCGCGGAGGTAGATCGACGGGGTATCCCGCCAACTCACGCGAGTAGGTGTGGCGTCGAAGATCGACGGAGGTTCCGGACGCAGCAACTCCACCGCACGCGTGGCCGCCGGTTCGTCGACGTCGCCGTAGAGCTTCGCCCGGGCATCATCCGGGTCCAGGCAAAGCCGCCCGTCCGCGTCCGGCAGCGCGAGCAACCCCTCGCCGGGCTCGCCAGGCGTCTCCGCGAGCACTTTGGCCGGGGACTCATCGACGTCGAGAATCCAGCTGTTGAGGAAGATCAACGCGGCAGCACCACGCACCGTCCCAGCGGTGACACCCCCGAACGAATGTCCCACCACCACCGACGGCTCCGACGAGCCCGAGACGATGGCCTCGACCTTCGCGGTGCTCTCGGCGAGCGACAGCTCGTAGAGGTCGGGCACCTCCACGGACAGATCCCGGGCGCGCAGCAGACCGGCAAGTTCGGCGTAGTGAGCGGGCTGGTGCCAGGCTCCGTGAAGGATGATCACGTCAGTCACCTGCGCACATTACCGCTCGTTACCCGGCCGACGCCACGTGCTGAGCATGGCCGGAGAACGTGCAGCCCGCATACGAGGCACGTGGGCCCACGTCGCGTACGTTCCGGCGTCGGTCTCGTACCTGGCGTGCAGATCCGGCGAGGCCGCCACGGCAGGCCACCGATCAGCACCGGTGGTCGGGCACACGATCCTCGGTGAATGCGGGACCAGTCGCTGCGGCATCCGACGCACTGTCGGCCGGATCCTCCTCGAGATTGGCGACAAGCCTTCTCAACAGATCCACAAGGAGATCGATTTCTTCGGCGCTGAAGCCTCGCAACGCCTGATCGTTGGTCTCGAACAACGCCGAGTGCACCTGTGTGAGCTTTTCCAGTCCGGTCTCGGTCAGTGAGATCAGGCTGACCCGTCGATCATGCTGGGCGGGGGTGCGCCGGATGAGGCCGTCGCGGTCCATCCGGGCGAGCAGTTGGGCCATGGACGGCTGCTCGATCCGGGCCAGCCCCGCCAATTCCTTCTGGGAGAGCGCGTCGGCCTTGCTCAGCGCCGCCAGCACGGGCATCTGCGCGAAAGTCAACCCCAGCGGCCGCAGTCGCCGGTCGTTGATCCGGGACAACGCACGCGAGGCGATGTTGATCAACGCGGCGGGCGCGGAGCCGAACCTGGAGTGCGTCATGCGTCAAGTATATAGGTTCCTATTGACCAACTACATAGGCACCTATACAGTCCGAAGCATAGGAGCCTATGTAGTTGGGCCGTCAAATCAGGAGATATCCGTGATCATTCGCAACGTGACCGTCATCGACGGGCAGGAGGCCGCCCCGATCGCCGATGCCGAAGTGGTGGTGACCGACGGACGGTTCAGCGCCATCCGGCCGGCGGCCGACGCGCGGCCGGCGACCGGTGGCGCTCCCGTGCTCGACGCGCGGGGTGGCTACCTGGTGCCGGGCCTGTGGGAGAGTCATACCCATCTGGGTGGGCTCGCCTACTTCAAGCCCGAGAACGAGCGGGCGAAGTACGTCTCCCAGCTACTCAGCGACTTCCTGAGTGCCGGGGTGACCAGCGTCGTCGACCTCGGCGGTCCACTGGAGATCGAGCTCGCCGCCCGCGACTACCGCGACAAGGCCACCGACACCGCTGCCGGGTTGTTCTTCGCCGGGCCGGTGTTCACCGGTGTGGAGGGCTGGCCGGTCCTGGACGATCCGGCGCGTGCCCCCATCGCCTACCAGACCGACAACGCCGACGTCGCCTATCGTCAAGCACTGGAGCTGGCCGATCAGGTCGACTTCATCAAGTGCATCTACGACGGCGAGCCCGGCGCTCCGGACAAGCTGCCCCTCGACGCCCTCAAAGCCATCGTCGCGGCCGCGCACGAGAAGGGCAAGAAGGTACTCGTGCATGTCCACGAACGCATCGATCTGGAGGAGGCGGTGGCGTCCGGCGCGGACGGCATCGAACACGCTTTCCAACCGCAGGACCCCGGTAGTACCGCAGAGGCCCGCGACGTCGCCGCACTACTGGCGGAGACGAACACCTATTACTGCCCCACCCTGGTCACCTGGGAGCAGATCGCGCACAACGGCGAGGCCGGCTATTTGCAGCAGTTGGTCGATGATGGTTTCGCCACGCACGACGACATCCCGCAGATCACCAGCCGCCCGGTCTACGGGCGCCAGTTCCCCCGGCATTCCCCGCAGGACTGCACCATCCGTTTCGACTATGCGATGCGCACGCTGGCGCTGATGCACGACGCGGGAGTGAAGATCACCGCGGGCAGCGACGTGGCCATGTTGATGCCCTCGCGACCCGTCGCCCTGCTGCGAGAACTGCAATTGCTGGCAAAGGCGGGCCTGCCGCTGCCCGCGGTCCTGGCGGCCGGTACCCGGCATTCGGCCGAGAAGATCGGTCAGCAGGCGACGACACCGGGGACGATCACCGTCGGATCCGTTGCCGACGCGCTGTTGCTCGACGCCGACCCCTACGTGGACATCGCGCACCTGGTCGACCGTTCCCACCACATCGGGACGTTGCGGGCCGGGCGGCCAAGCTGGGATGAGGGCCACCCCCGAGCCTGACACGGCCGATTCCAGGTTCAGATGCGCCAGCACGACAGATGAGGATTCCTCGACCCCCGTTGGTGCACACCAACAGGCGAGACAACGGTTCCTGGTCTCAACGCTACGAGCCCGCGCTGCCGGTGGCTGATCTCATCCCGATCACCAAGGACAGATCCACAGGGACGGCTGCCCCTTCCCGTCCGGCTGAGGTTGTTCGCGTGAAGGTCAACGAGCTGCTTGGCCGGACGGTGTCATCGTGCGTACCGACGACCCGGCCGCCGAACCCGTTGGCCGTGCCGCTTCGCAAGGTCACCCCAACAGGCGACGGTGATCAGCATCAGCCATCGTGACGGACATATAACTGCATTCCCGGACCACACATGGCCCGGCGCTGATACGTGCAGCTGGGCGCCCTCACTTGGTCGGGTGGTGATGGGTGGCTGCCGCGCCTCTCTCTTGGAATCCCACCACGGCCGCGCCGTGCTCGTGAGCCCACTCAGTCAGTACGGCGATCGGCTTCACCAGCGTCCGGCCCAAGTCCGTCAGCACGTACTCGACCTTCCCGGCCTCGGCGTGGCGGTCGACCAGGCCGTACCCCTGCAACCGCCGCAGCGTCTGGGTCAGCACTTTCCGCGAGATTCCGCCGATCAGGTCGACCAGCTCGCCGTGCCTGCACGATTCCCGGCTCAACGCGAACAGCACGACCACCGCCCACTTGTCGGCGATGATCTCGATCGCCAGCCGAGCCGGGCAGTCGGCGAGGAAGACGCTGCCGGAGTACTCACGCATGCCCCGACACTAGGGCCCGTCTTCAAACGGATCTTGCCCAGAGCAGGAATGACGCGAGGCTGACCGCTGCTTCGTAGGAGGTGGCGGTCTTGTCGTATCTGGTGGCGATTCCGCGGAAGCCTTTGAGCCGGTTGAAG
>NZ_JAGFNO010000045.1:0-57243 GCF_017592595.1 Streptomyces sp. NEAU-YJ-81 | reverse complement strand
GGTTCAGTTTCATAGTGTTTCGGTGGTCATAGCGTTAGGGAAACGCCCGGTTACATTTCGAACCCGGAAGCTAAGCCTTTCAGCGCCGATGGTACTGCAGGGGGGACCCTGTGGGAGAGTAGGACACCGCCGAACAAATTTTAAGAAAAGCCCGGTTGGGAGCTTCGGCCCTCAACCGGGCTTTTCTCATTTCAGTTTGTAGGCTGGCCTCATGCGCTATGACCTGGTCATCTTCGACAACGACGGAGTGCTCGTCGACAGCGAGTCCATCTCCAATCGGATTCTTGCCGCCTACCTCACGGAGTTGGGGCACCCCACCAGCTACGAGGACTCCATACGCGACTACATGGGCTCCGCCATGCATCGCATCCACGAGGTGGTCCTCGAGCGTTGGGGCCGGCGGCTGCCGTCGGACTTCGACACCACCTTCCACGGCCGGGTCTTCGACGCCTTCCGCCAGGAGCTGCAGCCGGTGGCCGGGGTGTCCGAGGTGCTGGAGAAGCTGCGGGCCGACGGGGTTCCGTACTGCGTCGCCTCCTCCGGAAGCCATGAGCGCATCCGCGTCGCCCTCCGTACGACCGGGCTGTACGACCTCTTCGGTGAGGACCACATCTTCAGCTCCGAGGACGTGGGCCGCGGCAAGCCCGCCCCGGATCTGTTCCTGCACGCTGCCGAGCGGATGGGGGTGGCACCCGAGCGCTGTGCCGTCGTCGAGGACAGTCCGCTCGGGGTCCAGGCCGCCGTGGCCGCCGGGATGGATGTGTACGGCTACACGGCCATGACACCCGCCGCCAAGCTCGCCGCGGCCCGGGACCGGTTCGCCCACATGGCCGAACTGCGAGGGTTGCTCACCTCTACCCACAAGTAGTCCGGGGCCGTACGCTCCACGGCCATGACGGATTCGCGTCCGAGCCGCCGACTTCGGCAGGGCCGGGCCTCATTGGCCATCAGTTTCTTCGTCCAGGGCGCGATCTTCGCTCTGCTGGTGACGCGCATACCCGCGCTGCAGGATCGGTACGGGATATCCGATGGGCTGCTGCCCCTCTTCCTGGCCGCCGTGCCGATCCTCGCCGGTGTGGGCAGCGTCGGCACCGAGCATCTCGTCAAGCGGTTGCGTCCGGGGCTCGTCCTCCGCGTGGTGCAGCCCATCGTCTCCGTCGCCCTGCTGGCCGCCGGATCGGGTACGACGGTGTGGCAGCTCGCGGCGGCCCTCGCGGTGTTCGGACTGACCGTCGGGGCGCTAGACGCGTCGATGAACATGCTCGGGGTGAGCCTGCAGCGCGCGTACGGCCGCAGCATCATGCTCGGCTTCCATGGCGCGTACAGCCTGGGCGGGATCGCCGGGGCCTCGCTGGCCTGGGTGGGCGCGCACTGGGACCTGCCACTGCCCACGCTCTACGCGCCGCTGGTGGCCACCCTGGTGCCCGTCGCACTGATCGCCAGCCGCTGGTACGTGGACCGCCAAGCCGACCACCTGGCCCCCCACCAAGCTGACGACCAAGCTGACGACCACGGCGCCGCCGTGAGCATGCGGGCGCTGCTGCCGCTCTGTCTCGTCATGGCCTTCGCCTATATCGGGGACTCCACCGTCTCCAACTGGAGCGCCAAGTATCTGGAGGACGTGCTGCACAGCTCCGAGCAGCTGGCCACGGTCCCGTACAACGTCTATATGGTCACCACGCTCCTCGGCCGCTCCTTCGGCGACTTCGGGGTGCGGCGCTTCGGCGCGGTCGCCGTGGTCCGGGCCGGCGCCCTGCTCGCGGGCGCCGGTTTCGCGGTGGTCGCGGCGGCGCCCAGCCCATGGGTGGGGATGGGCGGGTTCACGCTGCTGGGGCTGGGGTTGTGCGTCCTGGTGCCGCAGACCTTCGCGGCCGCGGGGCGGCTCTTCCCCGGGGCGTCCGATGCCGCCGTCGCCCGCCTCAATATCTTCAACTATGTGGGCTTCCTCATCGGCTCACCGCTCGTCGGCGCGCTGGGTGGTGCGTGGAACTATCGGGCGGCGATGCTGGTGCCGATGGCGCTCGTGCTGGTGACGATCCGGTACGCGAGGTCGTTCACCCCTGTACCAGCCGGATACGGTGACGGGCATGAGCGGCCGCGCACAGTTGATGTGGGATGAGGAAGTAACCGGATACGACTTCGGCGCCGGGCACCCGATGGACCCGGTGCGGCTCGCGCTGACCATGCGGTTGGTGCAGGCGTACGGGCTGGACCGGGCGGTCCAAGTGGTGGCGGCCAAGCCGGCCGGGGAGTCGACGCTGCGCCTGGTCCACGGGCAGGAGTACATCGAGGCCGTACGGCGGGCCTCGGCCGCCCCGGAATCGGCGGACGGTTCGTACGGCCTGGGGACGATCGACGATCCGGCCTTCGCGGGGATGCACGAGGCGTCCGCGCTGATCGCCGGGCAGTCGGTCGGCGCCGCCGAGGACGTATGGCGCGGCGAGGCGCTGCACGCGGTGAACTTCGCGGGCGGGCTGCACCATGCGATGCCCCGGGGCGCGTCCGGGTTCTGCATCTACAACGACGCGGCGCTGGCGGTCGCGCGGCTGCTGGAGCTGGGCGCGGAGCGGATCGCGTATGTGGATGTGGACGTCCATCACGGGGACGGGGTCCAGGCGGCCTTCTGGGACGATCCGCGGGTACTGACGATCTCGCTGCACGAGCACCCCCGGACCCTGTTCCCGCAGACCGGCTGGCCGGAGGAGGCGGGCGGGGAGGGCGCCGAGGGCTCGGCGGTCAATGTGGCGCTGCCGGCCGGGACCTCGGACGAGGGATGGCTGCGGGCCTTTCACGCGGTCGTGCCGGAGCTGCTGGCGGCGTTCCGTCCGCAGGTGCTGGTGACCCAGCATGGCGCGGACACCCATGTCGAGGACCCGCTGGCCCACTTGGCGGTGACGGTCGACGCACAGCGGGCGGTCGCCGAGAGCTGTCACCGGCTGGCGCACGACCACGCGGACGGGCGCTGGGTCGCGCTCGGGGGCGGCGGCTATGCGGTGGTGGACGTGGTGCCGCGGTCCTGGACGCATCTGGTCGCGATCGCGGCGGGGCGGCCGGTCGAGCCCGCCACGCCGGTGCCGGAGGAGTGGCGGCAGGAGGTGTACCGGCGGACCCGGATGGACGCGCCGCGGCGGATGACGGACGGGCGGGAGCCGAGCTGGCGGGAGTTCGCCGAGTCCGGGTACGACCCGGCGGACCGGTTGGACCAGGCGATCCTGGCGACGCGCCGGGCGGTTTTCCCGCACCACGGGCTGCTTCCGTGAATCGCGCCACGGAAAGCCTCTCCACGCCGATCGGGAACGCCCGGACGAGGCTCTGACCAAACGGGCGTTACGCCAACCGTGGGGTCTGCCGGCATAACGGGGCGGCCGGCGGGCCGCGTCCGTCAGCATCGGTGATGTGTTGAGTACTGCCGCGCTGCGCGCGCATCTGCTGGCGGCGCGGCTCGCCGGACCCGTGGCGACGAGCCGGGAGGAGAGCCTGCGCCGCTATCGGCTTTTCGCCGCCCGGGACCCTCGGGTGCTGCTCGGTCTGGAGCCCGAATACGACTGGTCCTTTACGGAATTGCTCAGCCTGATGGGCGCCAAATGCGGGGTTTCGGTCGACCCGGCCAACGTTTCGGGGCCGGATGTGATCGATCCAGAGCTGACGATCGCCGCGCTGCATGCCTTCGCGGACCGGCTGCGCGCCGCCGCCCAGGACCGGCTTCCCGTGCTCCTCGGCACCGGCCATCCCCACCGTCTCCTCGGGTTCTACGCCGCGTTGGCGTCGGCGCTCTCGGCGGCGGGCTGCCGTGTCCTCACTCCCGCGCACGGTAGATGTATCGACATAACGACGCGGTTCGGCGTACGTACCCACCGGCTCGCCTACGTACGAGGTATTGCGATGGTGCAGGCGCCCGGCGCTCGCCCGTCCGTGAGTGAGCCGGGCGCCCACACCCACTCGCCGCTCCCGGTTCGGGTCGCGCTCGGCTCTGCCGCGGAGTCCGGCGGCCCGCTGCCGGGACTGGTCATCGGGGACCACGGATGGGTCTGCGGTGCAGGTCAGCTAGGCTTTGAGGCCATCGGGCTCGGGGATACGGACGACCCCGCGCTGTTCGTCGGGGAGGCCGAGGGACGGGTGTCCGTCGCCGTTCCGCTTGATGACGCTGTGCGGTCTGGTTACTACCGGCCGCTTACTCGCTATGTACTCAATCGAGCGTGTCTGTCACAGTAGGCGTCCGATCGCTACTCCTCTTCCCCACTTGCATCACCCGCCCCTAATCTGGGGTGGAGCGCGCATGCGACCAGGAGTCACCGGAGGGGAAGCCGGTGCCCGACATGTGCGGAAGGTTCAGGTGTTGTGTCATGGCTGCTGGCGAACGGCCTCTGAACGAGGTTCAGTTTCTGACCGTGGCGGAAGTCGCCTCGGTGATGCGAGTGTCCAAGATGACCGTGTACCGCTTGGTGCACAGTGGTCATCTGCCGGCGATCCGGGTGGGCAGGTCTTTCCGGGTCCCAGAGCAAGCGGTTCATGAATACCTCCGCGAATCGTATGTGGGGGTGGAGTCCGCCTAGGCGCTTTCCGGGCCCGGGGAGGACCCTCGGATTACGTGGTTCGCTCGGCGCCGGGTAGGCTGGCCCGATGTAGGTCGTGTGGGCTCGGACGCCCCGCACCGAGTGAATCGAAGTGAGCGAGGGTAGTCGTGGGCTCTGTTATCAAGAAGCGGCGCAAGCGGATGGCGAAGAAGAAGCACCGCAAGCTGCTCAAGCGCACGCGCGTCCAGCGTCGCAACAAGAAGTAAGCAAGCGACGCTGTGTTCGTCCCGCAGCCCTTCCACCACCGGTGGAAGGGCTGCGGTGCGTATGTGGCACGGGTCTGAGCCATGGCGGCCCCTCCGGCCCCGGCTTAAAACGCGCAGCGCGCGGCGAGTGGTCATCACAGCGCAACGTCGAGCGGTTACGGTGTTCCGCACAGCCCAGCTCGGACGAGGGTGGGAAGGAAGGCGCTGATCTTGGGAAAGGTCGTGCTCGTCACCGGGGTCGCCCGCCGGCTGGGAGGCCGTTTCGTCCGGCGCATACAGCGCGAACCCGATGTGGAGCGGGTGATCGGCGTGGACGCCGTGCCGCCCGAACACCACCTCGGCGGCGCCGACTTCGTCCGGGCCGATATCCGTCACCCCACGATCGGGAAACTGCTCGCCGAATACGGTGTCCACACGGTCGTCCACATGGATATCAACGGGACTCCGCTGGGGGCGCGCGGCAATCGCGCCTCGATCAAGGAGACCAATGTCATCGGCACCATGCAGCTGCTCGGCGCCTGCCAGAAGGCCCCGTCGGTGCAGCGGCTGGTGGTGAAGTCCAGCACCAATGTGTACGGCTCCGCGCCCCGCGACCCCGCCGTCTTCAGCGAGACCACCCCGCCCAAATCCCTGCCGAGCGGCGGCTTCGCCAAGGACACCGTCGAGGTCGAGGGATATGTCCGCGGTTTCGCCCGGCGCCGCCCCGATGTCGCGGTGTGCGTGCTGCGCTTCGCCAACATCCTGGGGCCCTGCGCGGACTCACCGCTCGCCGAGTACTTCGCGCTGCCCGTGCTGCCCACCGTCATCGGCTACGACCCACGGCTGCAGTTCGTCCATGAGAAGGACGCCATCGAGGTGCTGCGGATCGGGGCCTCCGAACCGCGCCGGTCCACGCTCAACAGCGGCACGTTCAATATCGCCGGAGACGGGGTGCTGCTGCTCTCCCAGGCCGCCCGGCGGCTCGGCCGCCCGACCCTGCCGCTACTGCTGCCCACCCTGCGATGGGCCCGCACCGCGCTGCGGTCCCTCGGCATCACGGACTTCTCGCCCGAGCAGGTCCGGCTGCTCACCCACGGCCGGGTCGTGGCCACCAACCAGATGCGCGAGACCCTGGGATTCGAACCCGAGCACACCACCGCCGGTGCCCTCGCGGACTATGCGCACAGCCGCGGCCCCGGGCTGCTCCCGCCCGAGACCCTCGCCCGTACCATCGATCGGCTCGCCGCGCTGCTGCCCGCGGGCGCCCAGACGTGAGGAGCGCAACCACCATGGCGGACGCCAAGGTCATTCCGTTTGGTGAGGAGCCCCGGTCTTCCCGGAGGAAGGTCCCTCGGCTGGGGCGCGGCGGCCGCTCCCAGGGCTCGCTCAAGCCCGTACCGCAGCAGCGCGACGAGGCGCTCGAACAGCGCCCCCAGACGGCGGCCGCGGCCGTGCCGCCCCTGCCGCCCGGCCCGCCCAAGCAGGCCCCGGGCAGCGGCGACTGGGAGCGCAAGCTGGCCCACGGGCTGAGCTTTCTGCGCCGCCGGATCACCGGGGACTACGAGGTCGACGACTTCGGCTACGACCACGATCTGACCGAGCAGGTCCTGATGTCCCTGCTCCGCCCGCTGTACGAGAAGTACTTCCGGGTCGAGGTGAAGGGGATCGAGAACATCCCCGACAGCGGCGGTGCGCTCGTCGTCGCCAACCACTCCGGGGTGCTGCCGCTGGACGGGCTGATGCTCCAGGTCGCGGTGCACGACAACCACCCGGCCCAGCGCCATCTGCGGCTACTCGCGGCCGATCTCGTCTTCGTACTGCCGGTCGTCAACGAGCTGGCGCGCAAGGCGGGCCACACCCTCGCCTGCTCCGAGGACGCCCAGCTACTGCTGGAGCGCGGCGAGGTGGTCGGGGTGATGCCGGAGGGCTTCAAGGGGATCGGCAAGCCGTTCTCGGAGCGGTACAAGCTGCAGCGCTTCGGGCGGGGCGGCTTCGTCTCGACGGCGCTGCGCGCGGGGGCGCCGATCGTGCCGTGCTCGATCGTGGGCGCGGAGGAGATCTATCCGATGGTGGGGAACGCGAAGACCCTGGCCCGGCTGCTCGGCCTGCCGTACTTCCCGGTCACGCCGACCTTCCCGCTGCTGGGGCCGCTGGGCGCGGTGCCGCTGCCGACGAAGTGGACGATCCAGTTCGGCGAGCCCATCCCCACCGACGGGCATCCGCCGGAGGCGGCGGACGACCCGATGCTGATGTTCAACCTGACCGACCAGGTACGAGAAACGATCCAGCACACGCTCTACAAGCTGCTGGTGCAGCGGAGGTCGGTCTTCTTCTGAGGCTTGCTCCTGCGGGGGTCGTGATGCGGCGTGGCCACGCGGCCGGAAGAGGGGCCGAGCTGCTGGTGCGGCGGCGGTCGGTCCTTTTCTGAAGGCTCGCCCGGCGGGCGGTGCTTTCTGAGGCGTGGCGTGGTCTGAGGGCGGGTGGTGGGCGGTATCGCGCACCACCCGCCCTCAGGACGTCGTCACCTCGTGTCGTCGCCGTCGATGCTCAGGCCCGGCAGCAGGTCCGGCAGCAGCGGGGGGATGGTGATGTCCGGCTGGGACGACGTCTTGCCGCCCGGGTCGCCCTTGCCCGTGGACGGGCTGGGGCTCGCGCCGCCGAGCGGCGGGTCCAGCAGGCCCCCGGCCCCGCCCACCAGGCCGCCGCTCTGGTCGTGGGCGCTTGCCGAGGACGACGGGTGCGGGTGGGTGGCGGTCTCGCCGGTGCGGCTGCCGCTCGGGGTGGCCGAGGTGGACGCCGGACGGTCGCCCGGGGTCACCCCGTCGGCGCGTTCGGGCGCGTTGCCGGTCTGGCCGGACTGGCCTTGCTGCTCCTTCTTCGTGGGCAGCAACGCCCGCAGCGGGCCGACCTCTTGGTCTATGGCGTCGAAGACCGAGCTCACCTCGTCGCCGACGTCCATGAGCTGGACCGGCAGCTGATCGCGCAGTCGGCTCCAGCCGCCGCGATGGGCCTGGGAGAAGGTGGACAGCTGCTGGATCGGGCCGAGCGAGCCGTCGCGCTCGTAGACCTGATGCAGCAGCCGGTGGCCCTCGGAGGCGTCATGGCGCATACCGGCCAGGGCCCGGCGGATCTCACCCAGCGAGTCATGGTCCAGATCGCCGGTGCGGGTGCGCTCCATCAGGCGGCGCGCCTCGCTCATCCGCGTCGACGCCTGGTCCAGATAGATCCGGCCCCGGTCGGCGTCGCCGTCCGCCATCTCCAGCTTGAGGTCCTCCATGCCGCGCTTGAACCCGTAGAGGGTGTCGCCCGGCAGCGCGTCCGAGCTGGCCGCGGCGACGCCGCCGAAGGCACCCGCCGCGACGCCGACGGTGAGCCCCCCGGCCGCAAGCCCCTTGGACCAGCGGGAACGGGGGCGCAGTCTTGCCACCGGGGGTTTGGCGCGGTGGGCGCCGCCGGTGCGGCGGCGCTGCTCGGGTACGCGTGGCGCGCCCTCGGCGAAGGCCGCCTCCATGGCGGCGAGCAACTGCGCCCGCTGGGTGACGCGGACCTCCGGGTCCAATGTCGGTGCCGGCAGCTCGCCCAGCCCGCTCGCCAGGGCCAGCAGCCGTCTCCGCTCGGCGCTCTCCGCCGATGGGGAACCTGGCTGTTGCTGCGGCGTCTTGTCCTGGGCGGCCTGGTGGTTGCTCTCCAGGGCCTCCAGGGCCTCCAGGGCCTTGGCGAAGGCGTTCGCCCGCCGGTGTGCCGATACGTTCGCGATCACAGGCGGCACCTCCTCTCGTCGTGACGGTCGACTCCCCAGGACACCCGAGGGTTCCGTGCCATGCGCGCGTCCACCCGATCGAGTGAGTGGACTACGGGCAGGGTACGACCACGAGGCGCCTGCATCTCCCACAACGAGCGGCGCAGCACCCGGGTTACGCCCTACCCAAAGGCGGACGGTCCGTGGCCGGACGGCTACGGGTGGTCAGCGGGCGTCGTCCGGAAGAAGCCGGGCCAGAGTGCGCACGGCCCGATACTGAAGGGTTTTGATCGCGCCCTCGTTCTTCCCCATGACCCGGGCGGTCTCGGCGACCGAGAGGCCCTGGAGGAAGCGGAGCGTCACGCACTCCTGCTGCTGCGGGTTGAGTTTTCGCACCGCTTGCAGGAGGGCCGCGTTGGACAGCGATTCGAGGACGGAGTCCTCGGGGCTGCGCTCGACCTCGTTGGCGTCGAGCATCTCGCCGGTGGTGACCTCCAGCCGGAAGCGGCTGGACTTGAAGTGGTCGGCGACGAGGTTGCGCGCGATGGTCACCAGCCAGGCGCCGAAGTCGCGGCCCTGCCAGGTGAAGGTGCCGATGCGGCGCAGGGCGCGCAGGAACGTCTCGCTGGTGAGGTCCTCGGCCGTGGCCTTGCCGCCCACGCGGTAATAGATATAGCGGTAGACCGTGTCGGCGTACTGGTCGTAGAGCCTGCCGAACGCCTCGGCCTCTCCGGACTGGGCGCGCTCGACGAGGTCCATCATGCGACGGCTGTCGCTGTCGGCGCCGGGGCGCCGGGCGGTGGGGGTGGAGCCGCGGGAGCGTCTGCTGACCGCGGCGCCGCCGTCCGCCAGTGCGTAGCACGAACCGGCCTGGCCGGGGCGATTGACCGTGCCGACGGCTGGGCTGGCGGGCAGGGGGGCGGCGAGGCCGGGGACGGCATACGCGGTGGGGACGAAGCCGCGCAGACAGTCAAGGACCGTTGCGCGCAGCGTAGCCAGGCCCGAGGCGTCAACCCCGACGTGTGGGTACACGAGACTCCCAGAGGCAGAGCTTCCATCACGAGCAGTACGGGACCGTCACCCGCCGTAGGGACGTGTGGGTACCGGTTCGCGTCTAAGGAGAATAACGCTTCGTACAGGCTGCACTACACCCAGTTGTTCAAATCATCGTTTCCGTTCGCTCTGTTATGCATTGATGACCCATCAAGTATCGAACGTGCACCACTAATTGATCGAAATCGTTCGTGGATTGTGCGATTGCGTGGCGTGTTGTGACAAAGCGGCGGTAAGGGGACTGGCGGGAGCGCTGTGGGGTAAGACGCGCGGAATGACCGAAACAGGGCGGGCGCGTTCGGTTGGTGACGCTGCGTATCGATGGGCGCATTGTCACGGAGCGCGATCGATGGTCAGCCTTGACCGTCCTCGGTCACGGTCGTGCGCGAGCGGTCAACGCGGCCCGAGGGAAGAGCGCCGAAAAGGGCTCAGCGGGAGGTCAGAGGGGTGGAGTGGGTCCTCGGCTGCCTGTGGTCAGCGGCGCCGGCGGTGCAGGGCCACGGCGGCCGCCGTGCCGCCCGCCACCGCGCCCACTCCGGCCGCCGCCGGAATGCCGATCTTGGCCGCCTTACGGCCGGTGCGGTAGTCGCGCAGCCGCCAGCTGTTCTCACGGGCGTGCTTGCGCAGCCGGGTGTCCGGGTTCACCGCGTACGGATGGCCCACGATCGACAGCATCGGGATGTCGTTCGCGGAGTCGCTGTAGGCCGCGCAGCGGGAGAGGTCGAGCCCCTCGGCCGTCGCCAGCGCCCTTACCGCCTCGGCCTTGGCCGGGCCGTGCAGCGGTTCGCCGACCAGCCGGCCGGTGTAGACGCCGCCCACCGACTCGGCCACCGTGCCCAGTGCTCCGGTCAGGCCGAGCCGCCGGGCGATGATCGTCGCGGTCTCGACCGGCGCGGCGGTCACCAGCCAGACCCGCTGCCCGGCGTCCAGATGGGCCTGGGCGAGGGCGCGGGTGCCGGGCCAGATGCGGTCGGCCATGTACTCGTCGTAGATCTCCTCACCGATCGACATCAGCTCGGAGACCCGGTGGCCCTTGACGATGGACAGGGCGCTGCTGCGCACGTCCTCCATATGCGCCGGGTCCTCGACGCCGGCCACCCGGAACCAGGTCTGCTGCCACGCGAAGCGGGCGAGTTCGCGCTTGCGGAAGAAGTGCCGCTTGTAGAGGCCGCGGCCGAAGTGGAAGATCGCGGCGCCCTGCATGACCGTGTTGTCCAGGTCGAAGAAGGCGGCGGCCCGCTCGTCGCCGACGACGGGGAATTCCGGTTCGGCGGGGGGCTGCGCTGCGGGGGTCTCGGCCGACGACTTGCGCGCTGCCTCGGCCGATGCCTCTCCGGCGAGGACACTCCGCTCGGTGGCGGGTCGTCGACGTCGGGTGAACCATCCCAGTGCGGCCATGGAGCGAGCATAGCCAGCGCTCCGGCGCATCCCGTTACGCCCGGGTGTCGGGCCGATTCAGGTTACGCGAAAGGGAGGCCGCGCAGGGGGGCGGAATCAGCCGCCTAGCGGGCGCGGGATCAGCCGCCTCGCGGGCGCGGGATCAGCCGCCGAGCGCGGTGCGCAGCCGCTTGGGGTTCACCCGCCAGAAGTCGTGCTGTTCGCCGTCGATGAGCACCACCGGGATCTGCTCCCAGTAGGCGCGGTACAGCTCCTCGTCCTGGGTGATGTCCTTCTTCTCCCAGGGGGTGCCCAGTTCCCCGCAGACCTCTTTGACCACGGCCTCGGCGTCCTCGCACAGGTGGCAGTCGGGCTTGCCGATCAGCGTGACCGTGCGCTCGGCGGGCTTCTTCCGCGGGGTGCGGCGCAGCAACGGACTCATGCGGTTCATTGTGCCCGCCGGCGCGAGCGGGCCCGCTCCCACGAGTTCGGAAGTGGGCTCTCGGTCGATTACGATCGTGGGCGTTTTGTTGCTGTCCGGGGGTAAAAAGGTGAGGAGTGAGGGCCTGTGCTCCGGTCGGCGGCCCAGCGGTACGAGCGTGTCTGCCGGGAACGGTGTGACGCAGGTGGTGGTTCCGCGGCTGGCGCGAAAAGGCGCGTGACACCGGTCACTTTGCTCGGACAAAGCGGACACCATCTTTGTGCACGCGTTCACAAAGACATAGCCTGCTGTCGATGGGGCGGTCATGAAACACCCGGCCGCCCACAGCCTCGCTCTACCCGCAGGAGCACCGTGGCAACTGGCCGAACTCACCGACCGGCGACCCGCAGCCGAGGGATCCCCGAGGCCACCGTCGCCCGGCTACCGCTGTATCTGCGTGCGCTGACCGCTCTCTCCGAGCGCTCGGTGCCCACAGTGTCCTCGGAGGAGCTGGCCACCGCGGCCGGCGTCAATTCGGCCAAGCTGCGCAAGGACTTCTCCTATCTCGGTTCGTACGGCACCCGCGGTGTCGGCTACGACGTGGAGTACCTCGTCTACCAGATCTCGCGGGAGCTCGGGCTCACCCAGGACTGGCCGGTTGTGATCGTCGGTATCGGTAATCTCGGCGCCGCGCTCGCCAACTACGGCGGCTTCGCCTCCCGTGGCTTCCGGGTCGCCGCGCTGATCGACGCCGACCCCGCCATGGCCGGGAAGCCGGTCGCGGGCATCCCGGTGCAGCACACCGACGAGCTCGAGAAGATCATCACGGACAACGGCGTCTCGATCGGCGTCATCGCCACCCCGGCGGGCGCGGCCCAGCAGGTCTGCGACCGGCTCGTCGCCGCCGGGATCACCTCGATCCTCAACTTCGCGCCCACCGTGCTGACCGTTCCGGACGGGGTGGATGTGCGCAAGGTCGATCTCTCCATCGAGCTGCAGATCCTCGCCTTCCACGAGCAGCGCAAGGCGGGCGAGGAGGTCGCCGCGCCCGAGGAGGCCGCGGGAGCCGTACCACCGCCACCCGTGGCGCATCGCGCGCCCTCCGGCGGCCCCGGCGCCGACAGCGGACGGCAAGGACCTGACGGGGACGTGCCCGCCGTGATGCCGGCATGAGTCTCCTCGTCGTCGGACTGAGCCACCGCAGCGCGCCCGTGAGCGTGCTGGAGCGCGCCGCCCTGGTGGGGGACGAGCAGGCGAAGCTGGTGCAGGACACCCTCGCCGCCGAGCCCGCCACCGAGGCCGCGGTGCTGGCCACCTGCAACCGCATCGAGCTCTACGCCGACGTGGACAAGTTCCACGCCGGGGTCGCCGAGCTGTCCACGCTGCTCGCCCAGCACACCGGCGTCGGACTGGACGAGCTCACCCCGTATCTCTACGTCCACTACGAGGACCGGGCCGTCCACCACCTCTTCTCGGTGGCCTGCGGGCTGGACTCGATGGTCGTCGGCGAGGGCCAGATCCTCGGCCAGATCAAGGACGCGCTCGCGCTGGGGCAGGAGCTGCACACCGCCGGGCGGCTGCTGAACGATCTCTTCCAGCAGGCGCTGCGGGTCGGCAAGCGGGCTCACAGCGAGACCGGTATCGACCGGGCGGGCCAGTCGCTGGTCACCTTCGGCCTGGAGCAGCTCGCCCAGGGCGCGCCGGTGGCGGAGTGGGCCCGGGGCAAGCGGGCCCTGGTGATCGGCGCCGGTTCGATGTCCTCGCTGGCCGCGGCGACGCTCGCCCGCGCCGGTGTGGCAGAACTGGTGATCGCCAACAGGACGTTGGAGCGGGCGCTGCGCCTCGCCGAATCCCTGGTCCAGCAGCACGCGGGCACTCCGGCCGCGATCCCCGCCGAGGGTGATGAAACGTTGCGCGAGCCGCTGGTGGCCCGCGCCGTGCCGCGGGACCGGGTCTCCGCCGAGCTGCCGCACGCCGACATCGTCGTCTCCTGTACGGGCGCGACCGGCCTGGTGCTGACCGCCGCGGAGCTGCGCACCGCGCTCGCCCAGCGCGCGGCCTGCCCGCCCGGGGCCCACCGCGCGGGGACGGACGTCTCGCTGCTCGATCTGGCGATGCCGCGCGACATAGACGCGGCGGCGCACCGGATCGAGGGGCTGCACCTGGTCGACATCGAGTCCCTCGCCGAGGCGGCCGCCGAGCCGTCCGGGGCGCCGGGCTCGTCCGCCGGGGCGATGGCCGCCGACGTGGACAAGGTGCGGACCATCGTCTCCGCCGAGGTGGCCGCCTTCGGGGCGGCCCAGCGCGCCGCGCACATCACGCCGACAGTGGTCGCGCTGCGTACCATGGCGGCGGACGTCGTCGCCAGTGAGATCGCCCGGCTCGACGGGCGTCTTCCGGATCTGGACGACAAGCAGCGGTCCGAGATCACGCAGACCGTGCGCAGGGTCGTCGACAAGCTGCTGCACGCGCCCACCGTGCGGGTCAAGCAGCTCGCGAGCACTCCGGGTGGCGCCGGTTACGCCGACGCGCTGCGCGAGCTCTTCGACCTCGATCCGCAGGCGGTCGCCGCCGTCAGCCGCGCCGACGGCTCGGCCCGCGCGGCCGAACCGAACGACCCGAAGGGAGGCCGGCCATGAACGCCACCCCCTCACCCGCCGCCTCCGGCGGCGCTGCGCCGCTGCGTCTGGGCACCCGCCGCAGCGCGCTCGCCATGGCCCAGTCCGGCCTGGTCGCGGACCTGGTGCGCGAGGCCACCGGGCGCCCCGTCGAACTGGTCGAGATCACCACGTACGGTGACACCTCGCGCGAGCACCTCGCGCAGATCGGTGGCACCGGCGTCTTCGTCTCGGCGCTGCGCGAGGCGCTGCTGAGCGGTGAGATCGACCTGGCCGTGCACTCGCTGAAGGACCTTCCCACCGCGGAGCCCGAGGGGCTGACGCTGGCCGCGATACCGCGCCGCGAGGACCCGCGCGACGCGCTGATCGCCCGGGACGGACTCACCTTCGCCCAGCTTCCCCCGGGGTCCCGGATAGGCACCGGATCCCCGCGCCGCGCGGCCCAGCTCAACGCGTGGGCCCGGTCCTTCGGCCTCGACATCGAGACCGTGCCGATACGCGGCAATGTCGACACCCGCATCGGCTACGTCCGGTCGGGACGGCTGGACGCCGTGGTGCTCGCCGCCGCCGGCCTGATCCGTCTGGGGCGGATCGGCGAGGCGACCGAGCTGCTCGATGTCGGCCATGTTTTGCCCGCCCCCGGCCAGGGGGCCCTGGCAGTGGAGTGTGCCGCGTCCAACGTGGCGCTCACTGCCCGGCTCGCCGAGATCGACGACCCGTACACGCGGGTCGCCGTGACCGCCGAGCGATCCCTGCTCGCCGCCCTGGAGGCCGGCTGCAGCGCACCCGTGGGGGCGCTGGCCGACCTGCTGGCCGACGGTCAGGTTGTCACCGAAATGCGCCTGCGCGGCGTCGTCGGCTCCCTCGACGGCACGACGCTGGTGCAGCTGTCCACCACCGGTCCCGTACCCGCGTCGCCCAGTGAGGCCGGGGACCTCGGTCGCGAACTCGCCACCGAGATGCTCGCCAAGGGTGCGGCCGGTCTTATGGGGGAGCGAGCACTTTGAACCCCACCGTCCCGAATCACCCCGGCTGCGGACACGTCACCTTCCTCGGTGCGGGCCCCGGAGATCCGGGCCTGCTGACCTTGCGCGCCGTGGAGGCTCTGGCCACCGCGGACGTGCTGATCGCCGACCCGCAAGTGCTCGACGTGGTGCGCAAGCACGTCAGGCCGGGCGTGGCCGCGGACGCCCAGGGCGCGCCGCGGCAGGCGGACGCTGATGGGTCGTCAGTCACCGCCACCGTCCCGGTACTCCGGGACACCGCCAATCTTGTCATGACGGCCGCGCGCGGCGGCAAGCGGGTCGTCCGCGCGGTCGCGGGCGACCCCGGCCTCGACGGATACGCCGCCGACGAGATGGTCGCCTGCGCCGCCGAGGGCATCCTCTTCGAGGTGGTGCCCGGTGTGGCCGCCGCGGTGGGCGTGCCCGCCTACGCGGGGGTGCCGCTGCGGGACGCCCACAGCGCGGATGTGCGTTTCGTGGACGCCCTGGCCGCCGATGAGCGCTGCTGGAGCGAGGTCGGCTCGTCCGACGCGACCGCCGTGGTCTCCGCGACCCTGGAGACGGTGGCCGCCGCCGCGGGTGAGCTGGTGGCCGCGGGCCGCAAGCCGGACACCCCGCTCACCGTCACCGTCGGCGGCACCACCACCCGCCAGCGGACCTGGACCGCGACGCTGGGGACCATCGCCCAGGTGCTGAAGGCGGCCAAGGTGCTGCCGTCGCCGCAGGGCGCACAGCCGGTGATAGCCGTGGTCGGCGAGCAGAGCGCGGCCGGCCGGCGCGACCAGCTCTCCTGGTTCGAGTCCAAGCCGCTGTTCGGCTGGAAGGTCCTGGTGCCGCGCACCAAGGAGCAGGCCGCCTCGCTCTCGGACCAGTTGCGCAGCTACGGCGCGGTGCCCAGCGAGGTGCCGACGATCGCCGTGGAGCCGCCGCGTACCCCGCAGCAGATGGAGCGCGCGGTCAAGGGCCTGGTCACCGGGCGCTATGAGTGGATCGCCTTCACCTCGGTCAACGCGGTCAAGGCGGTGCGGGAGAAGTTCGAGGAGTACGGGCTCGACGCCCGCGCGTTCGCCGGGATCAAGGTCGCGGCGGTGGGCGAGCAGACCGCGAAGTCGCTGATCGACTTCGGGGTGAAGCCGGATCTGGTGCCCAGCGGTGAGCAGTCCGCGGCCGGGCTGCTGGAGGACTGGCCGCCCTACGACCCGGTCTTCGACCCGATCGACCGCGTCTTCCTGCCGCGGGCCGACATCGCCACCGAGACCCTGGTCGCCGGGCTGATCGAGCTGGGCTGGGAGGTCGACGACGTGACCGCGTACCGCACCGTACGCGCCTCGCCGCCGCCGGCCGAGACCCGTGAGGCCATCAAGGGCGGCGGGTTCGACGCGGTGCTCTTCACCTCGTCGTCCACCGTGCGGAACCTCGTCGGCATCGCGGGCAAGCCGCACAATGTCACTGTCATCGCCTGTATCGGCCCGGCCACCGCGAAGACCGCGGAGGAGCACGGGCTGCGGGTGGACGTGCTGTCGCCCGAGCCCTCGGTGCTCAAGCTCGCCGAGGCGCTCGCGGACTTCGGGGCGGCGCGGCGGCAAGCCGCGATCGAGGCCGGGGAACCGGTCACCCGCCCGAGCGAGCGACGGCCGGGATCACGGAGGAGGGCACGCTCTTGAGCACCACGTACGGCAGCTTCCCCGGTGCGCGACCGCGCCGGCTGCGGGTGAATCCGGCCATGCGCCGCATGGTCGCGGAGACCCGGCTGCATCCGGCCGAGCTGATCCTGCCCGCGTTCGTCCGCGAGGACGTGACCGAGCCGGTGCCGCTGCAGTCGATGCCGGGCGTTCTGCAGCACACCCGGGACTCCCTGCGGAAGGCGGCGGCCGACGCGGTCGCCGCGGGCCTCGGCGGGATCATGCTCTTCGGGGTGCCGGAGGAGTCCAAGAAGGACGCCGTCGGCACGCCCGGCACCGACCCGGACGGGATCCTCCAGGCGGCCATCCGCGATGTGCGCGCCGAGGTCGGCGACGACCTCGTGATCATGTCCGATCTCTGCCTGGACGAGCACACCGACCACGGCCACTGCGGGGTCCTGGACGCCGAGGGCCGGATCGACAACGACGCCACGCTGGAGCGGTACGCGGAGATGGCCCGCGTCCAGGCCGACGCGGGCGTCCACACGGTGGGCGCCAGCGGCATGATGGACGGGCAGGTCGGGGTGATCCGCGAAGCGCTGGACGGCGCCGGGCACCAGGACATCTCGATCCTCGCCTACACCGCGAAGTACGCCTCCGCCTTCTACGGTCCGTTCCGCGAGGCGGTGGGCTCCGCGCTGAAGGGCGACCGCAAGACGTACCAGCAGGACCCGCCCAACGCCCGGGAGTCGATGCGCGAGCTGGAGCTGGACCTGGCCGAGGGCGCGGACATGGTCATGGTGAAGCCTGCCCTGCCCTACCTGGACATCCTGCGGCAGATCGCCGACGCCGTGGACGTGCCGGTGGCCGCGTACCAGATCTCCGGTGAGTACGCGATGGTCGAGGCGGCGGCGGCCAACGGCTGGATCGACCGCGATCGCGCGATCATGGAGACGCTGACCTCGGTACGGCGCGCGGGCGCGGGGATGATCCTCACGTACTGGGCGGTCGAGGTCGCCCAGCGGCTGAACCGCGGGGAGTAGCCCGTCGGCTCACCCGGAGCCGCCGCCTTGCGTGGCTGCTCCGGGGGCCGCTTCCGTGCCCGAGGGGCCTGCTCCCGTGTCTGACGGGCCTGCTCCCGTGTCTGACGGGCCCGCTTCCGCGCCTGACGGGCCTGCTCCCGTGCCCGACGAGTCCGTTTCCGTGCCCGAGGGCGCGAGGACGGCGGCCGCCAGGTGGTCGCGGAACCAGCGGTGCCCCGGGTCGGCCGAGTGGCGCGGGTGCCAGGCCATGGCGAGGTCGATGGGCGCCAGGTCGAGGGGGATGCGGAAGGTGCGCAGCCCCAGCGCCGAGGTGGCGTCGGGGAGCCAGTCGGCCAGGGTGAGCGCGACGAGGTCGGTGTCCCGGGCGAGCATCATCGCGCTCGTATGGCTGGGGACGACGACCGCGATCCGGCGTCGCAGCCCGCGTTCGGCGAGCGCCCTGTCGATGGGGCCGAGGCGCCTGCCGTGCCGGGAGATGCCGATGTGGTCGGCGGCGGCGAAGCGGCGGGCGTCGATCCGCCCGTCGAAGAGGGGATGACCGCTGCGGGCTATGCCCGCCATCGTCATCCGGGTGAGCGGCCGGGTCCGGATCTCCGGGTCCAGGGGGCCGAGAACACCCAGTTCGACGTCCACCCAGCCCTGCCGCAGCCCGGGGCCGCCCTCCATCGCCTCCGGCAGGAAGACCACGTCCACGTCCGGGGCCTCCCGGTGGATCCGTTCGGCCAAGGTCCCGGCCAGCCCCACCAGGAGCACATCGGCGGCCTGCACGGTGAAGGTGCGCTGGAGACGCGCGGGGTCGAAACCGGCTCCGGGCCGCAGGACGTCGTCGCAGCCGCGCAGCAACGCGCTCACCTCGTCCCGGAGTTCCAGGGCGCGCGGGGTCGGCACCATCTCCTGGCCCGCGCGGACTAGCAGCGGGTCACCGACGGCACGGCGGAGCCGGGCCAGGGTGCGGCTGGCCGCAGCGGGGGAGGTGCCGAGCCGCTCGGCGGCGCGGGTCACGCTGTTCTCCTGGAGCAGGGCGTCCAGGGCTCGCAGCAGATTGAGGTCCATTGGCGCTCCTGAGCTGCATCTTTACGTATGAGTCAATAATTGAGTGCCAATCTTTGCATTGCCGCGGAAGTCCCCGGTGCCGAGAGTGGAGTTGTCCGCGAGACCGCGTGACCTCCCCTTCGCCCCTTTCAAGGAGCTTCCATGCAGCAGTCCCCGCGCGCCGGCCGGGAAGGCGACGTTTTGGCCGTGGTCAGTCAGAGCGGGCCGACGGTCTCGTTCTTCGACGCCGCCGTCGACCGGCACCTCGGTACGACGGAACTCCTCGCCGAACCGCACGAGTTGTGCTTCGACCCGACCCAGCGGCTGCTGTGGTGCACCACGGCGTACCACTCGGGCTACTACCACGCGAACAGCGGGCGGCGCACCGAGCTGACCGTCATCGACCCCGACACCCGCCGCGTCGTCGAGGTCATCGACCTCGCCCCGGAACACGGCCCGCACGGGCTGGCGCTGGACCCGGCGCGCGGGCGCCTCTACGTCAGCGTGGAGGGCGCGGCGGATCGGCCCGGCGGGGTCGTGGTGATCGACACGGCGACCCGACGTCCCCTGGGCAGGATCGACACGGACGCGCCCGGCCCGCACTGGTTCGCCATCGACCCGGCGGGCAGGACGGGGTACGCCACCAACAAGGAGGCGCCCTTCGTATCGGTGGTCGACCTCGAACGGGGCACCCTCACCGCGAAGGTCGAGGTACCGGGCAGCGAGGGACTCGCCGTCTCGGCCGACGGCGCGCGCGTCTACGTCGCCTCGCCCTACGCGGGTCACTTCTTCTCGCCCGGCGCCGAGGAGCCGCCTGCCACCGGAGTCCGGGTGATCGACACCCGGACGGCGTCCGTGGTCGAGACCCTGCCCACGGACGACGTCATCATCCCGATGCACCTGACCTCGACCGGGAAGCTGCTCGCGGGCGAAATGCGCATGGAGGCCGACCCGGAGTCCCAGCTCGGACGCCAGGCGCCGGGGCGCCTCACGGTGTTCTCCGCCGACACCCACAAGCGGCTGGGCGAGGTCGAGGTGGGGCACGCCCCGCTGACCATTACCTCCTCGCCAGACGGCCGGCTCGGCTACGTGGCCTGTGTCGCCTCCTCCACCGTCGACATCGTCGACCTGGAGACGCTGCGGGGCCTGGGCCGGCTGGACATCGCCAAGCGCGGTGAGCCCGGCGCCCACGGCCTGGCCTACCTCCCGCGCCCGGCCTGACCCCTGCCGAGCCCCGCCTCCGCCCACGCCGTGGACGGCCTCGGCGCGCGGGCGGGGGGCAGGAGCCGGCCGACGGCTCCGAGGCCGAGGGCGCCGGTCGTCACCGGCCCCTGACCACGAAATCGGCGGCCGCCCGCCCGGGGGCGACCAGCCGGGCGTTGGCCTCGTCGGAGGTGAGGACGAAGCGCTCGGCCACCTCGCGCGGCTTGCCGAACCGCTCATGGCGGTCGATCAGCCGGCGCACCCGCTCCTCGGTGTCCAGGTCGACCCACCAGGTCTCGTCCAGCAGCTCGCGGACCGGGAGCCAGGGCGCCTCGTCCAGCAGCAGATAGTTTCCCTCGGTGATCACCAGCGGGATCTCCGGCGCCACCGCGATGGTGCCGGCGACGGGCTGTTCCAGCTCGCGGTCGAACCCCGGCGCGTAGACGACCTCCTCGGCGCGCGGCGCCCGCAGCCGCCGCAGCAGCGCGGTGTAGCCGTACGGGTCGAAGGTCTCCGGCGCGCCCTTGCGGCCGATCAGGCCGAGTCGGCGCAGCTCGGCGTCGGCGAGGTGGAAGCCGTCCATCGGCACCAGGACGGCCCGGTCGGCGCCGAGGGCGTCGACCAGGTACTCGGCGAGGGTGGTCTTGCCGGCCCCGGGCGGTCCGGCGATTCCGAGCAGGCGGCGACCGCCCGCGTCGGCCAGGCGCTGGGCGCGGTCGAGGAGTTGCTGGGAAGTCATGGCGGGCGCTTTCGGTGGCTTTCGGGAAGGGGCACGATCCACTATTCCGGCCTGCGGCCCGCCCCCGCGGTCGGCGGTGAGGGGGAGGGCAGGCGGGCAGCCGGGCGAATTTCCAGAAATCTCGGCAGAGGGGCACATCCCTTGACCCCTTTCAGGCGTCACATGAGAGAGCGGCCCTGCGATGCGGCCGCACGCATGGGGCATTTGGAGATATTCACGTTGAAAACCGGCATGAAGGGTCTACGTCGCGTATCCGCGGTCGCGATCACCGCTGGAGCCGTGCTGACGGCGGGGGCGTTCACCGCCTCCGCGCAGGCCGCGACGACCGCTACTCCCACGATCGCCGCCAAGGGCGGGTTCGTGATGAACAACGGCACGGGAAAGAGCCTGTTCACCAAGGCCGCGGACACCCGTCGGTCCACCGGCTCCACCACCAAGATCATGACTGCCCGGGTGGTGCTCGCACAGCCGAATCTCAACCTGGACGCCAAGGTCACGGTCCAGAAGGCGTACAGCGACTACATCGTCGACAACAACTGGGCCTCCTCGGCCCGGCTGATCGTCGGCGACAAGGTCACCGTCCGCCAGCTGCTGTACGGGCTGATGCTCCCGTCCGGCTGCGACGCGGCGTACGCGCTGGCGGACAAGTTCGGCACCGGTTCCACCCGGGCCGCGCGGGTGAAGTCGTTCATCGGCAAGATGAACACCACGGCCAAGTCCCTCGGGCTGACGAACACCCACTTCGACTCGTTCGACGGCATCGGGCGCGGCGCCAACTACTCGACGCCGCGCGATCTGACGAAGCTGGCCAGCAGCGCGATGAAGTACTCCACGTTCCGCACGGTCGTGAAGACGAAGTCGACCAAGCAGAAGGTGACCACGAAGAGCGGCGGCTACCGCTACATGTCGTGGACCAACACCAACAATCTGCTGGGCAGCTATTCGGGCACCATCGGCGTCAAGACCGGCTCGGGTCCGGAGGCCAAGTACTGCCTGGTCTTCGCCGCCACCCGGAACGGGAAGACGGTCATCGGTACCGTCCTCGCCTCCTCCTCGGTGGACAACCGCACGGCGGACGCGAAGAAGATCATGGACTACGGCTTCAAGCAGTAGGCCGAGCCCGAGGTGGACAAGGGCCTGCCCCACGACCGTCCGGCCGTGGGGCAGGCCCTTCGCCGTCACCCTCAGCGCACCGCGTTCCAGGAGTGCGCCACGTCCACCACGACCCGCCCGTCCGTCTGGAAGACGCGGAACGGCAGCCGTGCGCGCACGCCCAGGCCGACCTGGGTCTCGCCCTCGAAGCTGGCGCCGAAGCGGGTGTCCCGGAAGGTCTGGTACCCGGCGACGTCCACCCCCGGCAGCGGCTTGCGCGCCCGCCCCGGATACGACTCCCCGCCGGTCCCCGGGTCATAGCTCGGCGCGGCTACATGGATGTCCAGAATCGCCCCGCCGCCGACCGGGATCTCCTCGCCCGAGCCGTCCTGGTACAGGGTGTCCACGTACGCCACGCGGTAGCCGACGCGATCGGCGGCCGTGGCGCCCTTCACGTCGAACACCATGCGGTCGTAGCAGGCGTGCCGGCCGGTCCTGATGCTCCCCAGCGGTGTGTGGCCCGCCGGCTGGGCCGTCTTCTCGCCGCTGCCCCAGCCGGTCTCACAGGCCGCTGCCTTGGCCGCCGACTTGGCCGCCGCCTTGGCCGCGGCCGGAGTGACGGCCCCCGCCGCCCCCGCCGTCGCCGCCAGCGCGCCGCCCGCGAGCACCATCGCCGCGAGTGCGGTCCCCCACCGTCGCATGGTCAAGCCCCCAATGTTCTGTTGATGACAGGTGATTCACGGGGTTGGACGGGCCGGGACGGCGAGAGGTTGTCCCGGTCCGGGAAATGTGTCGCGAATGCTACGTGCGCGGCGGTACGCCTGACGTTCCGTCGGGGGGTTATCCCCCGGACGGGTCGGCCGGTTGCCCGGATGGGAGGGAGGAGCCGGTTCGACAAGGCTTGTGCACATGAGACCGACGACCGGCAGAACCGCCGCGCTGGCCCTCGCCACCGCCACCACCGCATCCCTCCTCGGCATCGCGTCCGCGGACGCGACCCCGGGACCGCGGGCCGATCCGACCACCACCGCGCTCAGCTGGGGGGCCTGCGAGGGCACCGGGCTCGACCCCCGGCAGGAATGCGCCACGCTCAAGGTGCCGCTGGACCACCGCGACCCCGGCGGCAAGCGGATCTCCCTCGCCGTATCCCGCATCCCCAGCGAGCGGCCGCAGGCCCGCCGGGGCACCCTGCTGCTGATCCCGGGCGGCCCCGGATCGGCGGGGCTGAACAGGCCGACCACATACGGCAAACGGCTGCCGCAATCGGTGCGGGACGCCTATGACATCGTCAGCTTCGACCCGCGCGGCATGGGGCAGTCCACCCACACCGGATGCGGTCTGGACACCGCCGATCTGTCGCTGCTCGCCTCCCGCCCGTGGCCCGCCCCCGGCGGGGACATCACCCAGAACGTCACCACCGGCCGCCGCATCGCCGACACCTGCGCCCGCAACGGCGGTGAGCTGCTGCGCACCATCAGCACCGTCAACGGGGCGCGGGACATCGACAGCATCCGCCGGGCGCTGGGCGAGCGGAAGCTGTCCGCATGGGGCGTCTCCTACGGGACGTATGTGGGCTCCGTCTACGCGCAGATGTTCCCCGAGCACACCGACCGCTGGGTGCTGGACAGCAATGACGACCCGGACCCGGAGCGGGTGGAGCGCCGCTGGCTGGCGAACTACGCCGTCGGCGTCGAGGACACCTTCCCCGACTTCGCCGCCTGGGCCTCCGCCCCGAGCAGCCCCGTCCGGCTCGCCGAGACCCCCGACGGGGTGCGCCGGCGGGTGCTGGACCTCGCCGCCCGGCTGGACGAGAAGCCGCTGCCGTGGCCCGGCGCCAACCCGCCCGAGCTGAACGGCAACGCACTCCGCCAGAGCGTGCTGAACGCCCTGTACTCCCGGGACGGCTTCGAGGACCTTGCCAAGCTGATCGTCGACGCGGACGCCGGTAAGGCGCCCGGCGCGGCACCGGCCGACCCGCCCCAGGACGCGGCGGCCGTGTCCCTCGCGACCATCTGCAACGACGTGGAGTGGCCCACGTCCCTGCCGGGCTACGCGCGGGATGTGGCCGCCAGCCGTAAGAGCCACCCGCTCACCGCGGGCATGCCGGTGAACGTCACGCCCTGCGCGTTCTGGCATGACGCGCCGCGGGACAAGCCGGTGCGGATCACCGACCAGGGCCCGTCGAACGTCCTGCTGGTGCAGAACAAACGCGATGTGGCCACCCCGTACAGCGGGGCGCTGAATCTGCGGCGCGCCTACGGCGACCGGGCCCGGATGGTCAGCGTGGACGCGATGGGGCATGGCGCGGCCTATGTGGTGAACAACGGCAGCGCCTGCGCGGACCGGAAGGTCACGGACTTTCTGCTGAAGGGTGAGCGGCCGGAGCACGATGTGCTCTGCCGGTGAGGAACGCGCGGCTGAGGAACGCGATACGCCGCTGACGAATGCGAGGCGCCCCGCTCCCTGTCGCAGGGGCGGGGCGCTTCACGGTCGGCCGACTCAGAGGCGCTCGGGGGTGCGGATGCCCAGCAGGGTCATGCCCTGCCGCAGCGTCCGCGCCGTGATGTCGCACAGGAAGAGGCGGTTCTCCACCTGGGACGGGCCGCCCTCGGCCTTCAGGACCGGGCACTGGTCGTAGAAGGTCGTGTAGAGCGAGGCCAGCTGGTAGAGATACCCGGCCAGCTTGTGCGGCTCGAACCCGGCGGCCACCTCGCGCAGCGTCTCCCCGAACTGGTCGAGGTGCAGGCCCAGCGCCCGCTCGGCCTTGGTCAGCGGCAGCTCGGGGTGGGCCACCGTCCGCTGCCCCTCCTCGGCGCGGCGCAGGATCGACTGGATCCGGGCGTACGCGTACTGCAGATAGACCGAGGTGTCGCCGTTGAGCGAGACCATCTGGTCGAGGTCGAACTTGTAGTCACGCGAGGCGGAGGTGGACAGATCCGCGTACTTCACCGCGCCGACGCCGAGCTGGGCGCCGCGCTCGAGGATGTCCTCCTCGGTGAGGCCGAGCTTCTCGCTCTTCTCCCGGACCACGGCGGCGGCCCGCTCGGTGGCCTCGTCGAGCAGGTCCTCCAGCCGCACCGTCTCGCCCGCGCGGGTCTTGAACGGCTTGCCGTCCTTGCCCAGGACGGTGCCGAAGGCGAGCTGGACGGCGTGCACCTGGTCATTGAGCCAGCCGATCCGGCGGGCGGTCTCGAAGACCATCTTGAAGTGCAGCGACTGCCGGGCGTCCACCACATACAGCAGGGTGTCGGCCTTCAGATGCTGCACCCGGTCGCGGATCGCGGAGAGGTCGGTGGCCGCATAGCCGAAGCCGCCGTCGGACTTCTGGACGATCAGCGGCACCGGATTGCCCTCGGGGCCCTTGATGTCGTCGAAGAAGACGCACAGCGCACCCTCGGAGCGAACGGCGACGCCGGACTCCTCCAGCAGCCGGCAGGTCTCGGCCAGCATGTCGTTGTAACCCGACTCGCCGACCACATCGGGGTCGTGGATCTCGATGTCCAGCTTGTCGAAGACCGAGTAGAAGTAGATCTTCGACTCGTCCACGAACTTCCGCCACAGGGCGATGGTCTCCTCGTCGCCCGCCTGGAGATCCACCACCCGCCGCCGGGACCGCTCCTTGAACTCCGGGTCGGAGTCGAAGAGCGCCCGCGCGGCCTTGTACAGCCGGTTCAGATTGGACATGGCCTCCTGGCCGGAGGCGGCGTCCTTGTGGTCCAGCTCATGCGGGTGCTCGATCAGATACTGGATGAGCATGCCGAACTGGGTGCCCCAGTCGCCGATGTGGTGGCGGCGGACGACCTTCTCGCCCGCGAACTCCAGGATCCGCACCACCGCGTCGCCGATCACCGCCGAGCGCAGATGGCCGACGTGCATCTCCTTGGCCACATTGGGCTGGGCGTAGTCGATCACGGTGGTGCCGGGCGCCTGCGCGAACGGCACGCCGAGGCGGTCGTCGGCGGCGCGGGCGGCGAGGGTCGCGGTGATCGCGGAGTCGGCGATCGTGATGTTGAGGAAGCCGGGGCCGGAGACCTCGATGTCGGCGATCACCGGATCGGGGTCGGCCGAGGTGGCGGCGACCGGAAGGTGCGACACGACCTTGGAGGCCAGCTCACGGGGGTTTCCCTGGAGCTTCTTGGCCAGCGCCAGCATCCCGTTGGCCTGGAAATCGGCCCGGTCGCTTCGTCGCAGCAGCGGGTCCGCGGAGCCGGCCTCCGGCAGGGCAGCCGAGAGGGCGTCCACGACGCGCTGATGGACGGTGGCGGCGAGGGAAGGGACCGATGCCATAGATGAGGTGCCATTCCGATAGTGGTGGTATGGACAACCCAGTATTTCACGGCGGGTCCAACGATTTCCCCGGCCTGTGGATAACCCGGGCCCGCCCGGGAGGCCCTGTGGGCAACGCCGGAGGGCTCCGTTCCGTCTGGGACAATGGGCGGTGCCATGACCGCTAGGAAGGAAGTGCCGACCGTGGCTCAGAGCACCGAGACCGACTGGGTCTCCCGATTCGCCGACGAGGTCATTGCCGAGGCGGAGCGCCGCGCCCCGGGCAAACCTGTCGTCTGCGCCTCGGGTCTCAGCCCGTCCGGCCCGATCCACCTCGGCAATCTGCGCGAGGTCATGACCCCGCACCTGGTCGCCGACGAGATCCGGCGCCGGGGCTATGAATGCGTTCACATCCTGTCCTGGGACGACTACGACCGGTACCGCAAGGTCCCGGCCGGGATCGACCCCTCCTGGTCCGAGCACATCGGCAAGCCGCTCACCTCGGTCCCGGCCCCGCCCGGATCGCCGTATGCGAACTGGGCGGAGCACTTCAAGGTGCCGATGGCCGAGGCGCTGCGCGAGATGGGCATCGAGTTCCACCCCATCAGCCAGACCGAGATGTACACCTCGGGGGCGTACCGCGAGCAGATCCTGCACGCGATGCGCCATCGCCGGGAGATCGACGCCGTCCTGGACCGGTACCGCACCAAGGAGAAGGCCGGCGCGAAGAAGCCGGGCAAGCAGCAGCAGAAGCCGGTCGACGAGGCCGAGCTGGCCGCCGCCGAGGGCTCGGGCGCGGCCGCCGAGGACGACGGCAGCGCGGGCGGCGCGGGTTACTTCCCGTACAAGCCTTACTGCTCGGTCTGCGAGCGCGATCTGACCACGGTGACCTCGTACGACGAGGAGACCACCGAGCTGGCCTACACCTGCGCGTGCGGCCACGGCGAGACCGTCCTGCTCACCGAGCACAACCAGGGCAAGCTGGTCTGGAAGGTCGACTGGCCGATGCGCTGGGCGTACGAGGGCGTGGTCTTCGAGCCTTCGGGCGTCGACCACTCCTCGCCGGGCTCGTCCTATGTGGTCGGCGGCCAGATCGTCCGCGAGGTCTTCGGCGGGGAGCAGCCCATCGGCCCGATGTACGCCTTCGTGGGCATCAGCGGCATGGCCAAGATGTCCTCGTCCAAGGGCGGTGTGCCCACCCCGGCCGACGCCCTGGAGATCATGGAGGCGCCGCTGCTGCGCTGGCTGTACGCCCGCCGCCGGCCCAATCAGTCCTTCAAGATCGCCTTCGACCAGGAGATCCAGCGGACCTACGACGAGTGGGACGCGCTGGAGCGCAAGATCGCCGAGTCCACGGCCCAGCCCGCCGACGTGGCCGCCTATGGCCGCGCGACCCGCACCGCCACGGGCGAGCTGCCGAGCACCCCGCGCCCGCTGCCGTACCGCACGCTGGCCTCGGTGGTGGACATCACCACCGGCCATGACGAGCAGACGCTGCGCATCCTCAGCGACCTCGACCCGGGCAACCCGGTCACGTCCCTGGAGGAGACCCGGCCCCGGCTCGACAAGGCCGAGCGCTGGATCACCACCCAGGTCCCGGCCGACCAGCGCACCCGGGTCCGGGACGAGCCGGACACCGAGCGGCTGGCCGCGCTGGGCGACACCGAGCGGGAGTCGCTGCGGCTGCTGCTCGACGGCCTGGACGACCACTGGTCGCTGGACGGTCTCACCACGCTGGTCTACGGAGTGCCGAAGATCCAGGCGGGGCTGGCGCCGGACGCCAAGCCGACGCCGGAGCTGAAGGTCGCCCAGCGGTCGTTCTTCGCGCTGCTCTACACCCTGCTGGTCGGGCGGGACACCGGCCCCCGGCTGCCCACCCTGCTGCTGGCGGTGGGGGCGGACCGGGTGCGCAAGCTGCTCGCGGCCTGACCTCTCCGCTCCCGGGCGCCGGGCGGCGGCCTTACGGCTGTCGCCCGGCGCCCTCGGCTTTACGGGATGGCTTCCCGCTCCAGGCGGACGCGCTCCTTGAAGTCCTCGACGTACGCGGACAGCTCGCTGTTGCTGAGGTCGCTCACGCCGTACGTGTCGCGCAGCCGCTGCCCGAACTGGTACGCGGAGGGGTACCGGCTGTGGTCGGCGAGGAACTGACGGAAGGTCGCGTAGTAGACCTCCTCGCGCGGGACGTCGTCCGGTAGCTGGTTCACCGGCTGCCCCGGCTGCCCCGGCTGCTCCTCGTACGCGTACCGCTCCGGCTCGCGCTGCTCCGGTACGTACACGCCCTGATGGCTGCCCACGCCCTCACCGCCGAGTGGTCGCACCCGGCCGCCGGGCCCGACCGGCACGGTCAGCTGAGGCTGTTGCTGCTCGAGCTGCTGCTCGAACTGCGCCGCCTGGCCCGGGACCTGCTGGTACTGCGGCTGGGGGGCCTGCTCGTACTGCGGCTGCTGGGGCTGCTGCTCGACCGGCGCGGGATGGGCGGCGGCCGCCGGGTCGAACGGCACGGCGTTCCGGCCGTCGTGGCCCTGCCCGGCGGGCTGCTGGTAGACCGGCAGGGGCAGCGAGAGCGGCAGCTCCTGCGTCTGGGGCGGCTGGGGGTGCTGCTGCGGGGCGTCGGCGGCGCCGGCGCCGCCCGGACCCTCCAGGGCCCCGGGCGGGCCGTACGGGCCCGGCTGGGCCCCCGGGGAGGCGCTCTTGGCCCCCGTCCCGTCGGCCGCGTCGCTCCGGCCCCGCGGAAGCGCCGTCGCCGACACCGCGGACGGCTCCAGACCGGCCGCCGCGAGCCCCGCCGGGGCGGTCTCCGACAGCGGCACCCCGTACCGCGCCAGCCGCAGCGGCATCAGCGACTCCACGGGCGCCTTACGGCGCCAGGCGCGCCCATAGCGGGCGCGCAGCCGGGCCTGGTAGACCAGCCGGTCCTGCTCCAGCCTGATGACCTCCTCGTAACTGCGCAGCTCCCACAGCTTCATCCGGCGCCACAGCCGGAAGGTGGGCACCGGCGCGAGCAGCCAGCGGGTGATGCGGACCGACTCCATGTGCCGGTCGGCGGTGATGTCGGCGATCCGGCCGACCGCGTGCCGGGCGGCCTCGACGGAGACGACGAACAGGATCGGGATCACGGCGTGCATGCCGACGCCGATCGGGTCCGGCCAGGCGGCCGCGCCGTTGAAGGCGATGGTGGCCGCGGTCAGCAGCCAGGCCGTCTGGCGCAGCAGCGGGAAGGGGATCCGGATCCAGGTGAGCAGCAGATCCAGCGCGAGCAGGACCACGATCCCCGCGTCGATACCGATCGGAAAGACATTGGAGAACTTGCCGAAGCCCTTGTCGAGGGCGAGATCGCGCACCGCCGCGTAGGAACCGGCGAAGCCGATCCCCGCGATCACCACCGCCCCGGTGACGACCACCCCGGCCAGTATTCGGTGCGTCCGTGTCAGTTGCATCGCGGCCACCCGCGACCCCTCCCCGTCTTCAACAACAGCGGCCTCAGCGTCGCATACACGTCAAGGCCCGTGGGCGGGAAGGGGCCGTGTCGGGGGATCAGGTGCCGCTCTGGGAGCCCTTCGCGATGGCGCCGACGGCCTCCTTGGCGGCGGACTTGGCGTCCTTGAGCAGCGCGGCCGCGTCCGGGGTCTTCTCCTTCTCATAGCCCGCGCCGTCGTACTGGACGGTGATGACGACATTGGCGGTGCGGGTCACCACCGTCTGGTTGCGGAACTCGTCGCCGTCCTTCTTCTCCTTGGAGCTGACCGAGGTCGCCTCGTCGCCGATGCCCGCGACCTTCTCGGTCTTGGGGTCGGTCACCTTGCCGGTGGCGGCCCTGCTCGCCTGCTGGGCGGCGTACTCCCCGGCGCGCCGGTCGCCGGAGCCGAGCCCCGGGTCGGAGCGGAACAGCTTGAGGGAGACGGTCAGCGAGCGGTACTTGAAGCCGTCGAGGCCGGTCCACAGGCAGCTTGCGGACGTGTTGGTGTCGGCCGAGGGAAGGGCCTTGCCCTTCTTGTTCTGCGCCTTGGGGACGAGCTGGTCGACCGTCTTTCCGGAAAGGGCGGTGCACACATCGGGCAGCTTGCTGAACTTCGCGGCCGCGACGGTGGGTGAAGCGCTGGGCGAGCCGGGTCTCGCCGAGCCACCGGTGTTCTTTTCGTCCTTGTCGTCCGAGCCGGAGGAGCAGCCGGCGACGAGCACCATCGGTACGGTCGCGCAGGCGAGTATTCGGGCGAGTCGCGGGGCTGAACGGTGCATGGGTCCTTCGCTCATTCTCTGTCGATGGGCGGACGTACCGCCCGCGTCATTAGTCGGCACGGTACGCGGCCGACGCGCGGGCGTCCCAATTTCCGAGGTCTGAGCGGGGTGCCCGCAGGGGATGACCGGAACCCGCTATTCGTTGAGGCGACCGGTCAGCTCATCGGCCAAGTCCTGGGCGTTTTCCTGCAGTCCCTGGCTGTTGGGAATGTGCTTCTTGTCGGTCGTCCACTGGTCGTACTCAATGGTGGCAATCACATTCGAGGACCGGAACACGAGCGTGATATCGCGGTGGATACCAGAGTCCTTGGTGATCAGCTCGTCGTTGAGGAAGGCGTCGTCGCCGAGGTCGTCCAGCCGGCGCGGGGCGGTGTCGTCCGAGGCAGTGTCACTTTCGTCACTTTCGCCGCTCGCCTCGCCCCCCGCGGAGGGAGTATCGGTGCCTTTGCCCGTCTCGCCGGACTTGTCGCCCTCATCGCTCGTGCCGCCCTTACCGCTCTTGCCGGGCTCGTCGGAGCTCGTGCCGGGGGAGGCGGAGGAGCTGCTGTCGCCGCTCGTGCCGCCCTCGCTCTGCGAGCTGGAGGAGGGGGTCGAGGGGGCGGTCGGAGCATCCGGGATGTCGGCGGCGACGGCCTTCTTCTCGTAGGTCTCCTGCGCCCGGTCGTCATCGCTGACCGAGGGGTCGTACGAGACGACGCGCTGGAAGTCGATCGTGAGATAGCGCGTGCCGCTGGTGGTCTCCACCTTCCAGCGGCAGCCGTCCCGCCGGTCTATGTCATACGTCACGGCGGCCTGGCCGTCGTACACCTTGTCGTCCTGCTCGGCGCCCGGCAGCAGGGTCTGCAGGGTCTTGCGGCTGACCGCGCCGCATGCCTCGGGCAGGGTGCGGTAACGGCCGGGCTCGGCGGAGACGTTCGTCCCGGAGTCGCCGGAGGCGCCGTCATCCGGGCCGGACGACGAATCGGAGCCGGTGCATCCGCCGAGCCCCGCGGCGGCGAGCACGGTGATGAGCACGGCGACGGCCGGGGTGGCCCGCCGTCCGTACGCCCTTCGCTGCGCTGGCTGCACTGTCGGTGTCCCTTCGAACGACGGAAAACTCCTTGCCGCCCGCGGGCGGCGGCTGGAGACAATGTCTATCGCACGCACTGCCGTGCTTGCCGGTCGCCTGCCGCCTATGGCGCATTGGTCCGGCTTTTGCGTTTTCTGTCTTTTACGGGGGAATGAGTACATCATGTCGTATGTCGAGGTGCCCGGCGCTCAGGTGCCGATCCGGATGTGGACCGACCCCTCGACGGTCGAGGGCGTGGCCATGCAGCAGCTCCGGAATGTCGCCACGCTGCCCTGGATCAAGGGCCTCGCCGTGATGCCGGATGTGCATTACGGGAAGGGTGCCACGGTCGGCTCGGTGATCGCGATGGCGGGCGCGGTGTGCCCGGCGGCCGTCGGCGTGGACATCGGCTGCGGGATGTCGGCGGTCAAGACATCGCTGACCGCCGACGACCTTCCGGGGGATCTCTCGCGGCTGCGGTCCCGGATCGAGCAGACGATCCCGGTGGGGCGCGGAATGCACGACGACCCGGTGGACCCGGGGCGGCTGCACGCGTTTCCGACGGCGGGGTGGGACGACTTCTGGTGCCGGTTCGGGGGAGTGGCCGAGGCGGTCAAGTTCCGTCAGGAGCGGGCCGTCAAGCAGATGGGTTCGCTCGGGTCCGGTAACCACTTCATCGAGTTCTGCCTCGATGACGAGGGTTCGGTCTGGCTGATGCTGCACTCCGGCTCCCGCAACATCGGTAAGGAGCTCGCCGAATACCACATCGGCCAGGCCCGGAAGCTGCCGCACAACCAGGATCTGATCGACCGCGATCTGGCCGTCTTCATCGCGGACACCCCGCAGATGGCGGCGTACCGGCACGATCTCTTCTGGGCGCAGGAGTACGCGAAGTACAACCGCGCGATCATGATGGCGCTCTTCCAGGATGTGGTGCGCAAGGAGTTCAGGAAGGCCCGCCCGGTCTTCGAGCCGGTGATCAGCTGCCACCACAACTACGTCGCCGAGGAGCGCTACGAGCACATGGACCTTCTCGTGACCCGTAAGGGCGCCATCCGCGCCGGGAGCGGGGACTACGGGATCATCCCGGGCTCGATGGGCACCGGTTCGTACATCGTGCGCGGTCTGGGGAACGAGGCGTCGTTCAACTCGGCCTCGCACGGAGCGGGCCGGAAGATGAGCCGTAACGCGGCGAAGAAGCGCTTCTCGACCCGGGATCTGGAGGAGCAGACGCGGGGCGTGGAGTGCCGTAAGGACTCCGGCGTCGTGGACGAGATCCCGGGGGCGTACAAGCCGATCGAGAAGGTCATCGACCAGCAGCGGGACCTCGTCGAGGTGGTGGCGAGGCTCAAGCAGGTCGTGTGCGTGAAGGGCTGAGGCCCGGGACCCCGGGACCCCGGGGACCGCACATGATCAACGGCCCCCGGACCGGTGACGGTTCGGGGGCTTTGGAGCCTCGCGCCATCGGTTGCTGCGGGCCCCGCCCTATCGGCTGATGCCGTCGAAGGCGATGGGCAGATGGCGGGGGCCTCTGAGGACGGCGTTGTGGCGGTAGGGCGGCGGATCCTCGACCAGGCGGGGGTTGTCGAGCCGGCGGACGAGTTCGGCCAGGGCGGCCTGCGCCTCGAGGCGGGCCAGGGGCGAGCCGATGCAGTTGTGGATGCCGCTGCCGAAGCCGAAGTGCTGGTTGTCCGGGCGGTCGGGGATGAAGCGGTCGGGCTCGGGGAAGCGCTGGGGGTCCCGGTTCCCGGAGGCCGGGAAGAGCCACAGCGAGGCGCCCTGGGGAATGGTGGTACCGGCGATCTCGATGTCGTCGAGCGTGGTGCGCTCGGGCAGCAACTGCACGGGCGGTTCGAAGCGCAGCAGTTCTTCCACGAGCGGGATGACCAGGTCGGGGTCCGCACGTAGCTGCTTGAGGGTGTCGGGGTGGCGAAGCAGGGTGAGCATCCCGTTGGTGATGAGGTTGACGGTGGTCTCGTGGCCGGCGATCAGCAGCAGTGTCAGATTGCTGAGCATCTCGGGCAGGGACATCGGGCTCTCGTCGGCTCCGCGGTCGGTGGCCAGGGCGGAGATCATGTCCTCCCGGGGTGCGCGGCGGCGCTGGGCGATCAGGCCCGAGAGGTATTCGGCGAGCTGGTGGTGGGCCTCGCGGATGGCCCGCAAGTGGGCCTGCTGCTCCTCGGGCGTGCCGACGGGCGGCTCGATGGCGGTGGCGACGGTGTCGGCCCAGCCGTGGAAGCGCTGCTCGTCCTCCTGCGGGACGCCGAGCAGGCGGCAGATCACGGTGACGGGGAAGGGGTAGGAGAAGTCGTCGACGAGGTCGATCCGGTCCCGCCCCTCGAAGCGGTCGATGAGTTCGGAGACCATTCCGGAGATCTCGCCGTGCAGGCCGTAGACGCGCCGGGGGGCGTGCGGGGGGCCGTACGTCCGCATGATGAGCCGGCGCAGGCGGTCGTGGTCGGGAGGGTCGAGCCTGATGAAGCTCGGCGGCAGGTCGGGGTCCTCGATCGCGGGGGCGGTCTTGGCCTCGGGGGCGAGATTGCGGACGTCGGAGCTGACCCTGGGGTCGTGGAGGAGGCTGTGGATCTCCCAGTAGGTGCTGACCAGGTAGGGGCCTGATTCGTCCCGCACCACGGGGGTCCGGCGGAGTTCGGCATACAGCGGGTAGGGGTCGGCGCGGTTGGCGTAGTCGAGGATCTGGCCCAGGAGTGCGACCGACGTCATGGTGGTTTCCTTCCGGGATTGCCTTCCGGGCTGGCTGTCCTTCCGGGAGCCGGTGCTGCCCGCGTCAGGCGTGGCGTCCGTGTCCGGCGGGGGTGAACGTGACGCGCTGGTCGGTCGGGGAGTAGCCGCTCACGGTGACCTGGGGGCCGTGGGTGGGCACCGAGGGGTCGGGGAATCCGGCCGGCACCGGACGCATGCCTTCGGTCCGCCGGTCGACGGTGGCGAACGGCATCGGGAAGGGCGCGGCCTGTTCGATCTGCCGCTGGTAGAACTCCAGCCATTTCGCCTGGTCGAAGGTGACGGCGGCGATGACGCGGCCCTGGTAGCCATAGGCCGCGGTGAAGCGGTGTTCGCCCAGCGATCCCTGGCTGACGATGATCTGGTCGGCCATGTTCGGGACCCCGACGGACTTGATGTTGACGCCGAACTGGGCCGACCAGAAATACGGCGTCCACAGGTGCGGGCGGCGCTCCTCACCGCGGCAGATCATGTTGTGGGCCGCGACCTCGGCCTGCGCGACCGCGTTGCCCCAGTGCTCCAGGGACAGGAACCGGTAGCCGAACAGCGGATGCGGGGAGCGGGCGACGTCTCCCGCGACGAACACATCGTCGGCGACGATGCCCCGTACGTCGAAGGCCCGGCAGCCCGCGTCGCAGGCGATCCCGCGCGGCCCCGCGGCCAGCCCGGATCCCGCGAGCCATTCGGTGTTGCGCGTCGCCCCCAGGGCGACGACGGCCACCTCCGCGTCCACCGTGCCTCCATCCGAGAAGTGGGCCCGCCGCAGCCTTCCCGCGCCGTCGCCTTCGAGTCCGGTGACCATCACACCGCAGCGCAGGTCGACGCCGTGCTGGTGGTGCAGTTGGGCGGCCACGTCGCCGATCACGCTGCCCAGGGCGCCCGACAGGGGGGTCGGGCCGCGTTCGGCGACGGTGACCGGCAGGTCCCGCTCGCGGCAGACGGAGGCGATCTCCGAGCCGGTGAATCCGGCACCGATCACCAGCACCCGGCTGGGCCCGGCCTTCAGCCGGTGTCTCAACCGGGTGGCGTCGTCCCTGGTCCGCAGCACGAAGACGCCGTCCAGCCCGGCCTCCAGCTCGTTCGGCCACGGGCGGGAGCGCACCCCGGTGGCGATCAGCAGCCGGTCGTACTCCACCGACGTGCCATCGGCGAGAGCCACCCGCTTGGCCGTCGGATCCAGGCCGGTCGCGGCGGCACCCAGCCGCCACTGCGCCTCGATCGCGCGGCGCCGGGGAAGGGCCGTATGGTCGGCCGGCACCCTGCCGAGCAGCACCTGTTTGGACAGCGGCGGACGGTCGTACGGCTCGCACGGCTCGTCACCGATCATGGTGAGGGTGCCGGTGAAGCCCTCCTCCCGGAGCGTCTCGGCGGCCCGCAGCCCCGCCAGGGAGGCACCCACGACGACGATGCGGCCCTCGCGCCTGAGCCGCTCCAGGGAACCGTCAACCGCCATCGGAGACACCCGCCCCCTCCGCGGTCCACGCCGCGCCCGCGCCCTCCACGGTGATGGCCTTGACCGGACAGGCCGCCTCCGCCCGCAGGACGTCCCGGCGCCGCGTGTCGTCGGGCTGCCCGTCGTACAGCAGCGCTTCCTCACCGTGCATCGCGAACACATCCGGCGCGAGGAAGGCGCACTGCGCGTAGCCCTGGCACCGGTTGAGATCGACGACAACTCTCATGACGCCTCCGCTTCACCGCGAGGTGACGGTCTCTCCCAGCATCGGAGAGCCCCCGGGACGGCGCACATGCACCGGGTCAGACGGGCGGACGGCGGAACCGTCGGCCACCTGCCGCCCGTTCGCGGGCTCAGCGCTCGCGAACGGGCTCAGCAGCCGCGAAACGCGCTCAGCGCTCGCGAACGCGCTCAGCGCTCGCGGTGGACCTTGTGCTGGGCGGCCTGGGCGCGCGGGCGGATGACCATCATGTCGATGTTCACATGTGAGGGGCGGGTGACCGCCCACTCGACCGTGTCGGCCACGTCATCGGCGGTCAGCGGCTCGGCCACGCCCTCGTAGACGGCCGCGGCCTGGGCCTCGTCGCCGCGGAAGCGGTTCACCGCGAACTCGTCCGTCCTGACCATGCCCGGGGCGATCTCGATCACCCGCACCGGATCACCGCACAGCTCCAGGCGCAGGGTGGCCGCGATGGCGTGGGCGCCGTGCTTGGCCGCCACGTACCCGCCGCCGCCCTCGTACGCCACATGGCCCGCCGTGGAGGACAGCACGACGATCGTGCCGTCGCCGGAGGCGGTGAGGGCGGGCAGCAGCGCCTGGGTCACCTGGAGCACGCCCACCACATTGACCTCGTACATCGCCCGCCAGTCGGCCGGGTCGGCGGTGGCGACGGGGTCGGCGCCGATCGCGCCGCCCGCGTTGTTCACCAGGACGTCGCAGCGGTCCAGAGCGGCGGCGAAGGACTCCACGGCGGCACGGTCGGTGACGTCCAGGACGTACGCCTCGGCCTCGTGCCCCGCCTCGGTCAGCTCGGCGGCGAGCGCGTCGACGCGCTCCTTACGGCGGGCGGCGAGGACGACGCGGTATCCGGCGGCGGCCAGGCGGCGCGCGGTCGCGGCGCCGATCCCGCTGCTCGCGCCGGTGATGACTGCGGTACGGGTGGTCATCGGCCCTCCTATGACGACGTGGCGCAAACGGTGGTGCCTGCGCATGATCCATACGCAGGATATGACGGCCTGATTTACCTCCAACCGGGGGACTGAAGATCGGAATCCGCTAGCGGGTCCTGGGCTCGGGGAAGGGTGCAGTGCGTCCGGCGCGGCGCCGGCAATGGAGCACCCATGCCCAAGGAGTGAATTCAGGTAATGACGCAGCAGAGCAGATTCCTTCAGCGGTCTCGTCGTTCTTTCCGGCGCTGGGGCGTGGCCTCAGCGGGTGCCATCGCGGCTGCGGCCCTGGTCACCGGTGCTCCGGGGACGGCATGGGCCGCGGGCAGCACCCCCGAGCCGCACTCGTCGCCGAGCAACAAGTGCCACCAGGACCGGGCGCACGGCGACAGCAAGGGGCACCACGAGAACGGTCACCAGGACCCGAATGGCCGCCACGACGACAACGGGCATCAGGACCCGAACGGCCGCCACGACCACGTCCGGGACGACGAGGGCAGCCGTCACGACGAGGGCAGCCGTCACGACGAGGGCGGGCGGCACGAGGAGAGCGGCCAGCGCGAGGACAGCGGCCAGCGCGAGGACAGCGGCCGCTACGACGCGAACATGAACAGCGGTCGTGACGACCATGGGCGCCAGGAGGACAACGGCGGCCAGGAGAACAAGGAGAACAAGGAGAACAAGGAGAACAACGGCGGCCAGGAGGAGAGCGGCAGCCAGGACAACAGCCGGCGCGACGACAACGGGCGCCCGGAGATGAGCCACTACTTCCCCGGGAAGATCTGGCACGGCCCCCAGGGCCGCAGCGTGGCGCGCCCCGAGCAGGCCGCGCAGCCGCAGCAGGCGGCTCAGCCGGAGCAGGTCGCCCAGCCGCAGCAGGCGGCTCAGCCGGAGCAGGTCGCCCAGCCGCAGCAGGCAGCGCAGACCGAGCAGATGGCTCAGCCGCAGCAGGCTGCCCAGCCCGCTGAGGAGGCCCAGGACCGCGGCGCCGTGCGGCCCGTCACCGTTCCCGCCCACGAGGACGACCAGGCGCGCCACGGCCAGGAGAACAAGCAGAACAAGCAGAACAAGGAGAACAAGGAGCACCAGGACGCGAAGAAGAACGACCCGGTGACGATCGCCGAGGCGATCGAGATCGCCGAGTGCGAGGTCGGCGGCCGGGCCGTCACCGCCGAGCTGGTGGACTGCCCCGAGGACGACCCGCACCACAAGGGCAACCACCAGGACAAGCGCAAGGACGACCGTAAGGACGACCGTAAGGACGACCGTAAGGACCCGCAGCACCACGACGGTCAGCGCAAGGACCAGCAGCGCAAGGACGAGCACAAGGACCCGCACCAGAAGGAGGGCAAGAAGGTGTGGGTCGTGGAGGTCGAGTGCGACCACACCCTCACGACCGTCTTCATCGACCCGGAAACCGGCTGCGTCCTCGGTACGGAGCAGGAGCAGGACGACCACCACGGCGACCACGAGGGCAAGGGCGGCCACGGCCGGCCGATGGTTACCGCCTAGGCACGTACATGATCACGGCGACTCCGGCCAGGCAGATCAGCGCTCCGATGACATCGAAGCGGTCGGGCCGGTAGCCGTCGGCGACCATGCCCCAGGCGAGCGATCCGGCGACGAAAACGCCGCCGTACGCCGCGAGGATGCGGCCGAACTCCGCGTCCGGCTGGAGCGTGGCCACGAACCCGTAGGCGCCCAGGGAGATGACCCCTGCGCCGATCCACGCCCAACCCCTGTGCTCACGTACGCCCTGCCAGATGAGCCAGGCGCCTCCGATTTCCAGGAGCGCGGCCACTGCGAACAGAGCGATGGAACGTGCGGTGAGCATGGGGGAAGGGTACGGCCCGATCATGAAACCTGAACGGACACCCGTGGCCCGCCCGAGCCCCGGGCGTCGGCCGAAATTCCCTTTGCGCGCATCCGGCCGTGGTGCCAGGGTCGGCCGATGACGACGTCGACGACATCCCGATGTGCCTTACTGCGCTGGCAGTCCGACCTGACCTGGTCGCTCTTCGAGTACCACCTGGAGCGGTTGGAGCCCGGGGACTTCCTGTGGGAGCCCGTGGCCCACTGCTGGACGGTGCGGCAGGGCGCTGACGGGGCGTGGGTGCCGGACTGGGCGGAGACCGAGCCCGATCCCGTGCCCGTCCCCACCATCGGATGGCTGAGCTGGCATATCGGCTGGTGGTGGAGCGTGACCATCGACCACGCGGAGGGACGGAGGCCGCGGGAGCGGACCGACGTCACCTGGCCCGGCGACGGTAAGGCGGCCATCGAATGGCTGCGGGGTCTGCGGGCGGCGTGGACGGCCGTGCTGGATCGGCTCACCGAGGAGGACTTGGACGGCATCGCGCCGTTCCCCTGGGATCGGGACCCCGAGCACACCGTGGCCCACATGGCGGCCTGGGTGAACGCCGAGCTGATGAAGAACGCCACCGAGATCGGCCAACTCCGCCTGCTGCGCGCCGCGTCCGCGACGTAGGGGCCCGGCCTCAGGCCCACGGCCCCGGCCTTCAGAGCCCAGGCTTCAGGCCCCCGGCCTCAGGGCCACACCAAGCAGTACGCCTGGTGCCCCGCCTCGTGCAGCCGGTGGCTGAAGTCCTGCCACTCATGGAGCAGTTGATAGACCGTGAAGGCATCCCGGGGGCCGCCGCGGTCGGGGACCGTGGACCAGATGAAGGCCGCGGCGCCCACGGACTCCTCGCCCACGCCGCGCAGCGGGTCGACGACGGTCATCGGGAGCTTGACGACGGCGTAGTCCGGGTGGAGGACGACCAGTTCGAGCGGGGGGACCCGGTGGAGCGGGACGCCCTCGATGCCGGTGAGGACCATCGCCGCGACCGTCTCCGGCTTGATCTTCGTGAACATGCCTTGGCCGAGCTCATCGCCGCCGAGCTCCTCGGGGCGCATGGAGATGGGGACCCTGGCCGCGGTGGCGCCATCGGGCGCACCGAAGTACTTGTAGGTCACCCCCATGCGGCCCCCGCTTCTGCCTGCCCTGCCCGCCTCGTCCCGCCGATGGCGTCCGGGCCGGGCACGCTCGGGGCCGCCTCGGTCGTCAGTCCCTTCACCCAGTTCGCCACCGCGATGCATATCTCCACCCGACCACTCGCGGCCACTACCGCGCAACCCGATCTCTGTTACAGCAACCTCCCCCACGCTCGGGCTGTGAAACGCCCGGCCGCGGGAGTCTGTCCGGCTCTGACAACATGGCTTGCGTGAGCTATCCGTACGCAGCCCCAGTTTCGCAGACGCTTTTCGATCGCGCGGCCGCCGTGACCCCCGGCGGCGTGAACTCTCCGGTGCGGGCGTTCCGCGCCGTGGGAGGAACGCCCCGGTTCATGGTGTCCGGTGACGGTCCGTACCTCACCGATGCCGACGGACGCGAGTATGTGGACCTCGTGTGCTCGTGGGGACCGATGATCCTCGGCCATTCCCACCCCGAGGTCATCGCGGCCGTGCAGGCCGCCGTCGCTCGCGGTACGTCGTTCGGCACGCCCGGTGAGGGTGAGGTCGAGCTCGCCGAGGAGATCGTGGCGCGGGTCGCCCCCGTCGAGCAGGTGCGCCTGGTGTCGTCCGGCACCGAGGCGACGATGTCGGCGATCCGCCTGGCCCGCGGGTTCACCGGGCGGTCGAAGGTGATCAAGTTCGCCGGTTGCTACCACGGGCATGTGGACGCCCTGCTGGCCGCGGCCGGGTCCGGGGTGGCGACCTTCGGGCTGCCGGACACTCCGGGGGTGACGGGAGCGCAGGCGGGGGAGACCGTGGTGCTGCCGTACAACGACCTGGAGGCGGTCCGGGCGGCCTTTGTCGCGCACCCCGGGGAGATCGCCTGCGTGATCACCGAGGCATCGCCGGGCAACATGGGCGTGGTGCCGCCGCTGCCCGGGTTCAATGCGGGGCTGAAGCAGCTCTGCGCCGACCATGGCGCGCTCTACATCTCCGACGAGGTCATGACCGGCTTCCGGGTCTCCCGGGCCGGGTGGTTCGGGCTGGACGGCGTGGAGCCGGACCTGATGACCTTCGGCAAGGTCATGGGCGGCGGCTTCCCGGCCGCGGCCTTCGGCGGGCGCGCCGATGTGATGGAGCGCCTCGCCCCGGCCGGCCCGGTCTACCAGGCGGGCACGCTGTCCGGGAACCCGGTCGCCACGGCCGCGGGCGTCGCGCAGCTTCGGCTGCTGGACGACGCGGCGTACGGACAGGTCGACGCGGCCTCCGAGCGGCTGCGGGCGATGGCGACGGAGGCGCTCTCCAAGGCGGGCGTGGCCCACCGGGTGCAGGTCGCGGGCAACATGTTCTCGGTCTTCTTCACCGGCGACGAGGTCACCAACTACGAGCAGGCCAAGGCGCAGGAGTCGTTCCGCTTCACCGCCTTCTTCCACTCGATGCTGTCCCAGGGCGTCTATCTCCCGCCGTCCGCCTTCGAGTCGTGGTTCGTCTCCACGGCGCATGACGAGCGGGCGCTGGAGCGGGTGGCCGCGGCTCTGCCGGGGGCGGCGCGGGCCGCCGCCGAGGCCACTGAATGATGGGTGACATGACACAGAGCGAGAACGACATCACCGTCGTCCATGTGATGCGCCACGGCGAGGTCCACAACCCGGAGGGCGTGCTCTACGGCAGGCTGCCCGGCTACCACCTCTCGGACCTGGGGCGGCAGATGGCCGACCGGGTCGCCGAGCACCTCGCCGACCGTGACATCACCCATGTCGTCGCCTCCCCGCTGGAGCGGGCGCAGGAGACGGCGGGGCCGATCGCCAAGGCGCACGGCCTGGACGTGGCCTCGGACGAGCGGCTGATCGAGGCGGCGAACGTCTTCCAGGGCAAGACCTTCGGCGTCGGCGACGGCGCGCTGCGCAAACCGGCCAACTGGCGTCATCTCACCAACCCCTTCCGTCCGTCCTGGGGCGAGCCCTATGTCGACCAGGTGGTGCGGATGATGGCGGCGCTGGGCCGGGCGCGGGACGCCGCGCGCGGGCACGAGGCGGTGTGTGTCAGCCATCAGCTGCCCATCTGGATCGTGCGCAGCTTCGTGGAGCGGCGGCGGCTGTGGCACGACCCGCGCAAGCGGCAGTGCACCCTGGCCAGCCTCACCAGCTTCACCTACCGCGGCGACAGGATCGTCGCGGTGGGCTACAGCGAACCGGCCCGTGATCTTGTCCCGGCCCATCTGCGCGCGGGCGCCAAGCCGGTGAAGGGGGCCTCCAAGGGCTTCGGCGCCTGAGCGGCAGGGCTACGGCGCTTGAGCGGCAGGGCTACGGCGCCTGAGCCGCGGTGCGCGTGACCCGCACATGGCCGCACGGTGGCCGGCGCGTCACGGGGCGCGTTCCCGATTGGAGACATTGTGTTCGCTGTGTAATTGACCGCGTTCCTTCGGAACCTCGCTATTCGCTTCGCCATCTCCAGGGTTGTCCGGACACCCCGGGCAATCAGAACGGCGAGTGCGAATTGAGGACGTTATGCGTGAGGTCAGCCGGAGGGGGATCCTCGGTCTGGGTATGGGAACGGCGGCATCACTGGCCGTCGCCGGCTGTTCCTCGGGATCCGGGACGCCGAAGCCTGCGAAGAAGACCACTCAGGCGAAGCCGATCGGTGACGGTTCCACTTCGCAGGGTGAGCAGCGGCCGGCGGACCCGAAGCCCGAGCGGCTGGCACCGGGGCAGAAGCCGCCGCAGTTCGTGGTCTTCTCATGGGACGGCGCGGGAGAGGTCGGCAACGGTCTCTTCCCGCGGTTCCGCAAGCTGGCCAAGGACCACGGCGCGACCATGACCTTCTTCCTCTCCGGTATCTACTGCCTTCCGGAGTCGAAGAAGTCGCTGTACCGGCCGCCGAACAACCCGGTGGGCGCCTCCGACATCGGCTATCTCACCGATGAGCACATCAAGGAGACGCTGCGCAACGTGCGCGAGGCGTGGCTCGAGGGCCATGAGATCGGCACCCACTTCAATGGCCATTTCTGCTCCGGAAGCGGGTCGGTGGAGAACTGGACGTCCGCGCAGTGGAAGTCCGAGATCGACCAGGCCATGTCCTTCGTCACGGAGTGGCGGACGAATACGCGCTTCACCGATGTGGATCCGCTGCCGTTCGACTACCACAAGGAACTCGTCGGCGGCCGCACGCCCTGTCTGAAGGGCCAGAACAATTTGCTGCCGACCGCCCGGGAACTCGGCTGGCGCTATGACGCCAGTTCGCCCGGCGGACTCCAGGTATGGCCGTCGAAGAAGCAGGGCGTGTGGGACTTCCCGCTGCAGCAGATTCCCTTTCCGGGACACACCTTCGAGGTGCTCTCGATGGACTACAACATCCTGGCGAACCAGTCGCAGAATTCCACCAATGCCCCGCCCGCGAACTACCCGGGCTGGCGCAAGCAGGCCACCGAGGCGTACATAGCCGGCTTCAAGCGGGCCTATGAGACCAACCGCGCCCCGTTTTTCATCGGCAACCACTTCGAGCAGTGGAACGGCGGCATCTACATGGACGCCGTCGAAGAGGCGCTGAAGCATATGGCCGACGAGAAGCGGAAGGACGTCCGGTTGGTCTCCTTCAAGCAGTTCACCGACTGGATGGACGCACAGGACCCCGCGGTCCTGGCCGATCTGCGCGGGCTCGGCGTGGGCCAGGCGTGGAGCGCGAGCGGTCACTGACCGCGTCGGCGGGCCGTAAGGTCCGCGGAGGCCCTCCGGACCCCGGGCGGGGGTGCCCGGAGGGGGGTGGCGAAGATCCCCAAAAAGGCCATGCGAAACTTTTCACATGAGTGCCTGCCGTGCCCTTCGGGGCCTCGCGACCCGTCGTGGCGTAACCGTGCCGGCCATCGGGGCCGTGATCGCCGCGCTGTCCCTGACCGCCTGCGGCGGGGGCGGCACCTCGGGCGGCTCCGCCGACACCAAGTTCGTCCAGGGCAAGGGCGGCGTGGACACGGTCTCCGAGGAGAACCGTAAGGACGCCCCCAAGCTGTCGGGGAAGACCCTGGAGGACAAGCCGCTGGACGTGGCGGGCTACAAGGGCAAGATCGTGGTCCTGAACGTCTGGGGCTCGTGGTGCGCCCCCTGCCGGGCGGAGGCGGCGAACCTCGCCAAGGTCGCCAAGGACACCAAGGCCAAGGGCGTGCAGTTCGTCGGGATCAACACCCGTGACTCCAACCGCGCCCCCGCGCTCAGGTTCGAGAAGGAATACGGCGTCGACTACCCGAGCCTGTACGACCCGATCGGGAAGCTCATGCTGCGCTTCCCCAAGGGCAGCCTCAACCCGCAGGCCATCCCCTCGACGATCGTCCTGGACCGGGAGGGCAGGATCGCGGCCCGCGCTCTGACGCCGCTCAGCGAGGAGCGCCTGCGCTCGATGATCACCCCGCTGATCGCGGAGAAGTGACCTCCGTGAGCACGCTGGCCGCCGCCACCGATCCCAACCAGACCGTCCTGACCGGGGCGCTGCTGCTCGCGCTTCCGGTCGCCCTGCTCGGCGGCCTGGTCTCCTTCTTCTCCCCCTGTGTGCTGCCGCTGGTGCCCGGCTATATGTCGTATGTCACCGGGGTCACGGGGACGGATCTGGCCGAGGCCAAGCGCGGCCGGATGGTCGCGGGCGCCTCGCTCTTCGTGCTCGGCTTCACCGCGGTCTTCGTCTCCGGGGGCGCGCTCTTCGGCAACTTCGGCTGGACCCTCCAGGAGCACAAGGAGACCATCTCCAAGGTTCTCGGGGTTGTCACGATCGTGATGGGCCTCGCCTTCATGGGGGTGCTGGGGGGCTTCGGACAGCGGGAGTTCCGCTTCCACATCAAGCCCACGCTGGGGCTCGCGGGGGCGCCGGTGCTGGGCGCCCTGTTCGGCGTCGGCTGGACGCCGTGCCTGGGGCCGACGCTCACCGCCGTCAACGCCCTGGCGTTCAATGAGGCGAGCGCGGGGCGCGGGGCCCTGCTCACCGCCGCGTACTGCGTGGGGCTCGGGCTGCCGTTCGTGGTGGTCGCCGTGGCCTACCGCCGGGCCCTGGGTGCCTTCGGCTGGGTCAAGCGGCACTACGTCTGGGTGATGCGAGCCGGGGGCGGCATGCTCGTCGTCCTGGGGGTGCTGCTGCTCACGGGTATCTGGGACACCATGATGGGCTCCATGCAGACCTGGGCTCAGGGCTTCAACGTTGGGATCTGACTGATGTCCACCACCGATACCGACACCGCGGCCGGCCAGGAGGCGCCGCCCGAGAGCGGCGCGACCGCCGAGGAGCGCGAGCTCGGCGCCGCGGAGTCGCAGCTCTCCACCGCCCCGGCCGAGGAGATCAACGTCCCCTCGCTGGGGCCGCTCGGCTGGGCCCGGTGGTTCTGGCGGCAGTTGACCTCGATGCGGGTCGCGCTGCTGCTGCTCCTTCTGCTCTCCCTGGGCACGATCCCCGGCTCGCTGGTCCCGCAGACCAGCATCGACCAGCTCAAGGTGCAGGACTTCCAGGAGCGGCACCCGACACTCACGCCGATCTACGAGAAGCTGCAGCTCTTCCACGTCTACAGCTCGGTGTGGTTCTCGGCGATCTACCTCCTGCTGTTCATCTCCCTCATCGGCTGCATCGTGCCGCGCACCTGGCAGTTCATCGGCCAGCTGCGCGGCCGCCCGCCGGCCGCGCCCCGCCGGCTGACCCGGCTTCCCGCGTACACCACCTGGCGCAGTGAGGCCGAGCCGGAGCAGGTGCTCGAGGCCGCCCGCAAGATCATGAAGCGGCGCCGCTTCCGCATCCACGGCTCGGGTGACGCGGTGGCCGCGGAGAAGGGCTATCTGCGCGAGGTGGGCAATCTGCTCTTCCATATCGCGCTGATCGTGCTGCTGGTCTCCTTCGCCGCCGGCCAGTTGTGGAAGACCGAGGGCAGCACCCTGATCACCGAGGGCGGCGGCTTCTCCAACAGCGTCACCCAGTACGACGACATCAAGTCGGGGCAGCTGTTCAACAACGACGATCTCGCCCCCTTCGGCTTCCAGCTCGACCGCTTCACCGCGACCTATGAACGCAGCGGTCCGCAGATGCGCACCCCGCGCACCTTCCGCGCCGATGTGTCCTACTGGGACGGTGCCGACGGTGCCACCCGCAAGACCTCCATCGAGGTGAACGAGCCGCTGGAGATCTCGGGCTACAAGGTCTTCCTGCTGAACCACGGCTACTCGCCGGTCGTCACCATCCGGGACGGCAAGGGCAATGTGGTGCACCAGGGCCCGGTGGTCGGGCTGCCGATCGACGGGGCCAACCTCACCGAGAGCATGGTCATCAAGGTCCCGGACTACCGGGACAAGAACGGCAAGAAGGACCAGATCGGCTTCCAGGGGCAGTTCCTGCCGACCTGGGTGCGCAGCCAGGGCATGTTCTCCGTCTTCCCGGCGCTGGACAACCCGACGCTGGTCCTGACCGCCTACCACGGCAGCCTCGGCGTCGACGGCGGCACTCCGCAGAGCGTGTACCAGCTGGACAAGTCGCGGATGAAGCAGTTCATGGAGCCCGACGGCAAGACCAAGTTCGCCCGGGCGCTCAAGGTCGGCGACACCATGAAGCTGCCGAACGGCGCCGGAACGCTGTCGTTCGACGGCGTCAAGGAATGGGCCAGCTTCCAGATCTCGCACAAGCCGGGTGACCAGGGCGCCCTCATCGGCGCCGTCGCCGCCCTGGTGGGCCTGGCCGGCTCCCTGTTCATCCAGCGCCGCCGGGTGTGGGTGCGCGCGGTGAGGGGCGACGACGGCACCACCGTGGTCGAGATGGCGGGACTCGGCCGCAGTGAGTACGCCAAGCTCCCCGAAGAACTCGCCGATCTGGCCGTCCGTCTGCAGACGGACGCACCTCCGGCCCCGGAAGCGGAACCCGATCCGGAGCGCGGCCGGGACGCCGCCGAGGAGCCCGGCAAGGACTCCACCAAGGACGCCGGTAAGGACTCCGCCAAGGAGCCCACCAAGGACTCCGCCCCGGAATCCGCATCCGACACCGCAGATCCCGCAGATCCTGCCGAAGGAGCGCGCGCGTGAACCTCGCCGCCGAAGTCAACGAGAACCTGGCTCATTACAGCAACGTGCTGATCTACTCGGCGATGGCGGTCTACACGCTCGCCTTCCTCGCGCATATCGCCGAGTGGGTGTTCGGCAGCCGCAGCGCCGTCGGCCGCACCGCCGCCGCGATCACCGCCGACGCCGCGGCCGCCCAGCGCGCCAAGGTGACCGTGCAGGTCGGCGGGCAGAGCGGCGGCACCGCCGTACTGGAGCGACCGAAGATCGTCACCCGCTCCGCGGCGGGCAGCCGCGACGTGCCGGACGGGCCGGGCGCCGCGGGCGGCACCGAACAGGGCGATGTGTACGGCCGGATCGCGGTGGGCCTGACCGTACTGGCCTTCCTCTTTCATGCCGTGGGCGTCCTGTTCCGCGCGCTGTCGGTGCAGCGGGCGCCGTGGGGCAACATGTACGAGTTCTCCACGACCTTCGCCATGGTCGCGGTCGCCACATACCTCGTGCTGCTGGCGCTGAAGAAGAATGTGCGCTGGATCGGGCTGCCCCTCGTCACCACGGTCCTCCTCGACCTCGGTCTCGCCGTCTCTGTCTTGTACACCGACAGCGACCAGTTGGTTCCGGCCCTGCACTCGTACTGGCTGTGGATCCACGTCAGCTGCGCGATCGTCTCCGGCGCCTCGCTCTACATCGGGGCCGTCTCCACGCTGCTGTACCTCTTCCGCGACCGCTACGAGGCCCAACTGGAGAACCCGGAGGGCAAGCAGTACGGCCGGTTCGCCAAGTCCGTTCTGGAGCGGGTGCCCTCGGCGGCGTCGCTGGACAAGTTCGCGTACCGCATCAACGCCACGATCTTCCCGCTGTGGACCTTCACGATCATCGCGGGCGCGATCTGGGCCGAGGCGGCCTGGGGCCGCTACTGGGGCTGGGACCCCAAGGAGGTCTGGTCCTTCATCACCTGGGTCGCCTACGCCTGTTACCTGCACGCACGCGCCACCGCCGGCTGGAAGGGCCGCAAGGCCGCCTACCTCGCGCTGATCGCCTTCGGCTGCTACCTGTTCAACTACTACGGCGTCAACATCTTCATCACCGGCAAGCACTCCTACGCCGGGGTCTGACACCGGAACACCACAACGGCCGGTGCCCGTGACCGAGGTCACGGGCACCGGCCGTTGTGCGTGCGGACAGCCCCGGCCGCCGCGTCAGGCCGTCCGGTCCCTCCTCAGGACGCGGCCGGCGGCGGGGAGTCCTCGGGACCGGAGCCGGAGCCGGAACCGGAACCGGAGCCGGGCCCCTCGCCCTTGCGGCGCAGCTCCTCCTCGCGGCGGCGGAGGTCGGCCTCCCAGTCCTTCAGGCGCTCCTCGTCGCTCTCCTGGTCGTCCGGCGTGTCGGCCGGTGCGGCGTCCCCGTCGTCCTTACGGCTCGTGTCGTTCAGGGACTTGAGGAACTCGGGATTGTCGTCCGGCGCGACCCACCCGCCCCCGCCGCCCGCGCCGCGGGCAGCGCCCCGCCCGCCGCCTTGGGCGACGGCGCGCTTACGGCCCGCGATCAGCCAGGAGATGGAGCCCACAACGGGGAACAGCAGGACGAGGATTGCCCAGATGGGCTTGGGGATATAGCGGATGTCCTGTTCGTCGGTGGTGATGCAGTCGATGAACGCGTAGATGCTCAGTGCCAGCGGCACCAGGATCATCAGCACCCGTAGCATGAGGCGATTCCCCCTGCGTGTGGTGTTCGGGGCGGTGGCTCGGGCCCCCAGTTACGGGACCAGGGTAGTGCGTACCGGATACTGGGACGCATGGCTTATGACGATCTTCGTTCCTTTCTGCGGGCGCTCGACAAGGAAGGCGACCTCAAGAGGGTCAAGGCCGAAGTCGATCCGTACCTGGAGGTCGGGGAGATCGTCGACCGGGTCAACAAGGCGGGCGGCCCCGCGCTGCTCTTCGAGAACGTCAAGGGCTCGGCGATGCCGCTGGCCATGAATGTCTTCGGCACCGACCGCCGCCTCCTCAAGGCCCTCGGACTCCGCTCGTACGACGAGATCAGCGAGAAGATCGGCGGGCTGGTCAAACCCGAGCTGCCGCAGGGATTCGGCGGCATGCGCGAGGCGTTCGGGAAGCTGGGCTCGATGGCCCATGTGCCGCCGAAGAAGGTGAAGGACGCGCCCGTCCAGGAGGTGGTCCTCACCGGCGAGGACGTCGATCTGGACCAGCTTCCGGCGCTGTTCACCTGGCCCGAGGACGGCGGGTCGTTCTTCAACCTCGGCCTCACCCACACCAAGCACCCGGAGACCGGGGTGCGCAACCTCGGCCTCTACCGCCTCCAGCGCCATGACCGCCGCACCATCGGCATGCACTGGCAGATCCACAAGGACAGCCGCAACCACTACCAAGTGGCCGCCCGGCGCGGGGAGAAGCTCCCGGTGGCGATCGCCTTCGGCGCGCCGCCCGCCGTGACCTACGCCTCGACCGCGCCGCTGCCCGGCGACATCGACGAGTACCTCTTCGCGGGGTTCGTCCAGGGCCGGCGGGTCGAGATGGTCGACTGCAAGACGGTGCCGCTGCAGGTCCCGGCGGCGGCCGAGGTCGTCATCGAGGGCTGGCTGGAGCCCGGGAAGATGCTGCCCGAGGGCCCGTTCGGCGACCATACGGGCTTCTACACGCCCCAGGAGCCGTTCCCGGCCCTGACCATCGACTGTGTGACGATGCGGCGGCGGCCGCTGCTCCAGTCGATCGTGGTGGGCCGTCCGCCGACCGAGGACGGACCGCTGGGGCGGGCGACCGAGCGGTTCTTCCTCCCGCTGCTCAAGATCATCATCCCGGACATCGTGGACTACCACCTCCCCGAGTCCGGCGGATTCCACAACTGCGCGATCGTCTCGATCGACAAGAAGTACCCCAAGCACGCGCAGAAGGTGATGCACGCCATCTGGGGCGCCCACATGATGTCGCTCACCAAGCTGATCGTCGTGGTCGACGCCGACTGCGATGTACACGATCTGCACGAGGTCTCCTGGCGCGCCCTCGGGAACACCGACTACGGCCGCGATCTGACCGTGGTCGATGGCCCCGTCGACCACCTCGACCACGCCTCGTACCAGCAGTTCTGGGGCGGCAAGGCGGGCATCGACGCCACCGCGAAATGGCCCGAGGAGGGCTATACGCGCGACGGCGGATGGCCGCGCATGGTCATGTCCGACCCGGAGATCGCCGATCGGGTGACAAAGCGATGGAAGGAGTACGGGCTGTGAGCGCCGATTCCGCAACCTCTGATCTCTTCGGCCCGGAACCGGCGCCGCCCGGCCGGGTCCGCGCCTTTCTGCGGCTGGTGATGATCGAGCACTCGGTCTTCGCGCTGCCCTTCGCCTACACCGCCGCGCTCACCGCGATGCATCTGTGGGACGGCACCGTCCACTGGACGCGGCTGCTGCTGATCACGGTCGCCATGGTGGGCATGCGCACCTTCGCGATGGCCTGCAACCGGATCATCGACCGCGAGATCGACGCCCGTAACCCGCGCACCGCCGCGCGTGAGCTGGTCACCGGCGCCGTGTCGGTGCGCACTGCCTGGACCGGCGCGCTCATCGCGCTCGCCGTCTTCCTGGGCGCGGCGGCGCTCCTGGGTCCGCTCTGCCTGGCGCTGGCGCCGTTCGCGGTGGTGCCGATGGTGGTCTATCCGTACGGCAAGCGGTTCACCGACTATCCGCACGCCATCCTGGGGCTGGCCCAGGCCATCGGCCCGGTGGGCGCCTGGATCGGGGTCACCGGCGAGTGGTCGTGGGACGCGGTGATCCTCGGGCTCGCGATCGGCATCTGGATCGGCGGCTTCGACCTGATCTACGCCTGCCAGGACGTGGCGGCCGACCGGGCGCACGGGGTGCGGTCGGTGCCGGCCCGCTTCGGCATCGCGGGCGCGCTGTACGGGGCCCGCGTCTGCCATGTGGTCACCACGGCCCTGCTGGTCTGGTACGCGCTGGCCACGGACGCCGGGGCGTTCTTCTGGGTGGGGCTGGTGATCGTCGCGGTGGCGTTCGGGTACGAGCACACGATCGTGCGGCCCGGCGATCTGTCCCGGCTGAACCGCGCCTTCTTCACGGTCAACGGCTTCATCGGGATCGCCCTCTTCGCCTGCGCGCTCCTGGACCTCATGGTGCGGGGCCTCAGCCTGTGAGACCCGCCGGATAGGCTCGGTGACGTGGAGACGCCGCACGAGCCTTACGGACCGCACGAGCCGTACGGGGCGCACGAAGAAGTGAGCCGGCGCCGTCCCTGGGTGGTCGGTGTGTCCGGCGCGTCCGGGACGCCGTACGCCGCCTCGGTGCTGCGCGCGCTGTTGGCGGCGGGGGAGGCCGTCGACCTCGTGGTCAGCAGGGCGTCACGGCTGACGCTGCTGGACGAGACGGGGATCGGGTTCCGCGACGCCCACTGGCGCGAGGATCTGCGCCGCTGGCTGGCGCGGGGCGCGGACGGCAGGCCCGACGCCTTCGAGGTGCCCGCCGAGGTCGCGGACGTGGCCCACTGGGCGGCCGGGGACCTGGCGGCCGGGCCGTCCTCCGGCTCGTACCCGACCAAGGGGATGCTGATCGTCCCGGCGAGCACCGCGTGTGTGGCCGGGGTGGCGCTCGGACTGTCGAAGGATCTGCTCCAGCGGGCCGCGAGCGTCACGCTCAAGGAACGGCGCAAGCTCGTGGTGGCGGTGCGCGAGACGCCGCTGAGCGGGCAGACCCTCAAAGCCCTGGTGTCGCTGGACGAGGCGGGCGCGGTGGTGCTGCCCGCCTCGCCGGCGTTCTACGCGGGGGCGACGCATATCCAGGATCTGGTGGACTTCGTCGCGGGGCGGGTGCTGGACGCGGCGGGGGTGCCGCACAAGCTGTACCGCCGGTGGGAGGGGGAGCTCGGTGGGGACCGGGACCGGGGAACGGCCTAGGGGCGTCGGCCCTAGCGGGTCCAGCGCCTCCTGGTGCGCGCGGCGCGGGCCGCGACGACGGCCGCGCGGCGGGCCGCACGGGAGACGGGCCGGTCGGTGGCATGGGTTGCACGCGAGCGGTTGGCCAGGTCCCGCAGCTCGAGCATGCGGGCCTCTAGACCCTCGATCGTGTACACGGTGAGTCTCATCTCCTGAGGACAGGTGTATCGCCTAAAAGATTTACAGGGCTTGTGGCCCTGATGCCTTAGATTCTACATGTAATCTCACTCAATCCCTGAATAATGGAAGGCGTACGTGCTTATGGACGCGGTGGACAGGCAGCTCATCCAGGCCCTGCGGGAGAACGGCCGGGCCTCGTACGCGGAGCTGGGCAGGCTGGTCGGCCTCTCCGGGCCCAGCGTTACGGACCGGATCAACCGCCTGGAGGCCGCCGGGGTGATCACCGGTTATCGCGCGACCGTCGACGCCGCCTCCCTCGGGCTCGGCGTCACCGCCCTGATCGGCATCCAGCTCTCGGACGCCACCGACCACGAGGAGGTGGCCCACCGGATGCGCGAGCTCGCCGAGATCGAGGACTGCTGGTTCATCGCGGGCGACGACTCCTACATGCTCAAGGTGCGCGCCTCCGACGTGGACGGCCTGGAGCGGACCATCCGCCGGCTCTCCGGCACCAAGGGCGTCTCCCGCACCCGCACCACGATCGTGCTCTCCACCAAGTGGGAAAACCGGGTCGGCGAGCTTCCCGAGGACATCGAGGCGTAGTCTCGGCGAAGGCTGACATCAGCAGACGTATTGGGAGGCGACCGGGGTGACGGGGACCACACACGACGCGGGTTTCAAGCGGGAGTTGGAAGAGAAGGTCCGCGCGGGCGAGCGGCTCTCGCGGGAGGACGGCATCGCCCTCTACGAGTCCGACGACCTGGCCTGGCTGGGCGGTCTCGCCCATGAGGTGCGCACCCGTAAGAACGGCGACGTCGTGCACTTCAACGTCAATCGCCACCTCAACATGACGAACGTGTGCACCGCGTCCTGTGCGTACTGCTCCTTCCAGCGCAAGCCCGGCGAGAAGGACGCGTACACGATGCGCATCGAGGAGGCCGTCCGCCTCGCCAAGGCGATGGAGAACGAGAACCTCACCGAGCTCCACATCGTCAACGGCCTGCACCCGACCCTTCCCTGGCGCTACTACCCGCGCTCGCTCAAGGCGCTCAAGGAAGCCCTGCCGCAGGTCTCGCTCAAGGCGTTCACCGCCACCGAGATCCACCACTTCGAGAAGATCTCCGGCATGCCGGCCTCGGAGATCCTCGACGAGCTGATCGACGCCGGACTGGAGTCGCTCACCGGCGGCGGCGCCGAGATCTTCGACTGGGAGATCCGGCAGCACATCGTCGACCACGAAACCCACTGGGAGGACTGGTCGCGGATCCACCGGCTCGCGCACGAGAAGGGGCTCAAGACCCCCTGCACGATGCTCTACGGGCATATCGAGGAGCCCCGCCACCGGGTGGACCACGTGCTGCGCCTGCGTGAGCTCCAGGACGAGACCGGCGGCTTCCAGGTCTTCATCCCGCTGCGCTACCAGCACGACTTCGTGGACATGAAGGACGGCAAGATCCGCAACCGTCTTCAGGCCCGCACCACCATGGCGACCGGCGCCGAGGCGCTGAAGACCTTCGCGGTCTCGCGGCTGCTGTTCGACAACGTGCCGCACGTCAAGGTCTTCTGGGTGATGCACGGCGTGCAGACCGCACAGCTCGCGCTCAACCATGGCGCGGACGACATGGATGGCTCGGTCGTCGAGTACAAGATCACTCACGACGCCGACTCCTACGGGACGCCCAACAAGCTCACCCGTGACGACCTGCTCGAGCTGATCCGGGACGCCGGCTTCCGGCCGGTGGAGCGGAACACCCGCTACGAGATCATCCGCGAGTTCGAGGGTCCGGACGCGGCCCGCCGCGAGTCCCCGCAGCCGATGCGGGTGTGACCCGTCCTGCCCACCGCCCGGCGGCCGCTGTCTGGCGGCCGCCGAGCGGGGCACTCGGGGGCATGGCCGGTACGGAGAGCTCCGGGAGCTCTGCCGCCGTCGCGTCCAGGAGCCCTGCCGCCGTCGCGTAGGGGAGTCCGGCCGCCCTCGCGTACGGGGCCTGAGGCGCGTGAGCGCTGACAGTCCCGGTGGGTATCGTCGGCCGCATGCCCCTGCGTTTTGAACTCGATCCCGAGGCCACCCCCGAGCTGCTCGACTCCGTCTGTGCCCTCTGGGCCGACGTCTCGAACGCGGGCGGCGCCGTCGGCTTCGTACCGCCCGTGGCCAAGGACGACATACGCCCCGATCTGCTCAAGCACCTCGCCGCGATGACGGAGGGCCGGACCCGCCTGCTCATCGGCCGCGACGAGGACGGCGCCGTGGCCGCCACCGCCTTCTTCACCTTCAACGTCCACCGGCTGATGCGCCACTGGTGCTGGCTCTACACCGTGATGGTGCACCCTTCCCACCAGGGCAAGGGACACGGCCGCGCCCTTATGGCCGCCGCCGAGGACGCCGCGCGCGATATGGACGGCATCCGGGGGATACGGCTCACCTGCCGCGGCGGCACCGGGGCGGACCGCTTCTACGAGGCGTGCGGCTACAAGGAGGTCGGGCGGGCGCCCGGCGCGATCAGGGTCGCGGACGACGACTTCCGGGACGACGTCACCATGTGGCTGCCGCTGAATTGATCAGAAACCGGCCGTGGTTCACTGGGAGGACAGTTTTTCCCAGCACAAGTTCCGGCAGAACGCCCAGCAGAGTTCCCAGGAGAGAGGACGAGTCGTGTCCTTCACGCCGAGTGCCATGTTCCGCTACACCCTCATGCGCTTGGGAATCTTCGTCGGCTCGTTCCTGGCCATCTGGGGCCTGGTCTACGTCCGGGTGCTGCCCTCCGGCCTCGGCAGCTCCAACCTCTTCTGGGTGGCGCTGCTCGCGCTGGTCGTCTCCGCGCCGCTCAGCTGGGTGATGCTGCGCAGGCAGCGGGACGCCGTGGCCGTCCAGGTCGCCGAGAAGGTGGACCGTGCCAAGGAGCGGCTGGCGGCGAACCAGAGCCAGGAGGACGGCGTCTGACCCGCGCCGGACTGTAACCCTCCTCACACCACCCCGCACACTCCACCGACGCCCCTTGTGCCAGCTTCCGTTGGCACAGGGGGCGTTGATGTCTTTCGGCCCCTCAGGAGCCGTCAGGAGCCCTCGGAAGCCGTCAGAAGTCAAAGATTTCCTTTGGGTGCCCCAAAGCGGCGGTGTTAATGTACTTGTCATGAAGACAGCAGCCGCGCCCCTCATCTCCGCGAGCGTTCCGCTCGTGGCGCGCCTGCACATCGATCTTTGCCGCTGCCTGTCCGCGGCCTGTCGTCGCCGCTGATCGACCTCACGCACAGCGGCCGGAGATCCCGTACGGACTCCTGGCTTTCTCCCGCCCTCTTACCTCCACCGGAGTGTGTCCGTTGTCGTCCGCCCTCAAGGCGTCCCCCCAGGGGCCGTCGTCCTTCCGCCTGCCCAAGGTGCCCTTCTGGGCACAGATCCTGCTGGGCCTCGTCCTCGGTGTGGTGCTGGGCTGGATCGCCCGCAGCGGTGATGTCGGCTGGCTGGTCACCACGCTCGACAAGATCGGCTCGATCTTCGTCCAGCTACTGAAGCTGGCCGTCGCCCCGCTGGTGTTCTTCGCGATCCTGATCTCGATCACCAATCTGCGGAACGTCAACAACGCCGCCCGGCTGGCGACCCGCACCCTGCTGTGGTTCATGGCCACCTCGCTCATAGCCGTCGCCATCGGCCTCGCGATCGGCCTGATCACCAACCCGGGCGCCGGTACCGATCTGACCCCCAAGGACGGCGCCAAGCCCGACCACGCGGGCTCCTGGCTGGACTTCCTCACCGGGATCGTGCCGACCGACGTCATCACCCCGTTCACCGAGCTGAACGTCCTGCAGATCGTCTTCATCGCCGCCGTCGCGGGCGTCGCGGCCCTCCAGCTCGGCGAGAAGGCCCAGCCGATCCTCACCCTGAGCCAGTCGGTGCTCGAACTGCTCCAGAAGGCCCTGTGGTGGGTCATCCGCCTCGCCCCGCTGGGCACCCTCGGCCTCATCGGCACCGCCATCGCCGACTACGGCTGGAACCTGATCGGCAAGTACGCGACCTTCACCGCCGACATCTACATCGGCTGCGCGCTGGTGATGTTCGGCGTCTACCCGCTGCTGCTCGCGACGGTCGCCAAGGTCAACCCCCTGAGCTTCTTCAAGGGCGCCTGGCCCGCCATCCAGCTCGCCTTCGTCTCCCGCTCCTCGGTCGGCACCATGCCGCTGACCCAGAAGGTCACCGAGCGGCTGGGCGTTCCCAAGGAGTACGCCTCCTTCGCGGTGCCCTTCGGCTCGACGACGAAGATGGACGGCTGCGCCTCGATCTACCCGGCGATCGCCGCGATCTTCATCGCCCAGATCTTCGACGTCCACCTCGGCATCGGCGACTACCTCCTGATCGCCTTCGTCTCGGTCATCGGCTCCGCCGCCACCGCCGGCCTTACGGGCGCCACGGTCATGCTGACCCTGACCCTCTCCACCCTGGGCCTCCCCCTGGAGGGCGTCGGCCTGCTGATGGCCATCGACCCGGTGCTGGACATGATGCGGACCGCCACGAACGTGGCCGGCCAGGCGCTGATCCCGGTGATCGTCTCGGCCCGCGAGAAGATCCTCGACCACGAGGCGTACGCCCACGCCAGCGCCTCCCCGCTGGACGACTACGACGAGCCGGAGCGCCGGCTCGCCGCCGCGTAACCCCTGCACAGCGACAAACGGTGCCCCCGGACCTTACGAAGGTCCGGGGGCACCGCGTTGCTCACTCGCCCGCCGTGGCCTCCAGCCCCACGATGGCCACCACCAGCAGGAGCAGGAAGAAGATCCGGGCCGGGGTGACCGGTTCATGGAAGAGGATCATGCCCAGCAGTGCGGTGCCGACGGCGCCGATGCCGACCCAGACGCCGTAGGCCGTGCCGATGGGCAGGCTCTTCACCGCCACGCTCAGCAGCCCCATGCTCACGATCAGACCCGCGACTGTGAACACACTGGGCCACAGCCGGGTGAAGCCGTCGCTCAGCTTCATGCCGATCGACCAGCAGATTTCGAACAGTCCGGCGGTGAGCAGCAGGACCCATGCCATGACGGCACCTCCGTGAAGTCTCTCGTTACGGGGTGCGTCGTCTTTGCGGGGCCCGGTACGGCGCGTCTCGTCGGGTTGTTTTCGACCGTAGCAAACCCCGGCGTCAGGTGAGCGGGGCGGTGAGGAGGGGCAGGGCCCGGGTGAGCTCGCGCTCCCAGTAGGGCCAGGTGTGGGTGCCGGGGCCGTAGAGGTGGGCGGTGACGGCCAGGCCGTGGGCGCGGGCGCGGCGCACACAGCGCTGGGCCATTTCGCCGAGGCCGCGCTCCAGGGTGTCCTCGGGGCGGTCCGGTGGGTCGAGGGGGCCGGGGGTGCCGTTGCCGCAGGCGAGGTAGAGCGGGTAGCCGCGGGGGAGCCGGGGGATGAGGGCGTACGGGTTGTGGGCGTCCCAGAGCGCGGACTGGGCGGCGGGGTCTCCCCACAGGGCCGTCGGGTCGGCGCCCTGGCCCGTAAGGATGCCTTGGATGCCGGCGGGATCCAGGGTGGTGTGGATGACACCGCTGAAGGACGCCGCCGCGCGGAAGAGGCGGGGGTGGCGGGCGGCGTAGGACAGGGCGCCGAA
>NZ_JAGFNO010000044.1:0-58386 GCF_017592595.1 Streptomyces sp. NEAU-YJ-81 | reverse complement strand
CCTCGGCCTGGAGGTCGACGAAGGCGTCCGCGCCCAGGCCGAGGGCGGTGTCGCGGTCGCCGGCCCGGCCGGTGCCGATCACCCGGGCGCCGACCTCGCGGGCCAGCTGCACGGCGATGGAGCCGACGCCTCCCGCGACGCCGTGGATGAGCACGCTCTGGCCGGTGATCAGGCGGGCGTGGTCGAACAGGGCCTGCCAGGCGGTGAGCCCGGAGATCGGCAGCGCGGCAGCCGTGAGGTGGTCGACATCGGCCGGGAGCGGGGCGAGGTTGCGGGCCTCGACCGCCGTGTACTGGGCCAGCGAGCCGTTGCGGGCCCAGTCGGTCAGACCGAACACGCGCTGCCCGACCGTCAGGCCGGTGGTGCCGTAGCCGAGCTCGGTGACCACACCGGACAGCTCGTGGCCGGGCACGCTCGGGGTCCGGTCACGACCGGCCCGGTCGGTCCAGGTGCCGGGCCAGTCCAGCTCGCCCGGGGTGAATCCGGCGGCATGGACCTCCACGATCACGTCGTTCTCTGCGGCGCGCGGGTGGGGCAGCTCGGAGAGGGTCAGGCCGCTGACACCGGCGTCGCGGTCCTGGACGGTGATGGCTTGCATGAGGGGTTCCTCTGAGTAGGGGGACGCTCAGGGAGCGGGCATGGCGCCTGGTGGGCGCAGGCATCGCCCCCGCAGGAGGCCGCCCGCCCGCCATGACCAATCCCAGCGCCGTTCGCCTCTGTCCGCCACCGCACACAGCGGCGGACGAAGGACGGCCGACAGGCGCCGTTGTGGTCACGCCTCCGACCCTAGGAGGGAAGCGGCCCAAACGTGTGGGCCACTCGCGCCCACTTCCAGTGGGCCATTTACCTGATTCCGGTTCCCCCAGCCACACACGTTCTCGCGGCCTCCCCGCACCATGGCGCCCCCGTGGATCATGGTGTTCGAGGAGCTGGCCGTCGAACCCTCGTACCGGGTACATCCTCGAACCGGACACCCCACCCGGCACCCGGCGTCACCCGCCGACGCCGCATGCCTGAAGGGTGTCAATATTCCCGTCAGGCTGCTGAGCTGGACGTTTCCTGTGGATGATGAGGCACTCGGGGTGACATGGCGTGGTACTCGTTGAGCAGTCCGCCGAGTACCTGCTTGCGCCCGACCGTAGCGGCGGGCAGGGGGACGCCATTCGGGTCGTCATCTGGGGCACGTAGGTCCAGGCTGCGGTGGGGCCATCCGGCGTTGTAGTGCTCGGCGTACGTGGTGAGGACCGTGCGCACGTGTCGTTCGCCGGTGATGAGGAGGCGGTCGGTGCATTCGGTACGGGCCGTGCGTATCCATCGTTCGGCGAACGCGTTGGTTCGTGGGCTTTGCGGTGGCGTCGGGATGGCTGCTGTGCCGTTGTCGGCGAAGACGGCGTCGAATGCGGTGGTGAACCACGATTCACTCCGGTGCGGCTTGAGGCCGAAGGCCCGGCAGATCTTCGAGACCGTGGTCTGTGACGATCCGGCATGGGCCGCCGTCGACCGCGCCGACCAGCGCGTAGCGCTCTTCGGCCGCGTCTCCAGCGTGGCCCGCACCACCTCGGTGACCTGCCCGTCCGTGACCGTCCGCGGCCGGATCAACCATGGAGGCAGTCATGGACGAGAACTACGCCCAGGACGTTTCGTTCGGTTCAGCAGGCGGTCCCGGAGAGGATGCCTGCGACTTCCTGGTGGACCGGTCCATGAGAGAAAGCCCGATGGCGGCGATGAGCGCGAACATGGCCGGTACGAGGAAGACGTGGGGCAGGCCGACCGCCGCGGCCCCCAACCCTCCAACGGACCCTCCCAGCGCGGAGCTGAGCGCGGTGGAGCTCATGAAAATCGCGGAAGCGGTGGCCACGGCGCTGGGGAGGAGGCGCTGGGCCATGATGATCCCCAGCGCCGCGAAGACCCCCCACACCCCGCCCATGAGGATCTGCCCGGCGAAGAGTCCGGGCGCGCCGCCAGTGGTGGCGAAGCAGACGTTGGCGGCGACGCCGAAGCCGGCCGCAACGACCATGAGCCGCGTCATCCCGATTCTTCGGGCGGCCAGGACCGCGAACGGCATCAGCACCAGTTCCACCAGCGGCTGGATGCCGATGATCGCGCCTTCGAGCCCGGAGGGGAAGTGCAGGCGGTCGATCATGTAGATCGGCAGGTATGCGTATTTGATCGGCTCGCCGGCGTACACGAGCACGTACAGCCCCGTGAACAGCAGCAGCGGTCCCATCGTCCGCACCCGCGTCCGAAGAGGGGCATCCGGCCGCGCCGTCTTCCGTGACGGGCTCGCGGACCCCGGTCTTGGCGGCGTCCGGAGCATGCCCAGGGGGGCGAGCTGTGCCAGGGCGCACAGTGCGGTGGCAAACAGCATGGGCCGCAGCCCGAAGCGGGCCGCGAGGATGGCTCCGGCGGACGGGCCGACGATCCAGCCGGCGGTCAGCGCCATCCGCACGATGGAGACCACCCCGTCGCCGACCGCGCTGGGGCGGACGCTCAGTTCGTCGTGGATGGCGGCGAAGAGCTGGGAGGCGGAGGCAACTGCGAAGCCAAGGACGACGGCCCCGATGGCGAAGGGCATCCACAGCCGCGTCGCGCAGGCGATGCCCGCCCAGCCCAGGAAACCCGCGACGGCGCACACGCGGAACAGCCCCAGCCGTCCCCCGGTGTGGTCCGACCGCGCACCGACCAGGTAGCCGGCCACTGGCGCGGTCAGGTTCGTGAGGTAGAACAGGCCGGCGGCGGTCAGCGAGCCGCCCAGGTCCTTGGTCAGGAACAGGGCGATCTGCGGCGCGGCCGCGGACTGTCCCAGCCCCGCCAGGAACAGGGCGATGGTCGCGCCGCGGTACAGAGGTGAGGCCAGGACGAGCCGGACCGCGGAGTCCCGTACCGTCGGCTCGCTCGCCACCGCCCCCGGGACCATGTCTTCGATGGAGCCTGGCTGCCGCCCGATGTCGTCATGCTCGCTCATGCGCCGGCTCGTGCCCTCCCCGCAGGCGTTCCGGCGCCCGCCTCACCCAGGAACCTCGTCAGTCGGTCCACCAGACAGTGCTGTCCCCCGGCAGCACCACATGGCTCTCCGTCACCTGGATCCCGGCCGTGGCACTCGCCAACAGCATCTGGCCGTACACGGATATACGCACAGGCTCCTGTGTCGTGTTCGAGGTGCACACGAAGCGTCGGCCGTCCTCGGCAATCCGGCGGAAGGCAAGCACGCCGGCCGGCGCATCAAGCCATTCAACGGATGTGCCCGCCCCGAGCGCGGGGTGCTGGCGCCGGACGATCAGAGCCATGCGATACAGCTCAAGCGTGGAGTCGGGCTTGCCCGACTGCGCCTCGACGCTCAACCGGCCCCAGTCCGCGGGTTGGGGCAGCCAGGAGCCACCCGAGCCGAATCCGTACGACGGTCCGCTGACAGTCCAGGGAATGGGCACCCGGCAGCCGTCGCGGAACCCGTCCTGGCCATGCGCACGGTGGAACGACGGATCCTGGCGTACCTCGTCCGGCAGCGAGACGACGTCTGGCAGGCCGAGTTCCTCGCCCTGCCAGAGGTACGTGGAGCCGGGCAGCGCCAGCATCAGGAGCGTCGCCGCACGGGCCCGGCGAAGGCCGAGCTCCACATCACCCGCGGTGCCGATCTGGGTGCCGAGACCGGGCGGATTGGCGAAGCGGGTGGTGTGCCGGGTGACGTCGTGGTTGGACAGCACCCAGGTCGTGGGAGCACCGACGGGGCGCATGGCGTCCAGGGAACTGTCGATGACGTCGCGAAGCTCCCTGGCGTCCCAGTAGGCACCCAGGTAGTGGAAGTTGAAGGCTTGTTGGAGTTCATCGGGCCGTACGTAGAGGGCGGTGCGCTCCACGGTCGGCGTCCACGCCTCGGCGACGAGCACACGGTCGTCTCCGTACTCTTCGAGGACCCTTCGCCAGCCTCGGTAGATCTCGTGCACTCCGTCCTGGTCGAAGAACGGCATCGTGTCGTTGCCGAGCAACTTGAGCTGGTCGCCCGCGCCGATGTCCGGGAGCCCGGCCGCCTTCACCAGGCCGTGGGCGACGTCGACGCGGAAGCCGTCGACGCCCATGTCGAGCCAGAATCGGAGGATGGACCGGAACTCGTCGTCGACGGCGGGATGTTCCCAGTTGAGGTCGGGCTGTTCCGGGGCGAACAGGTGCAGGTACCACTCCCCGTCCGGGACCCGCGTCCACGCCGGGCCGCCGAAGATGGACTCCCAGTCGTTGGGGGGAAGTTCACCGTCCTGACCTTTGCCGGGCTGGAAGTGGAATCGGTTGCGCAGTGGGGAGCCCGGCCCTTCCCGGACTGCCTTCTGGAACCACGTGTGCTGGTCGGAGACGTGGTTGGGGACGATGTCGACGATGATGCGCAGTCCGTGGGTGTGGGCGTCGCGGATCAGGCGTCGGCGTCGAGGAGGTCGCCGAACATGGGGGCGACAGCCCGGTAGTCGGCGACGTCGTAGCCTGCGTCCGCCTGCGGCGACGCGTAGAACGGGCTGAGCCATACGGCGTCGACGCCGAGGTCCTTGAGGTGAGGCAGCCGGGCACGGATGCCTTGGAGGTCTCCCAGCCCGTCGCCGTTGGCGTCCGCGAAGCTGCGGGGGTAAACCTGGTAGATCACCGCATCCCGCCACCACTCGGGCCGGTTCACGGTCCCGGGGCCGGCGATCTGGGACTGGTCGACTGTGCGTTGACTCATGATGTCCTTGCTGCGTGGTGGGGCTCGGAGAGCGTGCGTTGCCCGCAGGACAGTCGGTAGCGCGCCGCTCGGGTCAGGCGGGCGTGATCGTGAGAGTGGTGCTGATCTGCGGCGAGGTGATGCTGCGGCTCGCCTCGACGGCGTAGACGCCCGGTACGGTCGTCCATTGCCCGGCGGCTTCGTCCCAGATCTGGAAGGTGCGGTCGAACAGCTCGATCGTCGCCTCGACGCTCTCGCCGGCCGGCGCCTCCACGGTGGCGAAGCCTGCGAGCCAGCGCACGGGCCGCTCGATCCGTCGGTCGGCCGTAGTGACGTAGAACTGGACCACTTCGCGCCCTGGACGTGAGCCGGTGTTGCGCAACCGCACTGAGACGGTGCGGTCCTTGACGTTCAGGCGCTCGTACGACCAGTCGGTGTAGCCCAGCCCGTGGCCGAAGGGGTAGGCGGGGGCGGTCCCGGTCCGCTGCCAGGCGCGGTAGCCGATGAAGACGCCCTCGCTGTAGTGCAACGTCCCGTCCTCCGGGATCACCTGTGTGACGGGGGCGTCCGCCAGGCATACCGGCCAGGTGGTGGGGAGCCGCCCGCCGGGTTCCTCGATGCCCAGCAGCACGTCGGCGAGAGCGGCGCCGGCTTCCTGACCGGGGAACCAGCTGAGCAGGACCGCAGCCACCTCCTCTCGCCAGGGCAGCTCAACCGGGGCGCCGGCGTTGACGACCACGATGGTGCGGGGATTGGCCGCGGCGACGCGGGAGACCAGTTCGTCCTGGCGGCCGGGCAGCTCGAGCGAGGTGCGGTCGGCACCCTCGCTCTCGACGGACTCGGTCGTGGCCACGACCACCACGGCGACGTCGGCAGCCGCCGCAGCCGTCACGGCCTCCTCGATCAACTCCTCGGCGTCACGCTCGGGTTCGTGGTACGCGAGCGAGTAGACGACCGCCTGGTTGTGGGCCTCGTCCGGCTTCGGAGCGATGTGGAGGAGGCTCACCTCGACCGGCTTCCCGGCTGTGAGGTCGACGGTGCCGCACGGAATCGGGGAGGTGAAGTAGGCACTGAGCGGGTCGTCCGTCTCCGGTGCGTCGGGCTCGCCGTCGTAGAGGGCGTGACCGTCGACGACCAGTCGCTGGTGTCCCAGCCCCTTGAACCCGAAGGTGTGCGGACCACTCTTGCGAGGCGTGAAGGTCCCCACCGTCTCCACGCTGTGGAGCGTCTCGTACGACACCCCCTCGGGCATGTCGGTCCCGGACCACTGCACCTCGGCGGTGGGCAGGGCACTCTCGCCGATCACGTGTCCCTCGGCATCCCGCACGATGGCGCGCAGCGTGAAGCCTTCGGCGGCGAGGTCGAGTTCGTCGGTGAGCCGGGTGCCCGGACAGTAGGTCAGACGGACGCTGTCAGGCAGGGCCCCGCGTAGCCCGTCCAGCGGGGAGACCACGCGCTCGGGGAACACCTGGGCCGCGCCACCGCCCATCACGCGGGCGTCCCGTGCCGCGCTGCCGATGAGTGCGATGTCGCGCAGCGCCGGGGCGTCGAGGGGCAGCGCCGCGTTCTCGTTGCGGAGCAGGACAAAGCCTCCGTGGGCGGCCTCCCGGGCCAGCGCCCTGCCGTCGATCGGCGCGGGTGGTGCCGGTACGGCCGGAGGGGCCCCCTCCAGGAGTCCGACCCGGGCCGCGAGCAGCAGAACACGGCGTACGGCGTCGTCGACCAGGGACTCCTTCACGCGGCCCGCGCGCACGGCCCGGGCCAGCGGCTCGCCGTACACCGTCTGCGGGCCGGGCATGGCCACGTCCATGCCGCCGGTGATCGCGCCGACGGTGTCCCGGGCGGCCATCCAGTCCGACACCACGCAGCCGTCGAAACCCCACTCACCGCGCAGGACCTCGTTCTGCAGGTGATGGTGCTCGGTCATGGTGGGGCCGTTGACCGCGTTGTACGCGGACATAATGCCCCATGGGTGGGCCTTCTCCACGACCGTCTCGAAAGGAGCCAGGTACAGCTCGCGCAGGGCGCGCGAGCCCACGATGTTGTTCACCGAGTAGCGTGCCGTCTCCGCCTCGTTGGCGACGAAGTGCTTGGCGGTGGTGGCCACCCCGCCGTCCTGCACCCCGGCGACGTAGGCGGCGGCCAGGACTCCGGTGAGGTACGGGTCTTCGCTCAACGCCTCGAAGTGCCGCCCGCCCAGCGGGGACCGGTGCAGGTTGATCGTCGGGCCGAGTACGACGTGCACGCCCTTGCGGCGCGCCTCCTGTGCCAGCAACCGGCCGACGCGGCGGGCGAGTTCGGGGTCCCAGGAGGCGCCCAGCGCGGTGCCGCTCGGAAGAGCGATCGACGGGTCCTCGGGGGTCCAGCGCACTCCGCGGACACCGATCGGGCCGTCCGAGAACACCAGCGACCGCAGTCCGATCCGTGGCAGGTCCGGCAGGGCCCACTCGTCGTGGCCGGCGAGCAGTCGTGCCTTGGTGTCGAGGTCGAGTCGGGCGAGGGCGGCCTCGACGACCCGCATGCGCTCGGCGTCGGTCATGCTGCGTGGTCTCCGATCAGTTCGCTGAGGTACGCGTAGCTCTTGCGGGCTGCTTTCAGGGAGCCGCACTCCACCGACAGCACGACATCGTGGTCGGCCTTGGTGAGCGTGCGGACGATCCGCTCCCAGTCGATGACGCCGTCGCCGCAGGCGCAGCCGAGCATGCCGCGCACCTTGCCGCGGTAGCGGGCGGCGTCCTCGTGGGAGATGTCCTTGGCGTGCAGGTGGGTGACACGGTCGACGATCGACTCCAGCCATGCGTGCGGGTCGTTGCCGCTGAGGTAGCTGTTGCCCGTGTCGAGGTTGATGGTCAGCGCCGGGCTGTCGATGAGGCTCATGAGCCGGTCGAGCCGCTGGGGGGTGGCGGTGTACTCGCCGTGGGTCTCGATCGCGATGGCGATACCGCGCGGCTCGGCGACCAGGGCGGCCTCCTGGAGTGTGTACCGCATGAGGGTGTAGTTCTCCGCCTCGGTCGTCCAGGCGGGCAGCGGACCGTCGTCCACCATGATCATCGGGGCGCCGCACTCGGCGGCGTACCGGATCGACTGTCGCAGGTACTCGACGCTGACCTCCGGCTTGGCGAGCGGCGCGTGGCTCGACAGCGATGAGACACCGAGGCCGCGGCTCTCCGCCGCCTTCCTCAGCCGCAGCGGGTCGTCGAGCATCGAGATGCTGTGGAAGTACCCGGCGGCGCTGAGGAGTTCGCGACCCCAGTGGACCATCGGCTCGACGTACTTGTAGCCGATCTCGGCCGCGTGATCCATGGCCCACTCGAAGGAGCCGTTCTCGAACCGGGCGAATTCCAGGTTCAGCCCGAGCTTGATGTTGCCCATGCCGTGTGCACCTCTCCTTCTAGAAGCCGCGGTGCTGGACGTACGCGTCGCGGGTCGGGCCGTGGTAGGCGGGGACGGTGATGTCCCACCACCCGGTCGGGTGCATCTCGGTCCACGGCAGCTCGTGGGCGCTCATGGCCTCGATCACCACGGGACCGGGGGTCTCGAAGGCACGTCGAACGGCGTCCTCCAGCTCCGCCGGGTCCTCAACTCGCTCGGCGGTGCAGCCGAGGGAGCGGGCAAATTCGGTGATGTCGGCGAAGTACGGCTTGCCGTCCCTGGTGGTCCAGCCGCTGACGATCTGGCGCTCGCGGCCGAAGAGACTGATCTGGAGGTCCTTGATCGCTTCCCAGCCGCCGTTGTTGAGCACGACGACCACGAGCGGCAGTTCGAGCATGACGGCGGTGGCCAGCTCGGTGCCGGTCTGCAGAAAGCTGCCGTCGCCGACCAACGCGAGGACGGGCCTGCCGCCGGCGCCGACCTGCGCCCCGATCGCCGCCGGCAGGCCGAAGCCGATGCCCGACATGCCACCGGCCACGATGTTGGTGCGGGGCCCGTAGACCGGGAACTCGTTGAAGGCCTGGTTGGCGGGGTTGCTGGAGTCGGTGACGAGGATGCCGTCGCGTGGGAGGGCCTTGCGGATCTCCACCATGGCGCGGGAGTTGGTCATCGGCAGGTAGTCGGTGGTCCGCATCGGGCGCAGGTGCTCGTCCCACTGCGCCTTGAGGTCCTGGAGCTCGGCGAAGTAGGCGGAGGATCGCCAGTCCGGGGCCTCCCCCAGCCGCGTCAGCTCGCTCAGGAGGGAGGTCAGGCAGGACTTGGCATCGCCGACGATGCCGACCTCGGCCGGGTAGTTGCGCCCGATCTCGAAGCCGTCGATGTCGATCTGCACGAGTTTGGTGTCCGGGATGTCGAAGGTGACACCGGGCTTGTACGAGGAGGTGATGCGGTCGCTGAAACGGCACCCGACCGCGAGAATCACGTCGGCGGAGCGTGTGACCCCGTTGCCCGGAATCGAGCCCATGTCACCGCAGGGCCAGGCGTACAGGTCGTGGTCGGCGGGGAAGGCGCCCTTGCCCATGAAGGAGTGGGTTACCGGAGCACCCAACCGCTCGGCGACGGCCAGCAGCTCCGCGCTCGCCTCGGAGGCGATCACGCCGCCGCCCGCCAGGATGACGGGACGCCTGGCGGCCGCCAGCAGCCTGGCCGCCTCGGCGGTCCGCTCGGGGTCGCCTCCCGAACGGCCGTGCGCGCGCCGCCGCTGGGTCACTTCAGGCTCGTACTCGCCGTACTCGGCCTGGAGGTCCTGCGGGATGTCGACCAGGACCGGTCCGCGCCGGCCCTCGTACATCGTGTTGAACGCCTGGGCCAGGACGGCGGGCAGCTGGTCGACCCGCTTCGGCTGCCACCAGCGCTTGACGACCGGTTCGGCCATACGCGGGAAGTTGTTGCCGTGCGGCCGGTCGATCTCCTGAAGGACGCCGCGGTTCTCCATGTAGGTGTGCACGGCGCCGGTGAGCAGCAGGAAGGGCTGGGAGTCGGCGAACGCCGTGGTCAGCCCGGTGAGCGTGTTGGTCGCGCCCGGGCCGATGGACGTACAGCACACGGCGATCTTGCCGGTGGCCCGGTAGTAGCCGTCCGCCATGTGAGCGGCGCCCTGTTCGTGCACGGCCGGGACGACCTCGATCTCGTCGGCGCGGTCGACGAACGCGTCGAGAAGTGCGGTGTTGCCGTGTCCGGGGATGGCGAAGACCTTCTCGACGCCTTCGCGGATGAGGAAGTCGACGACGATTTGACCGCCGCTGTACTGGGACATGTCTACCTCTTGGTCGTGTGCTGAGCGGGAGCGGTGGTGGCGGTGTCGCCGGTGAGGTGTTCGGCGACCCGGAGGGCGTTCGCGGCGATGGTCAGGGCCGGGTTCATCACCGGCAGCGACGGGAAGAAGGCCGAGTCGACGACATAGAGGTTGTCGACCTCATGGGAGCGGCAGTTCGCGTCCAGTGCCGAGGTCGCGGGATCGGTGCCGGCCCGGACGGTGCCGGCCTGGTGGGAGTTCACCTCAATGCCGGTGCGCTGGCTGAAGACGAGCGGATAGCCCATGCCGCGCAGGAGCTTGCGGGTCTCGCGGACGAGGATCTCGTGCGCGCGGACGTTGTTGGGGACCCAGCGGATCCGGATGTCACCCTTCGGCGTCCGTGTGACCCGGTTCTCGGGGTCCGGCAGGTCCTCGGTGAACAGCCACCAGTCCATGCTGCGGTGCGCGGCGTAGCGCAGGGCCCACTTGGGGATGGCGGGGCGCTGTCCGGCCAGCATCTCCGCCTGGAGCTTGCCGATGAGCTGGACGTGGCCCAGCGGATAGGGATGGTCCGCGGTGCCCTTGGCGTAGAAGTCGTTGAAATACAGGGTCTTCTGGAATTCGGCGGTGTTCCTCCGGGTCGGGTGGAGAGCCACCATGACCGTGTTGTTGTGCACCATGTAGTGGCGGCCGACGGTTCCGGAGGAGTTGCCGAGGCCGTGCGGGTGCCGGTCGTTCGCCGAGCGCAGCAGCAGGGCTGCCGAGTTGACGGCGCCGCAGGAGACGATGACCGTTCCGGCGTCGATGCTGATCGAGGTGGAGCCGCGGGTGACGTCCACGCCAGTCGCGCGGGTCCCGTCGGCGTCCGTGCGCACCCGGTCGACGTACGCGTTGGTCAGCAGTTCCACAGAGCCGGACGCCACAGCGGGACGGACGGCGACGACGTCCGCGTCGGACTTGGCCAGCACCCGGCACGGGAAGCCGTCGCAGCTCGCACAGCGGATGCAGCCGCCGCCCTCACGCAGGTCGATGCCGAGCGGGATGTTCGAGGGTGTGAAGCCCATCCGCTTCAGGGCGTCCGCCGCCTCCTGGACGGGGGGCTCGTGGCCGATCGCCGGGTAGGGGAACGGCTCGGCGCGTTCCAGGGTCGGGTCGTCGAACCGGTCGCCGTGCACCCGGTAGAGCTGTTCGGCGCGCAGGTAGTACGGTCGCAGGTCGTCGTACTGGAAGGGCCACTCGGGAGAGGTGCCCGCCTCGTGCTGCGTCGCCCGGAAGTCCTCACGGCGGAAGCGCACCAGGGAGGATCCGTACAGCTTGGTGTTGCCGCCGACGTAGTAGTAGTTGCCCGGCGTGAAGGCCTTTCCGTCGGCGTCGTACCACTGCTCGGCGTTCTGGTACCGGTGCTTCTCGAAGACCGCCTCGGCGTCCCAGTTCTGCTTCTCCTGCGGCAGGAAGTCACCGCGTTCGATCAGCAGAACGCCGGCACCGGAGTCCTTCAGGGCGTACGCCAGCGTGGCGCCGCCCATGCCGGAGCCCACGATCACGAAGTCGTAGTGCGACCTCTTCGGGCCGTCGTCGGGAAGGATTGGTTTTCCGATCACGGGGTTCGTCCCTCGCTGGTGATCCGGCGTTTGTGAAGGATGTAATCAATTGATCTTGGTTAATCGATTCTGGTTATTCGATTAACTAATCCGAGATTAACAGCATGACCTGCGCTGTCAATGGTTAGGGTGGAGCACCTTGACGGGGAGAGGGGAGCAGACACCGGTGGTCACGATGCGCGACGTCGCCCAGGTGGCGGGGGTGTCCCAGGCGGCGGTCTCGTACGCCTACAACCGGCCCGGCAAGCTCTCGGAGGCGCAGCGTGAGCGAATCTTCCAGGTTGCCGAGGAACTCGGCTACATCGGACCGCACGCCACCGGCCGCAGCCTGCGGACCGGGCAGGTCGGCGCGCTTGGTCTGATGATCACCGATTCCCTGCCCTACGCCTTCGACGATCCGGCCACTGCCGCGCTCCTCAAGGGCATCTCCGAGGTCGGCGAGCTCTCCGAGGTGGCGCTCACTTTGCTGCCCTGCCCGCTCGAGTCGGACCGGATGGCACAGGGCTCGGGAATTCTGCTGCGCGGCCTGGTGGACGGGTTCCTCGCCTATGCGATGCCACATGGGCATCCCGCCGTCGAGACCGCACTCCGCAGGAAGCTGCCCGTCGTGATCATCGACGGACCGAACCCGGGCGGGCTGCCCAGGGTCGGCATCCGCGACCGGGAGGCTGCGCGAGAGGCCGCCGAGCACGTGCTCTCGCTCGGGCACCGCTCGATCGGCATCCTGGTCGATCGCCTCCTGCCGGACGGCTACGGCGGTCCCGTGACACCGGCCAGGCGGCGGGCGGCCCGCGACCTCGTGATGAAGGAGCGGCTGGCGGGCTACGCGGCCGCCTTCCGTTCGGCGGGCGTGCCCTGGAGTTCGGCGACCATCATCGAGGCGGGTGGTTTCCACGAGGCGGCCTCGCAGTCGGCCGCCGCATCCCTCCTCGACTCCGAAGAGGTGACCGCTGTCCTCGCGACTACCGACGTCCTGGCCTTCGCCACCATCGGCGCCGCCCGCCGACGCGGCCTGCGCATCCCGAGGGACCTGTCGGTCATCGGCTTCGACGACCTGCCGACCGCGGCCGCCGCCGAGCTGTCCACCGTACGGCAGCCCCTGGTCGACAAGGGCCGAGAGGCGGCACGGCTGCTGCTGGACGTCATCGAGGGCGCGCAACCGCGGGAGATCATCCTGCCGACCGACCTGGTCCTGCGGGCGACCACCGCTCCGCCCCCGGGCAGTTGAGACGTAGGCGACCACGGCTTACGACCTCGCGTCGCCGAGGCGGACGTCGTGGTCGGTCCACGGCAGGCTCGCGCCGCCGTGACGCGCGGCGCGCAGGTCTCCGGAGCGGGCATGGCCCTCGAAGCTCTCCAGCCGGGAAGTCCGGCCGCAGATCTCACCGAGCATCGCGCTGCTGTCGGTGTCGCGAATCTCCTGGTAGGTGACGGTCTTGAGATACTTGCCGACCCACAGGCCGCCCGTGTACCGGGCGGCGCCCAGCGTCGGCAGGACGTGATTGGTGCCGATGACCTTGTCGCCGTACGCGACGCACGTGTCCTGGCCGAGGAACAGCGCCCCGTAGTCCCGCATCCCGGTGAGCGCGTCGCGCGGCTGGGCGGTGAAGATCTGCACGTGCTCGCTGGCGTAGGTGTCCGCCACGGCGAACGCCTCCTCCTGGTTCTCCACCAGCAGCACCTCGCCGTGATCGCGCCAGGCCGCCCCGGCGACCTCGCCGGTCGGCAGGCCGGGCAGCAACGCCTCGACGTATTCGATGGCGCGCAGGCCGACCTCGCGGGAGGTGGTGACGAGCACCGCCGGAGAGTCGGGACCGTGCTCGGCCTGGCTGAGCAGGTCGACGGCGACGGTGAACGGGTCGGCCGTCTCATCGGCGACGATCAGCACCTCGGTGGGGCCGGCGAACAGATCGATGCCGACCTCGCCGAAGAGCTGCCGCTTGGCCTCCGCCACGTACGCATTGCCGGGACCGGCCAGCATGTTGACCGGGTCGATCGTCTCCGTGCCCAGCGCGAGGGCGGCCACCGCCTGCACACCGCCGAGTACGTAGATCTCCTCCGCGCCGGCCAGGTGCATGGCGGCGACGCTGATGGGCGGCGGCGCTCCTTCGTTGGGCGGGGTCGTGGCGGCGACCCGCTCCACACCGGCGACCTTCGCCGTAACGATGGTCATGTGGGCCGACGCCGTCAGCGGGTAGCGGCCGCCTGGGACGTAAGCCCCGGCAGCCGTCACGGGCACATTGCGCTGTCCGAGGAAGACGCCGGGAAGCGTCTCGATCTCGAAATCGTGCACGGAATCGCGCTGCGCCTGGGCGAAGTTCTGCACCTGCCGCTGCACGAACCGCAAATCGTCGAGAACGCTCGCGGGAACTCCGGAGACGATCGCCCTGATCTCGTCGGGGCCGAGCCGGTACGAGGCCCGGTCCCAGGCGTCGAACTTCGTCGAATACCGGCGGACGGCCTCGTCACCGTGGGCGCGTACATCCGCGATGATCTCGGCCACCGTGTCGACGGTATCGGGGCGACTGCTGCGCGCGCTGCTCTTGGACGTCGCGGGCTTGAGTACGACAGGCACGGCTGGGCTCCTGGCGGGGGCGAAAAGGCGGGGAATGGGGGTGGCGCTCCGCGCTGTCAGGTGACGCGGGTTTCGCTCTCGACAGCCAGTCTCTCCGTCGAGCGCCGCCGCACCACAGACACACAGTGGGAATGAAATCCCGGATGGGCTGCACACTCTGTGCGGTCACAACTGGATCAGACTCGGAAGACCAGGCAGAGTCCGTCATGGCCGGGCAACTCGACGTAGACGGCCCGCATGGCGTCGACCACGCCGATATCTCTGCCGGTCAGGGCGTCATGAACCGTCCATCCGGGCTGGAAGTGTTCCGAGGCGACGGCGCCCGAAACGGGTGTGGAGCCGAAGTTGAGGACAGTCGCCTGGATCTGCCCGGTCCCGTCGATGCGGTGGATCATGGCGAGCAGCGCCGGATGCGGAACCGGGGGAATTTCGAGCTGGTCGGCCGTGGCGATCCTGGTTTCCTCACGCGCCCGAAGCAGGTGTTTGAGGCGCGAGGCGAAGGAGTTGGGATCCGCGAGCTGGGCCGGGAGGCTGCCATAGAGACTGTGGCCCTTGGGCATGCCTGAACCGGATGTGTCGGCATCGGGCTGATAGCCCATCAGGTCGTACGCGGCCCGGTGGATCCACCTGGTGTCGCCGGTGGCCAGGAGCGATCCCACGCGTTCGCGCGGCAAGGTCAGCAGGCCGCACAGGTCCCAGCCGGAGAGCGAGAACACGCCGGGCTGCAGGGCATTGAACATCGCCAGCAGCAGGTGCGCCCGCTTGATCTGGCGCACGTCCCGGCTGGTGAAGTTGTCGAGTGTCGAGTGCCCGAGTGCGGCAGCGACGACGGTGACCGTCGTGGAGGCGATGCCGTTCGTGGTGAAGATGGCGTTGTACGGCGCGTCGGGACCGGTCAGCGTCTGCACCAGCTCGGCGCGGATGTGCTCGGCCAGCTGAGCGCCGGTGACCTCGACGCCGTGGTAGGTGAAGAGGTCGTCCTTGTGCAGGGTGGCGAAGTGCACCAGTTCATAGGTGAGTTCGTCGTGGTTCTGCAAGGCGTGGACGAGACCGGCTGCCGCCACGCCACTCTCCAGGGCGATGGTGAGAGTGAGCCTCAGGAACTCGGTGTCAGCGGTGGCCAGGGCGTGGTGGTAGGCGGGCCGGTTGACGAAGTCGTACGACAGGTCCGCGCCGGCCTCCGACGTGATCTTGATATCTTCCACGGTCAGGTTCAGTTCCTGAAAGGTGAAGCCGCCCAGCTTGCGCACCATACCGGCGACGAGCTGGTTCGCTGCCTCCGACAGCGGGTGTCCCTCCGACCAGGCCGGCAGACCCTCCGCGCTCTTCTCGACGCCCAGGAAACCGTTGGCGTCCAGGCGCAGCGCGCCCGAACCCAGGTCTCCGATGGAATGCAGGGCGTCGCCGATGACGAGCCGCATGCCGGCGAGGGTGGGGTCGAGCCAGTTGATGGACGGCTGCCCCTCCTTGAAGTAGTGCAGATAGACCCAGCGCCGGGTGACGCCGTCGGGGCCGAGGACGGCGCCGGTCGCGCTCCAGTTGGTGTCCTTGACACCCGGGTCGTGGAAGATCACCCGCTGGAGACGGCCGACGATGTACCCCGCCTTCTCCAGCGCCTCTTCGGCCTCGGTGCCGAGGTTCGCCGAGTCACACCCCGGTGCCGCCGTGGGCAGCAGATGCCAGTCCTCCGGGGCGATCTGGACCATGTGGTAGATGCCGGGGTAGTCGTCGACGTTCATTTCGGCGAGGCGGAAGTCGGGTCCCTTGCCGGTGTGCCCGGGCACGACGTCGTCGATGATCGTGCCGCCCTCGTCGGCCGCCACCTGGCACATGCGCCGGAATTGGTCCTCCGTGCCGAAAGCCTCGTCGATGGCGGTGCCCATGCGGTCGAAGTGGCCGTCGACGCTCGGGGTGGTGTCCCAGCCCGAGATGCCGCCGGCGCGCTTGACCGGCCCCGTGTGCACGGCCCGGATGCCGATCTCGGAGAAGGTGCGCCACAGGTCCGGGTCGGCCAGCGTGCCGAGAAAGCTGTGGCCGGGGCGGGTGATGAGAGAGATGGGATACGCCGTGAACCACACCGGGGCGGCACGGACGGCGGCCTTGGGATTGGGGCGTGCGAAGGGGTTCTGCCACATGCTGCCCTGTCCGGTGAGCTGGACGGAGAGGTCTCGCGCGTCCTGGAGCATGGAGTGGCGCCTCAGCCAGGCCACGTACTCGGGGTTGGTGCCGACCGGGTCTCCGCCGCGCTCAGGGGGGCGAGCCGGGCGCTGCGGTCGCAGTCGTGCGCGGGGCCGCAGGGAACAGGGGCGCGCCGGGTAGAACTGCTCGGAGTACGTGATCTCCGTCGGTTCGTGCCGGCTCTCGTACAGTCCGTCGGCCGCCGTCTGCTCGTCGGTCATGAGTGGGTCTCTCCTTGGTACTTCGGTTCACGTGAGTCGGCTCCCCTGGGGGGACAAGGGGGCAGGGCGGCGGACGAAGGGACCGGCAGCGGACGTATCGCCCCGGCCGGCAGGACGGCGACAGCCGCCACGGCGTGCACCACGGTCAGCTCGTGGCCGAGGAAGCCGATGAGGGACGGCCCCGCAAGAAAGGCCGTATAGGCGATGGAGCAGCAGACGCTGACGCGGGCCGCCGCCATGGCGGGGTCGTCAGCGGCGGCGCTGAGTCCCACGGGGAATCCGAGGGAGACACCGGCGCCCCACAGCGGGGCGCCCGCCAGTGCCGGCGGCACGGAGGCCATGTGATGCACGGAACTTTCCTGTGCGGCGCGGGCTACGGGACGGGGGCCGTCGAACGCCGGCCGGCCGAGCCGTAGCCGGCGTTGACCGCCTGAGCGGCGGCCAGGTCAAGGTCGGCGTCGGGGAGGACGACCATGTGGTTCTCGGCCCCGCCGAGGGCCTGGACCCGCGTACCGTGCGCGGCGGCCGTCTCGTACACGTACTGGGCGATCGGGGTGGAACCCACGAACGAGATCGACTGCACCTCCGGATGCGTCAAGAGGCCGTCGACGGCCGTCTTGTCGCCGTTGAGGACGTTGAAGACGCCGTCGGGCAGTCCCGCTTCCTTTCACAGTCCGGCGAACCGAGTGGACGTCGACCTTGGTGGAGGCGTTCTCGGTGAAACCCCTTTGAGCAGGTGCGGGATGCCGCAGGCGAACTCGGCGACCTCCTGGCCCCGGCTGACCTCGCCGAGGGCGGCTGACAGCACCTTGCCGTGCTCGGCGGTGATGATCTCCGCCACTTCGGGAAGGCGGCGGCCGCGGCCTCCACGACGGCGTTCACATCGTCCTCGGTGGCCAGGGCATGGTGTGCCGTGACCTCGCCGGTCGCCGGGTTGGTCACGTCCGAGAAGCGGTCGGCGGTGCCTTCGAAGGCCCTGCCGTTCCGCCAGTGGTGCGGCGTCATTGCCATGGAGGGGCCCCTTTGCTGGGTGGTCTCTCGGGGGTGTCAGGTGTCGGCCCCGACCTCGATGAGCGCGCGGCCGACGATCTTGCCCTCGCTCAGCAGCCGGTAGGCCAGGTCGGCCTGCTCCAAGGGGAAGCGTCGGCTGATCAGTGATCCCGGGTCGAGGAGTCCGTCGGCGACGAGCCGCCCGAGATGCGCCAGGTCCTGGCGGGGACGGCCGCCGAAGGAACCGCAGACCTGGATCTTGCGACGGACGAGCCGGGTGATCTCGATCTCCGCCGTCCTGCCGACGGGCGCGATCCCGATCATCACGCAGCGACCACCGTCGGCGGCCATCTCCGTGGCCTGCCGGAAGGTGCTGGGCTGCCCGATGGCTTCGAGCACGAGGTCGGCGCCGCCCCCGGTGATGTCCCGGACGGCGTCCACCGGATCCGCTTCCGCCGCGTTGACCACCTCGGTGGCCCCGAGGCGCAGGGCGGTCCGCAGCCGGTCGTCGGCCACGTCGACCGCCACGACACGGCCGGCGCCCAACGCCTTGGCGAGGGCGACCGTGCTGAGGCCGACGCCTCCCGCCCCCACCACGGCCAGGGAAGATCCCCGCTGGAGTCCGCCGACGTGCACGAGGGCTCCGTACGCCGTGAGAAAGGCGCAGCCGAGGATCGCCGAGTCCTTCAGGTGTGCCCCGGCGGGGATGGGGGCCGCGGCGAGCGCGGGCATCACGGCGTACTCGGCGAGGCCGGCCATGGAGTACATCCAGACCGGGTCCCCGTGGACGTCGTACAGCCGCGTGGTTCCGTCGTAGAGGGTCCCGTTCAGGCGGTTGTGCGCGAAGAACGGCTCGCACAGTTCCTCGCGGCCCGAAGCGCACATCGTGCACGTCCCGCAGGGCATGATGAAGGCCCCGACGACGCTCTGGCCCTGTTCGATGTGCTCGACGCCGGCTCCGACGGCCGCGACTGTCCCGGACACCTCGTGCCCGAGCACCGCGGGAAAGGGGAAGGCCACCGAACCGTCCTGCACATGGAGGTCCGTGTGGCAGACACCGCAGGCGGCGATGCGCACGAGGATCTCCCCCGGGCCCGGCCGCGGGTCACGCAGGTCCCCGACCTCGAAGGATCCGGAGGGGGCTCGGACAACGGCGGCTCTCATCTTGCGTCCTCTCCGAAGGTGGTTCGCTGCACGGCACCTCGTGGCCGGGCGATGGCTCTGGGCGACGACTCACCAGCATGGTGGGCGGCAGACACCCGAGGCAGACACAATCTGTGCAGGAAAGCGCCAACACGATGCATAATCCGTGCAACGCCTCCCCTCACCCTCGGCACCAAAGAGGTCAGACATGGCTCTGTCAGTAGCAGCCGCCCTGCAGCTGGAGGTGTTCAGTCGCACGACCGTGCGCGTCTACGCGGGCGAGGAGAACCTCAGCCATACGGTCCGCTGGGTCCACCCGGTGGAGATCCCCGACATCGCCCAGTTCCTGACCGGCGGCGAGCTGCTGCTAACGGCCGGCCTGGGCGTCGGCCGCACCTCAAGCGAGCAGCGGCGCTACATCCGCGAGGTCAGCGCAGCCGGTGCCGCCGCGCTTGTCATCGAACTCAGCGGTCGCGCTTTCACCACCATGCCCGCGGCTCTGGTGGACGAGGCCAGGCAGCTCGGCTTTCCGCTCATCGGTCTGGCCGACGAACTGCCCTTTGTCGAAGTGTCCGCCCAGGTGCACGAGTTGATCGTGGACGAGAGGAACTCCGATCTCGTCGCGTTCGAGCGCCTCAACGCGGACTTCATCCAGCTCCTGCTGGCCAGCCGCAGTCATGTCTCCTTCGCCGAGGCGCTCGCCCATCATGTCGGCTCACCCGTGGTGCTCGAGGACACCGACCACCGGGTCGTCGCGTACGCGGGCGGCACGGCCGGGACCGACCTGCTGACGAAGAACTGGGGCCTGCACGCGCGGATGGCCCACCGCGCGGACGCTCCCGGCGGACAGCACAACAAGTCCTCGATGGTCCAGTCCCACGACGAGCCGGGATGCACCCGGCGCATGATCGTGCTGCGCGGCGAGGCATGGGGCTGGATCCACGTCTTCCACGGCGAGGGCGAGCTGCCCGGCGTCCATGCCTACGCCATGGACCGTGCCGCTGACGCGATCGCCATCGCACTGCTCGGCGACCGGGAGAGCGGCGCACGGGCGTCCCAGCGGCAGAGCTCCCTCGTCAACCGGCTGCTGCTCGGAGACATCACGGGTGAGCAGTTCGTCGACCGGGCCCTGAGGGTGGGCCGCGACCTGCGTGACCGGCCTCTCGCCGTGGTCGTACTGTGCAAGGAGCCCGACTCGGACGTGGCGGAAGCGATGCTGGAGTCGGCGCTGAAATCCCTCAAGACCCCGGCCGTCATGGCCGACATCGGCGAGTACGTCCTCGCCATCGTCGGCCTGACCGGTCAGCTGTCCGCAGCGCAGCTCACCGAGCGCCTCGACCAGTGCGGAGCCCGGGCCGGCGTCAGCCGCAGCGGTCCGGCCGCACAGCTCACGGACGCGGCACGCCAGGCCCGTACGGCGGCCTCCGTTGCGGCCACCCGTGACAGGCCCACCGCCCTGCACTTCGACCGGCTCGGCGTCCTGCGACTGCTCGTCGCCCTGGCCGAAGGACCGGAGCTGACGCGCTACATCGACGACGAGCTCGGACCGCTCCTGCGCCACGACGCGACCGAAACGAATCCCCTCCTGCCAACGCTCCGGGCCTACCTCGCCGCAGACGGAAACAAGTCACGTGCGGCCGACACCCTGTTCGTCCAGCGCCGCACGCTCTACTACCGCATCGAACGACTGAACGGTCTGCTCGGCAGGTCGGTGGACGATCCCGAGGTTCGCGGAAGCCTCTCCCTCGCTCTCCAGGCTCTGGAACTCATGGAGTCCACACAACAGCTGCCGCCCCCCGCCCCGCGTAAGCCGATCATCTAGCGGGTCCGCAGCGAACGCTCAGGCATGGTCTCCCCCGACGCTTGGCCTTGTCGTCACCTACCGGTCGACAGGACCGGAGCAATGCGTGCAATGACGGCTCCTGTTTCTGCACAGAGTGTGTCTGTCCTGCCCAGGTGCGCGGAACCCATCCTGGTGCCGTCGTCAAACCCAGAGTGAGCCTTTCTCCGCTCACCAGGAGCCGGCCCTTCGACAGGGTGCCTTCCCCGTCGTCATCGCGGAACCAGGGAGTTTCTGGCCTATGTCGCGTGTCCTCAAGCAAGCTCAGGGCGCTGTCCCCGCCGGTGGCGCCGACCCCGCCGTGGCGGACATCGTCGCCGCTGTCATCAGCGACGTCCGCGCGGGTGGCGACGGAGCGGTGCGCCGATACTCCGCACAGTTCGACGACTGGTCGCCCGTGTCCTTCCGGCTCTCGGAGCAGGAGATCTCCAAGATCGTCTCGACCGTGCCGGACACCGTGCTGGACGACCTTCGCTTCGCCCAGCGGCAGGTCCAGGGCTTCGCACAGGCCCAGCGCGACTCCATCCGGGACTTCGAGGTCGAAACCCTCGACGGGGTCTTCCTCGGCCAGCGCAACTTGCCGGTCGATGCGTCCGGCGCATACGTCCCCGGCGGGCGCTACCCCCTCACCGCCTCCGCCCACATGACGGTCCTGACCGCGAAGGTCGCGGGCGTGGGCAGGGTCGCCGCCACCACTCCGCCGAGTCAGGGCGCCCCGCCGCCGATCAGCGTGGCCGCTATGCATCTCGCGGGCGCGGACGAGATCTACGTGCTCGGCGGCGTCCAGGCCGTCGCCGCTCTCGCCCTGGGTACCGAGACCATCGCCCCGGTCAACATCCTGACCGGCCCGGGCAACGCCTACGTCGCCGAGGCCAAGCGCCAGCTGTTCGGCGAGGTCGGCATCGACCTGTTCGCCGGCCCGACCGAGACGCTGATCGTCGCCGACGATCACGCCGACCCGTTCACGGTCGCCGTCGACCTGCTCAGCCAGGCGGAACACGGGCCGGACTCCCCGTGCGTCCTGATCACCACGTCGGAGACCGTCGGCCGCGCCACACTGCGGCACGTCGAGGAGCTGCTGCCCGGCATGCCGACGGGCAAGGTCGCCGCGGCGGCTTGGCGGGGCTACGGCGAGGTGCACGTCGCCGAATCACTCGATGAAGCGTTTGCTCTCGCCGACGCGTACGCCTCCGAGCACGTGCAGATCCTCACCGAGAATCCGCGGCGGGCCCTGGCATCGATGAGCAACTTCGGCGCCCTCTTCCTCGGCGAGCGCACCTGCGTCCCCTACGGCGACAAGCTCATCGGCACCAACCATGTCCTGCCCACCAGGGGCGCGGCCCGGTACACCGGCGGCCTGTGGGTCGGCAAATTCCTCAAGACGGTCACATACCAGGAGGTCCGTGAGGACCTCAGCTCCGCGCAGCTCGGCAAGATCTGCGGCCGGTTGTCGCGGCTGGAGCAATTCGAAGGCCACGCCCGCTCCGGAGATCTGCGCGCGGCCCGATTCGCCGGAGCCGAACTGCCCTGGGCCGAGATGCCGATCCGGCCCCAGTCCCCATGCCCATGACCCGCGCCCACCCTCCCCGTCCCGGCAACACAAGGAACGCACCATGACCAACACCAACGCGTCCTCCCCCGGCTGTTCCCGGCGTAGATTTCTAGGGCTCGCAGCCGCCGCTTCTGCCGTGCCGGGCATCAGCGCCTGTGGATCCCTCCTCGGATCCGGCGCCTCGGACGAACTGAAGTTCTGGGACATGCCTTGGGGGACCAACACCTATAACGACATGTCCAAGAAGATCGTTGCCTCGTACAAGCCCGCCAAGGGGCCCTCGGCCACCTACCAGAGCATCCAGTGGGCCAACCTCAGCCAGACGTTCGTCTCGGCGATCGCCTCCGACACGAACCCTGCGGTGAGCACGGGCAGCGGCTTCCAGGCGTTCCAGTTTGCCGAGCAGGGTGCCATCGCGTACGCCGACAACCTCATCGAGACGATGAAGAAGAGCGGCCTCTACGACGACTTCCTGCCCGGAACGATCGACGGGATGAAGACCGACAAGGGCTACGTCGCCGTTCCCTGGGAGCTCGACGCACATGTGTGGTGGTACAACAAGGCCCTGCTGGAGGAGGCCGGCGCGAAGGTACCGACAGACTGGGACGGGCTCCTGACCACCGGGAAAGCACTCAAGAAGATTGGCGTGTACGGCTTCTCCACCGGTGCCGGCGCCGGCAACTCCCTCGCCTACGAGACACCCATGAGCATGATCATCGGCAACGGCGGCGGCCTGTTCGACCCGGACGGCAACCTGGATGTCCTCAATCCGCGCAACATCGAGGCGATCGAGTTCATCAAGCAGCTCGTCGGTGAGGGCATCGTCGACCCGGCATCGGTGGGCTACACCAACGACAACCAGTACGCCCAGTGGAAGAAGAAGCGCTACGGCCTCGGCAACGAGCAGAGCGGCCTCGCGGACAACGTCGGCGGAGACGTGGCGAAGGACCTCGCGGTGATGAGCCCGCTCACCGGACCGCACGGCGACAAGGCCACGCTCGTGGTCGAGAACAACGTCATGATGTACAAGAACACGCCTTCCCGGGAGGGCAGCGAGGCCCTGCTGCTCCACTGGCTGCAGAACATCCACCAGTTCTGGGGCCAGTCCCTGGTCAACGGTCTTCCCGTGCTCAAGTCCATCGCCGAGTCGCCCGCGTTCAAGAAGCGGCGGAACTACGTGAAGATGGTCGAGGAGTACCAGCCCATCGGCACCTCGTACGCCGCGCGCGGCAAGACCGTCGGTCCGGCACAGGCCAAGATGGACGGCAACAGCGCCATGTACCAGTTCGGGCAGGCCGTCCTGTCCGGCAAGACCGACGCCACGGCGGTTCTGACGACTCTGTCGAACGCCCTGACGACTCTCCTGAAGTAGGCGCTCATGGCTCCTTCAACGACAACAACCGCGGCATCGCCCGCGCGCACCGCGCCGCACAGCCCCCCGACGAACACCGGCACACCGCGCAAGGCCGCCCGCAACTCATCGGGACACCCGCAGAACCAGCAGGCGAAATCGAGGCGCCGGACCCTCGTGGTACTGGTGCTGCCCTCTGTGCTGCTGCTCCTGCTCATCAACGCGTATCCGCTGGTCTACGCCACCTTCCAGTCCCTGCGCAACGGAACACTCATCAACACCGGCGACTTCGTCGGGCTGGACAACTACACGTCGGTACTGACCGATCCCGCCTTCTGGGAAGCGGTCAGGTTCACCGCGGTGTTCACCGCCCTTGCCGTCCTGGGCAGTTGGGCGGTAGGGCTCGCTCTCGCCCTGGTCCTGCGCTCGGACTTCCCCGGACGCGGCGTGTTCAAGATTCTCCTCATGCTGCCGTGGGTCGTGCCCGTCGTCGTCTCGGCCATGTCGTGGAACCAGCTGCTCACCACCCCCCAGAGCCTCGTTCCGCGGGTCTTCGACCTGCTCGGGCTGGGGTCACCGCTGCTCCTGGCCGACCCCGCACTCGCGAAGGTCACCATCATCCTCTTCGAGGTGTGGCTCAACTTCCCGTTCATGATGCTGATGATCAGCGGCGCGCTGGCCTCGGTCGACCACTCCGTCTACGAGGCGGCACGGATGGACGGCGCGTCGAGCCGCCAGCAGTTCTTCCACATCACGCTGCCGCTGATCGCGCGCCCGACATACATCTCGTGGATCCTCATGACGATCTTCATCGTCAATGACTTCCCCACGGTCTATCTGCTCACCGGCGGCGGTCCCGAGAGTTCGACGACCACGCTGGTGGTACTGGCCTACAGGGCCGTGTTCCAGAACTTCCAGGTCGGTCAAGGCGTGGCCATCGCGTTCCTGATGAGCTTCGCCTTGGTCGTCATCTCCACCGTCCTGTACCGGCAGGTCAGAAAGGCTCATGTGTGATGAGCGTCATCAGCGACCCGGTCACCCACGGCATACGTCGCGGCCGCAGTCGCACACCGAACTCCCCCAAGTGTCACGGCCGTTGGTGGCGCTTCGCCTTCATGCTCGCCTTCACGGCGGTCGCCCTCGTTCCTGTCGGTATCGTCTTCTTTCTCGCTCTGCGCCCGGGGGCACGGTCCCGGAACACGAGCTCATTCACCTTCGAGAACTTCAGCCACGTCTTCACCACCGATCAGACCCTGCAGTGGCTGGCCAACAGTCTCGTCGTCACGCTGGCGACGGTCGTGGTATCGGTCGCGGTCGGCGCCCCGGCCGGCTACGTCCTCTCCCGGGGACGCAGCAAGGCGGTCTCGGCGTATTCCCTGCTTCTCTTCGTGGTGCAGGCACTTCCGGTCATCACAGCGGTGATCCCGCTGTTCATCCTGTTCGCCAAGCTCCGGCTGGTCGACGGCCTGCTCGGGCTCTGCATCATCTACGTGGGCGCTTCGGTGTCCGTGGCCACCTGGATGATGGCGGCATACATGGACTCGATCCCCGTCGCGCTGGAACAGGCGGCCTGGATCGACGGCTGCTCCACCTTCGGCGCCTTCGTCCGCATCGTGCTGCGCAACTCGCTGCCCGGGATCCTCTCCACGGCGATCTACACGTTCCTCGTCTCCTGGAACGACTACCTGGTCGCACTGGTCTTCATCCGCACACAGGGCAAGTACACCCTTCCCGTCGGCCTCTCCTCGTTCTTCCAGCAGAACGTGGTCGACTGGGGGCAGGTCATGGCGCTGGCGATCATCATGATGGCGCCGCCGGTGCTGCTCTTCACCGTTCTCAACAAGTACTTCAGCATCGGCGGGATCGGAGGATCGCTCGCCGGTCAGTAACGAGCAGAACCTGCAGCAGTCCGTGAACCAGTCCACGTGGGATCCGGCGCCGGTGCGCCGGCGCATCGCCGAGCGGCTGGTGCCGCAGACCGACCCGGACGCCTGTGGTGGCCGTCGCAGCGACGGTCTCAACGGCTTCGTCGCCACTGGAGCGGAATTCGCTACGGCCCATCTCCGGGCCGTACCCAGGAGAAACGACGGCCTTCCCGGTTCGCCCCCTTGAGCGTGCTGCGGTTATGGCTTCCGGTCGCTCGTCACGATCCGATCCCCTGGGGGCGCGGCGAGGTCGGCGGCGGTCCAGGCCATCGCGATGGCGCCGTCGAGGACGGCGCGGTCGGCGGCCGGTGTGACGCACGCGGCGGTGAACTCGGGCTGGTGGTTGACCGCAGGTGCGCAGTCCAGTCCGAGCATGGGATGGATGGTGGGCACGACGTGGGACACGTTGCCCATGTCAGTAGCGGCTCCAACGGCCGCGCCGCCGGGCAGGTCCGGGAAGGTTCGGCCGACGGCCTCGGCGTTGGCCCGGTACAGCGCCAGGAGCCGGGCGTCGGGGCGCATATCGGCGTAGTCGGGGCCGAGCGGGGCGATCGACAGCTCGCATCCGGTGGCGAGTGCCCCGGCTTCGAAGCAGCGCTGTACCCGTGCTGCGAGAGGCGGGAGGGCCTCCACGGTGTCCGAGCGGACGATCCATCGGCCTCGGCTGGCGCCCGGGATGATGTTCGCTGCGCTGCCGGCTTCAGTGACGATGCCCTGGATGCGGTCCGTGCTTGTCGTCTGCTGGCGCATCAGTCCGATGGCCACCTGGGCGACGGTCATGGCGTCGGCGGCGTTGACACCGCGTTCGGGGTAGGCGCCGGCGTGTGCCGGTGTGCCGCGGTAGGACACGTCGAACATGGAGACGGCCGAGCCGGGCATGGCTTCCATCTCGACGGCCGCGGGATGCACCATCATGGCGGCGTCCAGCCCATCGAAGGCTCCGGCTTCGAGCATCAGAACCTTGCCGCCGCCGCCTTCCTCGGCCGGAGTTCCCAGCACGGTGACCTTCATTCCGAGGTCGTCGGCAAGGCCGGCCAACCCGAGGCCCGTACCCACCGCGGCGGCGGCGATCACGTTGTGTCCGCAGGCATGGCCGATCTCCGGCAGCGCGTCGTACTCCGCGCAGACGGCGATGTGCAGCGGTCCGGAGCCCACGGTGGCGCGGACCGCGGTGGGCAGGCCGTAGCAGCCGTGTTCGACCTCGAATCCGGCTTCGCTCAGGTGCTGGGCGACCCAGTCACTGGCACGGACCTCCTGGAAGGCCAGTTCCGGGTGGGCGTGGATCCGGTGGGACAGATCCACCAGGCCACGTTCGGCCGTCCGGATCCGCCGCTCGATGATGCTTTTGGGATTCATCGGTGGGGTCCTCCCGACGCGGGCCACGCGGCGATGTGCACGGAGGCCGGGCGGGTGGCGGCGTCATAGGCCGCGGTTGCCCCCGTGGCGCCCATGCCGCTGTCGCCGGCCGGTTCGTAGAGGCGTTCGGGACCACCGCCCTGCCACTGGTTGACCCAGACGACGCCTGCGGGGATCTGAGCGGCTGCGGCTATGTGGTCGGGGTCGTTGGTGTAGACCGTCGCGGCGAGGCCGAAGCGAGACCGGGAGGCGTGCTCGAGGCCCTCCTCGAAGGAGGAGACGACCACAACGGGGGCGAGCGGGCCGAAGGTCTCCTCGTTCATGACCAGCATCGACTCGTCGACGTCGGCCAGGACCGTGGCCGGGTAGAAGAAACCCTTGCCGTCCGGCTCGACTCCTCCCGCGCGGATCGTCGCACCCCGCGCGACCGCGTCCGCGACGTGCCTCCGAACGATGTCTCGCTGACGCTCGTCGACCAGTGGGCCCATCATGACTCCCTCGTCGTGACCGTCGCCCATGGTGTACGTCTGGGCCGCCTGCACCAAGGCGTCAGTGAACTCGTCGGCGATGTCCTGATGCACGTAGATGCGTTCCATGGACGTGCAGATCTGGCCGGTGTTGAGGAAGGCGCCCATCGCGACGGCCGCCGCCGTCGTGGCGGGGTCGACTCCCGAGTCGATGACGACGGGGTCCTTTCCGCCGAGTTCGAGCACCGCGCGGTGCAGCAGCCGGCCGGTACCCGCGCCGACCTTGCGGCCCGCCTCGACAGATCCGGTGAAGTGCACCAGCTGGATCTGCTCATGCTCGGCCAGGGGTACTCCAGCACGCGCGTCGCCGAGGACCAGGTTCACCACCCCCGACGGCAGGTTCAGCAGCTCGAAGAGCCGTACGGTCGACAGCGGGGAGCGTTCCGAGGGCTTGACGACGACGGTGTTTCCGGCCGCCAGCAGCGGACCGAGTGCGCCGAGGACCATGGGGACCGGGAAGTTCCACGGCGTGATCACCGCGGTGGCCCCCAGCGGGCGACGTAGGATCCTTGTCGCGCTGCCGTCCGGGTGGCTGACTGTCTCCTCGAAGCCGTAGGACAGCGCCTGGGCCGCCGACACCTTGAGGCCGGCCACCGCACCGTCGATGAAGGTGCGGCCGACCCCGGTCGGCTGGCCCATCTCCCGGCACTCGAGTTCGGCGAGTTCCTCGGCGTGCTCGGCGATGGTGACAGCCCATGCCGAGATACGCGCGACGCGATCGGCCACGGGCAGGGCCGCCCATCCGGGCTGTGCCCGCAGCGCCGCGGCCACCGCGCGGTCGACGTCGGCCCGGGAACCGCCAGGGGCGCGGGCGACGACGTCCTCGGTCGCGGGATTGACGACATCAAGCAGCGCATCATCCAGGGAGTCCTCCCAGATGCCGCCGATCAGGTTTTGCAAGGTCTTCATCGGGGCGATCTCCTCCGTGCTGACAGACCGGGAAGCATGGCAGTGGCACAGCCCGCTGGAATCGGTCGGGCAAACGTCGCCGTGTCAGGCGATCCGGTCGGCCATGAGCTCACCGGCCATGATCGTGGCGAGGTTGGTATTGGCGCGGGGCACGGAGGGAAAGACCGAGGCGTCGACCACGTGCAGGCCATCCACGCCGAGGACGCGGCACTCGCTGTCCACGACCGTGCCGGGGGCGCCGGCCGCGCCCATGCGGCAGGTGCTGGTGCCGTGCTGCGCGTCCACCACCATGGCCAGCAGGTAGTCGTCGAGTCCGCTGTCGCTCTCCAACACACTGAACAGAGCCTCGTTCTCCTTCTCGAGCGAGCCAGCCGTGATCTCCGCGGCCTCGGGCCGGCGCGCCAGGTCGACCAGCGCCCGCACACCGTGGCGCATGCGGGCGAGGTCCCGCTCGTCGGACAGCATCCGCTGCCGCACCAGCGGCTGGTCGGAGGGGTCGGCCGAGACCAGCGTCAGCACACCGCGGGAGTGGTTCTGGTTCAGCCAGACCCCGAAGGCTCCCGAACTGGTGCCGGTCGAGGCACTGGCCATGGCCAGCACGTTCTGGTTGAGCGAGACGAACATCAAGTCGTTTCGCGGTGCGCTGGAGCCGCTGGTCCATCGGACGCAGACGTTGGTGTGCCGGTCGTGCGGCGTCTTGACCGCTGCCGCATCCGTCAGCGGGATCGACACCAGAGCCATCGGGTGGTCCTGCATGCCGCGCCCCACCGGAAGGTCGTGGCGCACGTCGATGCCCAAAAAGCGCAGGTGTGCCGCGGGGCCGACGCCCGAGCGCAGGAGGATCGCCGGGGAATGGATCACACCGGCACTGAGGACCACCGTGTCGGCATGCTCGGTCAGCACCTGCCCGTCGACGAGCAGCCGGACTCCAACTGCCCGGTCCCCGGCGAAGACCACCTGATCCACCAGGACATCTCCGCGGATGCTGAGCGTGCTCAGCTCCCGGGCCGCCTGCAGGTACGCGTCGTTGACCGTCACCCGCCGACCGCCACGCGAGTTGATCGGGTATGGCGAAACGCCAGTCGCCGAAGGCGCATTGACGTCCGGGGCCCAGCCGAACCCGGCGGCGAGAGCGGAGCGGGCCAGCGCGGTGTCAACACCTCCCCACTGGTCCTGCGGCATCCGGTGGATCGGCGTCGGCCCACCGCGGCCGTGGTGCGGCTCGTCCCCGAACTCCGCGTCGTCCTCCAGCTTTGCGAAGTAGGGCAGGACGTCCTCCGGCGACCAACCCGAACAGCCGAGGGCCGTCCAGTCCTCGAAGTCCACCATCGGCGGCCGGATAGCTATCTGTCCGTTGATCGACGAGCTGCCACCGACCCCCCGACCGCGCCAGTACGGCGCCTGCTGCTGTCTGTCGGTGCGCGAAGATGTCAGCCCCGTCCAGAGCAGCCCCTCGGTGGCTGTGGGGTCCATCAGCGCGACCACAGGGTTGGGCGAACGCCATGCCTCGTGCATCTGCTCCGACCGGTAGTCCGGGCCGGCCTCCAGCAGCAGGACCCGCTTGCCCTTCTCCGCCGAGCGAACCGCGAACGCGGCCCCCGCGGACCCGGCCCCCACCACGATGACGTCCCAGCCGCCGCTCGTCATATCTCGTCTCCCGCCGTAGGGTGATCGGTCGTGGCTTCGATGGCCCGCAAACTTGCCTGATACTGTCCAGCCCCCTCATCGATTCAGTCAAGACTGAACGTTCACTTTCTTCTGACTATTGGGAGGACCTTCGTGCCCCAGGCGGCCGAGGGCATCAACCCCGACGCCCACGACGCACTCGTCGAAGAGTTCGGTATGCACGTCGGCCGGGCGATGGGCTGGCCACCGATGGCCGGCCGGGCAGCCGGCCTGTTGATGCTGCGCGAGAGGCCGATGACCCTTGCCGAACTCCAGGACGCCCTCGATGCGAGCAAGGGGTCGGTCTCGGAGATGACACGCCTGCTCATAGCCAACGGCACCGTGGAGCGCTCCAAGGAAGCAGGACAGCGGCATTTCGTCTACCGCTGGAGGGACGACGCCTGGGTCGGTTGCCTTCAGCACATCGTCGCTTCGACTACGCAACTGCGCGAGCTTGCCGAACACGCCCTGGCGCTAGGCGCTGGGATGACGCCCGTGCAGCAGCAACGGCTCAGCGAGATGCAGGAGTACTACCACTTCATGGTGGGCCGTCTCGAGTCGCTGCTGTCGGAGTACACCGCCACGCGGGAGTCTCGTAGGGCACAGCCATAACAGCCGATCCACCGAGGATGCCTCCTCAGGACAGCCTCACAGGCGTTTCAGTCCTCAGAGAGGGTTCGTGAGTTGATGTCCGTTTCAAAGTGAGGTTGGGGCAAGGCTGCTGGTCACGGAGCTGGTCGGCTATTGCTGCCGGGCGAAATAGCCGGTGTCGATCTCGGTGAGTATGCCGAGCTTGACGAGGCGTTTCAGCTTGGCGCGGGTACCTTCGATGTTCTTGGGCAGCAGTTCGGAGTCGAGGGTTTCGCAGACGTCGCGGGCCTGCAGCGGTGCCCTTGCCGAGAAGGTCATCCGTGCAAGTCACGCACCTGTCCCGGTCGGAAATACGATTCCGTCTCTGGCCTGCAGCTTCTCCGCTCTGGGCAGCGGCCTGCACGGCGCCTGGGATGATCTCCCGATGCCACGGTCGATCGTCACCGCGTTGGTCCGGAACCTGATCAAGGTGCCCGCTGCCGTGCTGCGCAACCGCGGCCAAGGATGCGGAGGTCTTGGCGTTGCGGCACGCGGCTCTCGTGGGTCGATCGTGCCGTGCTCTCCGCTCTCGCGCGGCACCTGCCATCCGCCTTGCGTCGTCATCGTCTGGTCACCCCGGGCACGCTGCTGAACTGGCACCGCCGTCTGGTGCGCTGGAAATGGCGCTAGACCCCCACCGGCCCCGGCCGGCCACCGCTGGCGGAAGAGATTGCGGCGCTCATCCAGCGCCTGGCGCGAGAGAATCCCACCTGGGGATACATCAGGATCCAAGGTGAGCTGCGACGGCTTGGTCATCGGGTGGACGCCGCCACCGTCCGGCGCGTTGTGCGCCGCTCCGGTCTACCGTTCTTCGTCATGGAGATCGCCACCCGGCGCGTCCATGTCCTGGGTGTCACCGCCCGCCCCACCGGCGCAGGGGTCACCCAACTCGCCCGCAATCTGCTCTTGGACCTGGGCGACAGAGCCGGGTGCTTCCGGTTCCCCATCCGCGACCGGGACAGCAAGTTCACCGCCGCCTTCGACGCCATCTTCGCCGAAAACGGCACAGCAAGTACCACACCGCGCCACCCCGACCGCTTCACCTTCCACAGGAAATACCCAGCTCAGCAGCCTGATCGGAATATTGACACCCTTCAGGCACCCGAACTCGCGAACGGTGCACGCGGCTTCCGGCTGCGGATGGCTGTGATCGACCGCGAGACCGAGGTTGCGCTCGGCATGACACGCGACCGCTACGGCCGCACCGTCCACGCAGGCGCCGCGGCAGCATGGCTCTGCCCGTGATCCGTCGGATGGAACTCAGGGGTGCATGACGATCTTTCCCACGTGCTCCCTGCGGGAGAGTTCTTCCTGGGCCTGAGCGGCCTGGTCCAGTGGGAAGGTCGCCGCGATGACGGGCTGGACCTCTGCCCTACGAGCCAGGTCCATGAGGAGGTCGAAGTGTGTGGGCGTGTGCATCGCGGACCCGATGACCTGGGCGTTGTGCAGGTAGAGACGGCGCACGTCAAAGGTCACGTCGTAGCCACCGAGTGCGCCGGCGATGACCCACCGGCCCCCTTCGCGCAGCAGCGGCAGCCCCTCGCTGACCAGTTCGCCGGCCACGACGTCGAGTGCGACGTCGATGCCCTCCGGGGCGGCAGTGCGGATCTGCTCGGCGAGGTCTCCTGCGCGGTCGATGACTTCGTGCGCGCCTGCTTCGCGCACCGCATCGATCTTGGGTCCGCTACTGATGGCGAGCACCCTTGCGCCGCGCGCACGGGCGATCTGCACCAGCGCGAGGCCGACGCCGCCGGACGCTCCCGAGACCAGGGCGGTTTCCCCCTTCTGCAGCCGGCCTCGCTCGATCATGCCCAGCGCCGTGCCGTAGGCGGTCGGCAACGTCGCGAGCTGGTCGTCCGTGAGCGGCGATTCCGTCACGTCATGTACACGCTCCACCGGCGCCGTCACGTACTCGGCGTATCCCCCGTCGCGTTCACTCCCCATCAGGCCCACCGGGTGGGCGTCCGGCCCTTCGGTGTCGTAGATCGCGGGGTCGACGACCACTCGGCGTCCGACGAGGCTCCCCTCCACTCCGGTCCCGACGGCCACGACGCGGCCGGCCACGTCGGCGCCCTGGATGCGCGGGAAGTCGATCGGGCCGCGCCAGCCCGACATCGCCTTCGGGTCTCCCGGACGGCCGTAGGCGCCCTCCCGAGTCCACAGGTCGGTGTTGTTCAGCGCTACTGCGCTGACCTGGACCAGTACCTCTCCCGCCCGCGGGGCAGGGACGGCGACCTCCGTCAGCTCAAGAACCTCCGGTCCTCCGTGCCCTGTGATTCGCACCGCTCGCATGAACTGGGACGCACTCATCGCTTGAACCTCCTCGCAGGTATACTGATCTGTGAACCTCTCCCACCGTACACCGATCAGTGAAGGGGCCCGCAGTGCAGGAAGCGCGGCCTATGACGCCGGCCGGCCGCCGCATCGTGGCGGCCGCAGAGGAGTTGTTCTACAACCGCGGAATCACAGCGGTCGGCGTGGATCTGATTGCTGAGCGCTCAGGGGTAACCAAGCGGACCCTGTACAACCAGTTCGGTTCGAAAGACCACCTCGTGGCGACTTATCTCACGGGCCGCGACCAGCGCTGGCGGTCACTCGTCCGTGCCGCCGTCGACGCCAGCGACACTCCCGCCGAGGCCGTCACCGCACCCTTCGAGGCACTGCGGACCTGGAGCGAAACCAACACCCGCGGATGCGCCTTCATCAACGCACTCGCCGAAATCCCGGACCCCTCACATCCCGCACACCGCATCGCCGCGAACCAGAAGCTCTGGCTGCTGAACCTGTTCAAGGAACTCGCCACCACAGCGGGCTGCTCGCACCCGGCCACCCTCGCCACCCAACTCCTCGTGCTGCACGAGGGCGCTGTCGCCACGCAACCCCTCCCGCTCGACAGCCTTCCGGAGAGCACCGACCTGGCACGAGCCCTGGTTCAAGCCAGCACATCGCCCCGCCACTAGAGCGTTTTCGACAAGGTGCTGCCGTTCGGCCACGCTGGGCGGCGCCCGGTGCCTGCGATCGCAAGACGGAGGATCGTAACGCCTGCGGAGCAGGCGGTGGGTTCAGCCTGCCAGCTGCTGCAGCCATTCGCGCAGCAGAGCCGTCTCCGTGTCTCGCAGAGGCACCCCGGCGCCCGCAGCCGGGGGCCCGGTGGTGAGCGCGGTGTGAAGTGCGGCATCGAGGGCGAGTGCGCGCGAGGCCAGGTCCGACCCGGACGAGGCGGGCGAGTCCGTGGTGACCGAGGCGATGACGGTGTCCCGCAGCCGTGCCGAAGTGGTCAGGTCCCGCTCCGAGGACTCTTCGCCGATCAGCGCCAGCGTGGCACCCGTTGTCGCCGCGTGGATGACGCGGGTCGCCTGCTCCACCGGAACCCGAAGGCGCCCGGCGTCGGCCGCCCGGCCCAGCAGTCTCACCAGCAGGGCGTGCGCCTCGTCCGCGGCCGGGGGCCGCCGCCCGGGCCGCACAGTGCCGTACATGAGCATGTAGAACGCGGGGTGCTGCACTCCGAAGTCGACGTGCAGGTCCCAGCCGCGGTAGAGGTCGGCCACCGGGTCGTCGGGGGTCAGCGCCAGTGCCTCGCGTTTCTCGGCCAGGTACATCTCGAATCCGTAGGCGGCCAGCTCGGCCAGGAGTCCGTCCTTGTCGTCGAACATCCGGTAGAGCGCGGGGGCCGTGATGCCCGCGGCTGCGGCGACAGCGCGTGTGGAGACCGCCTCGCTGCCGCCCTCCTCCAAAAGCTTGGCGGCCACCTGCAGCACCTGGCGCCGCGCGGCGCGTCGTCCCTCGTCCATGGAACAACGATATCCCATTTTGCGTAGCGTCGCTCTATCAGTGGTACGGTCAAAAGCGGAACGGCGATCCATGCTGATGGTGGCCGACGCTGCCCGCGATACCCGGGCATGCGCCGCACCCCGGCCGGGGCCGTCGGTCCCCACGCGTGGAGCAGTGCGGCCGACCGCCGCAGCGCGCGGCTCGTCGTCCGCCGGCACCACCACCGAACACGCCGCCATCGCGGCAGGAGAGGAACACCCATGTCCGATATCTCGATCGTCATCGCGTCGCATTCCGGCTACGGCCACACCGCGCAGATCGCCACGGCCGTGGCCGACGGCGCGCGCTCCGTCGCCGGGACGCAGGTCCACCGCGTGGATGTCGCCTCCCTCAGCGACGCCGACTGGGAACTGATGGACGCCGCGGACGCCATCATCTTCGGCACCCCCACCTACATGGGCACCGCGTCGGGGGCGTTCCACGCCTTCGCCGAGGCCAGCAGCAAGCGGTGGATGACCCGCGCCTGGAGCGACAAGCTCGCGGCGGGATTCACCAACTCCGGCTCCATGAGCGGCGACAAGCTGCACACCCTGCAGTACCTGGCGCTCCTGGCGGCCCAGCACGGAATGCTCTGGGTGAGCCTGAACCTCCTGCCGGGCTGGAACACCACCACATCCAGCCCCCAGGACGACAACCGCCTCGGCTTCTACCTCGGCGCCGGCGCACAAAGCTTCAACGACACCCCCGCCGTCCACGACGCAGACCTGAACACCGCCCGCCACCTCGGCCGACGCGTCGCCGAGCACACCCGCATCCACCGCGCCGGACTGACCGCCGCAACGCACTGACACAACGGTCCGCCAAAAAACACCTTTCAGTTTCTTTCAGAGGAGTGCGTCATGCAGCACCGGACACTCGGAAACCAGGGCCTTGAGGTCTCGGGGATCGGCTACGGCGCGATGGGCCTGACGATGGCCTACGGACCCACCGACGAGGAGGCCGGCGTCGCCGCCCTCCGCCGCGCCCACGACCTGGGCGTCACCTTCTTCGACACCGCCGAGATGTACGGCTGGGGCACCGGATCCAACGAGATCCTGGTCGGCAGGGCGGTCAGGGACTTCCGCGACGACGTGGTCCTGGCCACCAAGTTCGGTGTCGACATGTCCGTGCCTCCCGAGCAGATCGGCGGCCCTGTCAACAGCCGGCCCGACAACATCCGCAAGGTCGCCGACAACAGCCTGCGCTACCTCGGCGTGGAGCACATCGACGTCTTCTACCAGCACCGCGTCGACCCCGAGGTGCCCATCGAGGAGGTCGCGGGCACCGTCAAGGAGCTGATCCACGCGGGCAAGGTGAAGTACTTCGGCCTCAGCGAGGCCGGACCCGAGACGATCCGCAAGGCGCACGCCGTGCAGCCGGTCTCCGTCCTGCAGACCGAGTACTCCCTGTTCGAACGGGACGTCGAGCAGCTCTTCCCCACCCTGGACGAACTCGGCATCGGCTTCGTCGCCTACTCCCCCCTCGGCCGCGGGTTCATCACCGGCACCGCCAAGCCCGCCGGCCAGTACGAAGCCACCGACATACGCACCGTCGACCCGCGCTGGCAGCCGGGCAACTTCGAGAAGAACGTCGAAGCCGTGGGCAAGCTCGCCGAGCTCGCGGCGACCAAGGGTGCCACCGTCTCCCAGCTAGCCCTGGCCTGGCTCCTGACCCGGGGCGAGCACATCGTGCCGATCCCCGGCACCCGCAGCCCGAAGCGCATCGAGGAAAACACCGGCGCCGCCGACCTCACCCTTACCGACGCCGATCTCAAGGCCATCGACGAGATCCTGCCTCAGGGCGGCTTCGGCGCCCGCTACACCGAGGGGCACGTGCCCACCTGGATCTGAGATCCACCCCGGGACAGATGCCACTCAGGTCGGCTCCAGTGAGGGTGTGACCGAGATACGCGCCAAAGGGGCAACGAGATGATCTTGAATCCCTGATGCGCTCGGACTCACCTGCGACGGCGGGCGGCGGGGCCGCGTTCGGCGACGTGCCGGGCGACCGCGTCGACGCCGGCGCGGGCGTACCGCTCCAGGGAGCGGACGGAGGCGTGGCGGGAGCGGGCCAGCAGCATCGGGGTGGATGTGCCGCCCTCAGCGTCATGTGTCAGGGCACTGTGGCGGAGCCTGTGCAGTGTCCGGCCGTCCAGGTCCTCGATGTCCTCGGGTGAGGCGAGCGGATTGGCCAGCAGCCGGGTGTTCTCTTCGAAGATCTCCTCGTCGCGGCGGTAGGAGAGCCGGGCCCGGCCGGTCTCCGGGCACACGTCGAGCGTCGGCGTTCCGGCCGGCGCCTTGCGGTCGGTGAGGAACAGCGGGCCGCGGGTACGGCGGGCGATCAGACGGGGCAGGAGCTGGGCGGTGCCGGACTGCCAGTGAATCCACTCGGTCGCCCCACCCTTGGCGGTGATCCTGCCGCGCTTGTCCGCCGGGTACAGGTCTTCCACGTTCAGGCACAGCACCTCGTCGGCCCGTGCGGCGGACTCGTAGAGCATCTTCCACTGCGTCTTCTCCCGCAGGGCCACGTCCAGCCGCCACAGGGCGGCGATCTGGTTCTCGGCCAGGGCCTTGGTGCAGTCCGGCGGGGCTGGCCGCCACTCGATCCCGATCGTCGGATCGGAGCCGATCCAGCCCTGGCGCTGCCGCCAGCCGATCGCCTTGCGCGCGATGGACAGCTCCCGGTTGACGGTGTCGGCGTCCATCTCGTCCGCCCGCGCCGCCGCCAGCTCCGCCAGGACCTCCGGCAGCGCCGGGTCGTCGATCGCAGCGACGGGGAAGACGGGCGGCTTCGCGCCCCGGCGGGCGGGTCCGGTGGGCGCCGGTTCGCCGGCGAGCATCCAGCCCCACGTCGTCAGCGAGATCCGGTAGATCCGCGCGGAGGACTTCGCGAAGCCCGCGCCGGTGAGACACCACTCGACCGCCGCGGTGTACGACGACGGCGGGGCGGACAAAGGCACCACCCGGGCGCGCGGTAGCCGGAGCGCGCCCCCGCTCCCGAGTTCGGTCACTAGTTCGATCGCCACACCGTCCCGCCCTTCCGGCTCTGCCGCAGTAAATGCGTACACCTCACCCCGGCGTGACCTGTCTCAGTAGACGTGGGTCATCGTGAAGCCGTGACCTGGGGTGGTTCCGGTTGAGTGAGACGGCGATGGCTGGTCTGTCTCACTCAACCTGAGCAGTTGGCGCCTGTGACTATGTGTCATCCTCGTGGCGGTGAGCGTGCCAGAGGCGTCTCAGAGGGCGGTATGAGACTTGATATCCGATTCGCTACTTCGTCCGGGGTGAGCGGGCAGGTCGCGGCGGCGCCGGGCGGCCTACGGCCGCGGCTGGGTGAACAAGCCCTGCTCGGTCTCGGTCAGGATCCCGCGTTCGACGAGCCGCTCGAGTTTCAGGCGGGTGTTGTTGATGTTGTCGGGCGCGACCGTAAGGTGCATCGCCTCGCACACCTGCCGGGCCCTCAGCGGGGCGTCGGCCGTGGCGAATACCGCCATGATCTGCCGGTAGGCTGGATAGTCAGGCAGTTGCAGGGGCGGCGGGGCCGGCTCGGGCAGCTCCAGCAGCGTCTTGCGGGTGATGCGGATCCCCTCGGTGCGGTGGAACTCCTCCAGCTGCGCGGATAGTTCCGCGATCCGCTCCTTTCTCCGAAGACGACGCCGCGGACCCAGCGGACGGGGTTCTCCACGGTCCAGTGGCCGCGGGCCCAGTCGGCGATCCCGGCCGCGTCGGCCTGTTCGGCGGGCAGGTCGGTGATGGCGTAGACGGTCTGGCTGGACCACTTCTTCGCCCCGTACAGGCGGCGTCTGCGCTGGATGCGCAGGACCTGGCGGGTGTGTGGGAAAAGCAGGCCGTCGACGGTGACGACCTGCACCAGGCGCTGTTCGTGGCGGCCGCGGGCGTCGTCGCGGTGGAGCACGGGGACCTCCTTCCAGGGCAGCCTGCGGAGTTGGCGGGCCTGACCGCGCTGGTTGTTCTTGATCGTCAAGAGGTAGTGGGCGCCGCGTTCACGCAGGTAGACGGCGTGGGCATGCTGGGCGTGCAGAGCATCGGCGGTGATGACCGCCCCGGCGAGGTCGGCATCGTCGATCTCATCTGGTCGAGCAGGGGTACGAACTCGGGGATCTCATTCGTCTTCGCACCGATCTCACGCCAGACCATGGTGATGCCGTCGCCGTAGCGGACCGCGGAGAGCAGGAAAACCCGGCCCCCGTCAGGGCATGCACCGCGCAGGCACTTGCCGTCCACCGCGATCGCCTGGCGCCTGCGATGGACCGGATCGGCCCGGGCGGCAGCCCGGTGGGCCCGGCATTTTTCACGCTCCTGACGGGGCGCGGGCGAACCGGAGCAGCGATGGGGGATGGGTGGCGGAACGAACACGGCCACCTTCGCGGATCTTGAAGGGTAGAGAACTCCATGATCCACAGGGGCCGTGCTCGCCTGCCTCCAGGGCCACCACCGACGTCAACCAACAAGCTGGGACGAGCCGGGCAAACACCGGGGCCCTGACGCGCACCCTGACGCATGGCGGGTTCTGCTCAGGCAGACGGCGAAGTCCGCTTTGCCGGACAAATCTCAGTCGCTCGCGTCGAGAGTCTGCGCAAGTGCGTCGAGGGTCACGTCGACGATGGCGCGCAGCTGCTCCGTGCTCGTTCCGGCTCTGCTCATGACGGCGAGGGACTGGTTCACGGCCGCAAGGTGGGTCGCGAAGGACTCGGCCGCCTCGTCGTGCAGTCGGCCGGCCTTCAGCGCGGCGCGTAGCCGGGTGTGCTGGAAGCCGATCGCCTCCCGTGCACGCGCCGCGACGCTCGCGCTCAGCACTGGGGTCGCCATGACAGTTTGGGCCACCAGGCATCCGTCGGGCAGACCGGGGTCCGCGATGCGTTCCAGGGTGATGTCGAAGAACGCCCGCGCGGCTGCCAGGGGCCGGTCGGCGGCGCAGGACAACGCGGCGTCGTACTTGTCTCCGTAGCGCGTGGTGTAGCGCTCCAGGCAGCGCATGAAGAGCGTGTCCTTGTCGCCGAGGGAGGAGTAGATGGAGCTGCGGTTGAGTCCGGTCGCCCGGGACAGGTCGTCCACCGACGTGTCCGCGTAGCCGGCCTGCCAGAACTGGATCATCGCGGCATCGAGCGCCGTGGCGATGTCGAACTGCTTCTTGCCTGCCATGCCGGCACCTCCCTCCTGTTCTGCCTTCTTAGCGGAGACCATCATCTCATCATGAACTAATCAGTTCAAGATGGGTTAGGGTGAAGGCATGATCATGGCCGGATACCCCGCAGACCTCACAGCGCAGCGACACGCGCACCGCGTGCTCGCGGTCGGCGCCATCGCGTTCGTCTGCACCGTTGTCATGGCGGGCGGAACACTGACGATCCCGCTGTACGTGCTGTGGGCCTCGCAATTCGGCTTCGGACCGCTCACCACCGTTGTCGTGTTCATCGCCTACGTCGTCGGAGTCGTCGGCACCCTACTCGTGGCCGGTTCCCTGTCCGACGCCATTGGCCGCCGTCCCGTTCTCGCGCTGTCGCTCGCCCTCACGGCGCTGAGCACTCTGGGATTTGCGCTGGCAGACGGCCTCACGGTCCTGCTGATCTCGCGTGTGCTGAGCGGCGTGGCGACCGGGCTCATCACCGCGACGGCAACGTCGGCGATCGCGGAACTCGTGCGCGGGCGCAGGACGGCAGCCGTGCTGAGCACCGCGGCCAACATCGGCGGCCTAAGTCTCGGCGTCGTCGCCGCGGGCGTCCTGGCCCAATGCGTCACGGCACCGACTCACACCGTGTTCTGGTGCTACCTGGCGACATGCGCCGTCGCCGGCGTCTCCCGGCTGGTCATCCCCGAGACCGCAGACCGAACGGCGTGCTGGCAGCCTCGTATCCGCCGCCCGGTCTTTCCCAACGGAGCAAGCCGGGTGCGGTCGTTCGTCGCCAGCGGCGTGCTCGTCGCGGCCTCCTCGGGCGTCAACGGGTTCTTCTCCTCGCTGGCTCCTGCGTTCCTGCGCGACGACCTGGGCGTGTCGAACTTCGCCGTCATCGGCGTGGGCATCGGCGCGCTGTTCATCAGCGCGCTGCTGGCGCAGATCGTCATGCCTGCGGCCCTTTTGCGACGCGACATCGGGACGGCCCTCCTGGCCGTGGGGATGATCGTCATTGAGGCCGCGCTGTGGACCCACTCCGCGCCGCTTTTCATCGTCGGCACTGTCTTCGCCGGCGCGGCGGTCGGAACGCTGTTCCGACACGGTCTGAGCGTTACCGACGCACTGTGCGATCCCGGCAATCGGGCCGAGCTCAAAGCAACCTACTTCTTGTTCCTCTACTCCGGGCTCGTCGTCCCGGTCCTGCTGCTCGGTTTCGCCGATCAGGCCGTCGGGACACGGGTCTCCAGCACCATGCTCGCCGCTCTCGTGGTGTCCACCGCGCTCGTGGGCCTGGCCCTCGGCCGAGGCACCGAATCAACCAGCACACCTGACACCTTCAGCAGACCGTCAACACACCTCACACCAGTGGAGGAGAACCATGAATGACCCCGCAAGCACCCCCCGCGACTCCGGCAAGCCGGTCCGCGACCTGCCGCTGGCCGACCTGGCCGGTTTCACCCACCGTTGGGTCGACGCGGGCGGCGTCCGGCTTCACGCGGTTGAGGGCGGTCAGCCGGACGGTCCAGCCGTCGTGCTGCTCGCCGGGTTCCCGCAGACCTGGTGGGCATGGCGCAAGGTGATGCCGAACCTGGCCGACCGATTCCGAGTCATCGCGATCGACCTGCCGGGCCAGGGCCACTCCGAACGCCCGGACATCAGCTACGACACGCACACGGTCGCTGCGCACGTCCACGCCGCGGTCAAGGCGCTCGGAGTCTCGACATACTGGCTGGTCGCCCACGACATCGGCGCGTGGGTCGCCTTTTCCCTCGCCTTGAAGTACCAGGGCCAGCTGCGTGGCCTGGCACTGCTCGACGCCGGTATCCCGGGCATCACACTCCCTGACGCCATTCCGACCGACCCCGAGCAGGCGTGGAAGACCTGGCACTTCGCCTTCCACCTCGTGCCCGACCTGCCCGAGACACTGCTCGCCGGCCGCGAACGGGAGTACGTCGGCTGGTTCCTGAAGGTCAAGACCCTCTCCTCCGACACCTTCGACGACGCCGAAATTGAGCAATACGCCGCGTCCGTGGCCGCCGGCGGCGGTCTCCGTGCATCCCTGGCCTACTACCGGGACGCCGCCCAGTCGGCGCAGAAGAACCACGAAGCGCTGGAACAACAGCGCCTGAGGGTCCCGGTTCTTGGGATCTCCAGCAGCCACGGCTCCATCCCCGACATGGCAGCTTCCATCAGGCCGTGGGCCGACCACGCCACCGGGATCGTCGTGCCGGACGCAGGACACTTCATCCCCGATGAACAGCCCGATGCCGTCGCTGCCGCGCTGACCGACTTCATCACCGAAGACGATTGAGACCGGGCGGAAGCAAGTGTCAGGACCGGCACCCGCACCCCCAACCGACTCAGCTGTCCGGCATCGCAGTACTGCGACTTCGCCTGGTCCGCTCTGCGGGTGATAAGCCTCGCCGAACTCGTCGCGCAAGGCCGCTCCAACCCCAGGGCCCCGGTGTTTGCCCGGCTCGTCCCAGCTTGTTGGTTGACGTCGGTGGTGGGCCCTGGAAGCAGGCGAACACGTCCCCTGTGGATCATGGAGTTCTCTACCCTTCAAGATCCGCGAAGGTGGCCGTGTTCGTTCCGCCACCCATCCCCATCGCCGCTCCGGTTCGCCCGCGCCCCGTCAGGAGCGTGAAAAATGCCGGGCCCACCGGGCTGCCGCCCGGGCCGATCCCGCACCCGCATGACCGCTGACGTCCCCGGTGGAGGTGGACAGGGCCGCTGCTCTGGGGGTTTCCTGGACGCAGGCCCTTCAGACTGCCTCGCGCCGAGGGGGCAGGCCGGTGCACGAGACGATCAGGGTGGACAGGAAAGTCACCGGACCCGACAGCTGCCGGGTCGCGGTGTCGGGGGAGCTTGACCTTGTGACCGCCGACGACGTGCGTCAGGCACTCCAGAACGCCGTCGGGGAGAACCAGGTGGTGGTCGTCGACCTCGGCGGGCTGACGTTCTGCGACTGCACGGGGCTGAGCGCACTGCTGGCCGCCGCCCGCACCGCCCGAGCTGGTGACGTCGAGCTGCTGCTATGCGCCGTCCCGCATTTCCTCGCCCGCGTCCTGCGGCTGTCCGGCACCCGTGGTTCGTTCACCATCGAAGAGAGGCACGGCCCGTCATAGAGCTGCCCCTGGAGCATCGGCACGCGGCAGCACCCTGAAAGACGCCGAGAGCTCGTTTGCGCAGGTCAGCTACAGCAACAGCGGCATCACAAGCCGCTCCATGCCGCCCACTATCCGCCCCCATCACGCAACAAGCCCAGCTCACCCACCTGGAAGTCAGCCGACGAGACCGACTCGGTGGAGCCCTCCACCAGTACCAGCACGCCGCCTGAGCTGCGCGGATGACTTATCGGCACCCGCACTGCTGCAGGACGATGCGTCTTCTCAGCTTCGAAGCCCTGGAAACGATATGGCGAGTAGCTCCTGAAGGGCTGATGCGTTGCCGGCCCGTCGGCGCTTGCGCTCCGCCCAGTAGACCGTCCGGTCCGGCGGGCCGTCCCGCAGCGGCACGATCCGGCATCCTGTGCGCGCGTAAAGGTCGTCGGCCATGAATGCCGGGACGACGGTCCATGAGCCCGGTATGTGCAGCACCGGTGGCAGGGCGTGCACCATGGTCACACTGTGGGCGGGTTCACGCAGGAGGTTCCGCTCGCGCCACAGGTCGTAGTCGGGGCCCCATGGTAGGTAGACCTCGTTGAGGCCGGACAGCGCGGTGAGCGGCAGCGGTTCCGCGTCGTGCTCGGCTGCCGCGCGCTCTTCCGGGTCGTTGACGGCCGCGACCATCGGATAGTGCGCCAAGGTGCGCACTCGCAGGTCGGTGTGCACGGGCTTGTAGAAGACGAAGGCGACGTCGAGGTGTCCGGCGACGACCCGGTCACACAGGGCGCCGCTGCGGCCCGTCTCAAGTGTGAGGCGTACCTGCGGGAGGCGGGCACTCAGCTCGCCGACGAGCGTGTCGAACAGGTAGATGCTGATGGCGTCGGTACCGCCCATGGCCAGGGACGCATGCGGCACCTCGCGGATTCGGGCGGCCTTGCTGACGAGGAGCTCCCACTGCTCGGCGAGCTCGCGGTAGCGCTGTCCCGCCGCGGTCAGCTCGATGCTCTTCGCGCCTCGTGCCCGGTGGACGAGGCGCCGGCCCAGGCGCTTCTCCAGCCGCTCGAGCCGGTAGCTGACCGTCGACTGGGAGATGTGCACGATGCGCGCGGCCTGGGCGAGGCTCCCCGAGCGGGCGATCGCCAGGAACGTCTCTGTCTCCTCCACGACGAACAAATCGACTCCATCGATATTCGGTCTCGAAAACTTGAACGTGACCGGCATATTAAGTCGGTCCTACGCTGTGTCCACCCGCCGGCGACGTACCTCACACCCAACCGCTCAATCCTCGTGGGAGATGAGGCTGTGGACACGCACAAAATCCCCCTGGACGAACTCCCGACCTCCCGATTCCACCGGAAGCTGGCGTTCGTCGCCGCCGGAGGACCGTTCTGTGACGGCTACTTGCTCGGCATCGTCGCGTTCGCGCTGCCCACGGCAGCCACCGACCTGGGTTTCGGCTCGCTCGGCTCGGGGCTCGTCGGCGCGGCGGCGCTCATGGGCATGTTCATCGGCGGCCTGGTCTTCGGCCCGCTCACGGACCGGCTGGGGCGCAGCGGGATGTACACGCTGAACCTCGCGGTGTTCCTGGTCTGCTCGGTGCTGCAGTTCTTCGCGGTGGACGTCGTGACCCTGTTCGCCGTGCGCTTCGTCATGGGCGTGGCGCTCGGCGCCGACTACCCCATCGCCACGGCGCTCGCCACGGAGTTCCTGCCCCGGCGACTGCGCGGACCGGTGCTGACCTCGCTGGTAGTGGTGCTGTGGGTGGGCTACACGCTCAGCTACGTCGTCGGCTACGTGCTCTCGGACCTCAGCGACGGAGCCTGGCGCTGGATGCTGGCCAGCGCGGCTGTGCCCTCGCTCGTTTTCCTGCTGCTGCGGCTGGGCACCCCGGAGTCCCCGCGCTGGCTGCTGAGCGTGGGCAGGACGGAGGAGGCGCGGGCGGTGGTGGCGAAACATCTGGGCCCGCAGGCCGACTTCGACGCGCTGGTCGCTGAGGCGCGCGCCGCCGGCCCGGCGCGCAAGGGAGTGGCGCTGGGCAGCGTCGTCGAGCTGTTCCGCCGCGGGTACGGGCCCGTACTGGCGTTCTGCTCGATCTTCTGGGCCTGCCAGGTGGCGCCGTCCTTCGCCGTGAAAACCTTCCAGCCGCAACTGCTGGAGTCCCTGAACGTGGGCCACGCGCTGGCCGCCAGCGTGCTGGTGCAGTCCTTCGCCATCGTGGGCACCGTCCTGGGCATGCTCGTCATCAACTCGCTCGGCCGAAGGACGCTGCTGCTCATCTCTACCGCCGTCTTCACCGGGGCGCTGCTGGTGCTCGGCCTCAACCCGTGGGCGGCGAGCGGGCTGGTGGTCACACTGTTCGTCGTCTTCAACCTGGCCGAGGCCGCCGGCTCAGGGCTGCAGTTCGTCTACCCGAACGAGCTGTTCCCCACCGACCTGCGGGGCACCGGCATGGGCATCGCCACGGCCCTGAGCCGGCTCGGCTCCGCCGCGGGCACCTTCCTGCTGCCCGTCACCACCGATCACTGGGGCACCAGCACCGCCCTCTACATCGCTGCCGGCATCGGCGCACTAGGGTTCGCCGTCTCCTGGCGTATGGCCCCGGAGACCCGGCGGCTCAGCCTGGCCAAGGCGAGCGCGGCCCGGCCACGGACACAGCCGGCGCCTGACCCGGCCGCCGCCCCACAACCCCGCCACCAGGCGCAGTAACCCCGCGAAGCACCGGCCGACACCCACCCCCAATGGCACAGCCCGCCGCAACCCGGCGACCGCCCACCGGCACGACCCGCACCTCAGGCCCCGCACCGCCCCCGGCAGAACCGCCAAGAGACCCGAAAGACCAAGGAGTCCCATGACACCCGTGCCTTCCGTTCACCCCGTTCCTCGCGTTGTTGTCGTCGGCGCCGGCATCCTCGGCATCGCGCTGGCCCGGGAGCTCGCCCTGCGCGGCGCCCGAGTCACCGTCGTGGAGCGCGAGAGCCCAGGGGCAGGAGCGACCTCCGTCGCCTTCGCCTGGCTGACCAACCAGACGTACTTCCGCAACGGCCAGTCGCTGTCCGACGGCTCCTCCCGGCACTACTTCGCTCTGCACCGCCTCGCCCTCGGCGCCTGGCGGCGGCTGCACCACGACCTGGGCGACGCCCTGTCGGTCCGCTGGGGCGGCGCAGTCCAGCTCGCTCCCGCCCACGGCCCGGACCACGACCTACTCCTCAGCGACCTGCGCCGACGCCTCGCCTGGGGCAGCCCCTCCCGCCCGATCACCGCCGCCGAGGCCAGGGAGCTGGTGCCCGGCGCCGTCGTCACCGACACAGCAGTCGGCTTCTTCACCCCCGACGAGGGCTCGGTCGACCCCAACGCGGCCATCGCCGCGCTGATACACGCCGCGACGGAGCTCGGGGTCGACTTCCGCTACGGCACCGAGGCCGTCTCCGTCGAGGAAACCGGCGGCCGGGCCACCGCCGTCGTCACCTCCGCCGGACGGATCGACTGCGATCACGTGGTCGTGGCGTGCGGTGCCGACTCGCATACGCTCCTGACGCCGTTGGGCATCACCGTGCCGCTGATCGACTCCCACGGATCCATCGTCCACCTGGCCCCGCTGCCGCCGTTCCTCGAGCGGGTTCTGCTCTCCTCCGACCTCCACGCCATCCAGCGCGCCGACGGCCGGGTCGTCATCGCCCGGCACTACTCAGGCACCCCAACCTCAGACCCGGACGGGCTGGATGGCCAGCAGCTGCTCGCCGAGGCCGCACACATGCTGCCGCCGCTGCGGGGAGCGGAGATCGAGAGGGTCACGGTCGGCCGCCGCATCGTGCCGGCCGACGGCCTGCCTGTCATCGGTCACAGCCCCACATGCCGCAACGTGCACAGCGTCACCACGAACGCCGGCATCACCCTCGGACCCTGCCTCGCACAGCTACTGACGACGGAGATCCTGGACGACGTTCGCGTGGACGTGCTGGACCCCTACCGGGCGAGCCGGTTCCGCCGCGACGTCTGACCAACTTCGTACGCCACCGGGACGGCACGAGCGTGCGGAACGCGAGGTCCCCGACGAGTTCGTCGCCACTTCCCCCTCGACTACCGCACGCTCCCTCACCGACCGCCGCCGCGCCACGTCGGTCAACCGGCGCTGGCCACGAGGTACGCCGCCTCGCACTCGATGGGGCGGCGTACCTCCACGATCAGCCGCACCTTGGACTCGGTGTGCTGGGCGGTCTCAGCCTCGAGGTCGAGCGGCCGTATGCGCCGGGGCATGACGAATACGCCGCGCCCCTGGCGCGGCTCGACCAAGCCCACGCCGGGATCGGGTGCGGTCGTCACCAGGGCGGCGACGGCGTCGCCGACCTGGTGACGCAGTGTGGTCAGCATGTCGGCGACCGAGACCGTGAGCGCCGGTAGGTTGACCGGCACCCCGCCGTCGAGGAGGCCCGCGAGCGGTTCGCGGATGATGCCGGACAGGAAGCCGGAGGCGGCCGCGTTGGGCTTGCCCGGCCGTACCGACACGGTCATCAGGCGGGCGACGCGCCCGTCGATGAAACCGCGGCGGGTGTAGTCCGCGATCAGCTGCTCGCAGACGAGTTTCTGGATCCCGTAGCTCGACCGCGGCGTGGGCAGGGTCGACTCGCTGACCACCGAGGGCAGCGGCAGCGCGGGGTCGGAGCCGTAGACGGCGACGCTGCTGGAGAACACCACCCGCGGCGTCGGCCCCCCGGCGGCCGACTGGGCCCGCGCGGCTTCGAGCAGCGCACGGGTCGTGTCCACATTGGCGCTCATGCCGAGGTCGAAGTCGGCCTCGCACTCGGCCGAGACCGCGGAGGCGAGGTGGATCAGCACATCCACCGGCTCCGCGAACACCTCATCGAGCCGGTCGGTCAGATCGCCCCGCACGACGTCCACGAGAGGGTCGGCCACTGACGGATCGGACGGCACGACGCGGTCGGCGAGCACCAGCCGGTCGATGGGTGCGCCACGGAACATCCGTGTCGTGAGCAGTGCGCCGGCGACCTGGCGTCCCAGAAAGCCGAAGCCACCCGTGATGACGATCCTCATGCGTTGTCTTCTCGGTAGTCGTCGAGCCGGCCGAACCCCTCGCTCGTACCGGCCGCGGGGACGTACTCACAACCGATCCACCCGTCGAAGCCCAGGTCATCGACGAAGCCGAAGAGGTGGCGGATGTCGAGTTCGCCCCAGTCGGACGCATGGTGGTCGGGCACGCCCGCGATCTGCAGATGGCCGACCCGGCCGGTCGGTACGTCGCGGCTGTGCCGCTCGAAAAGTCGTCGCTGCACGTCAGGCCGCATATCTGTACTCGTTGATGAGGTCGCCGAGGGTCCGGGTGCGCTCGTCTTTGTGGGTGTGGAGGTCATGCGCTGCGGCGGGTTGTTCGTGAGCGTCGGGTGAGAGCTGGTTCCGGGCTTGGTGAGGTCGGTGCTGGCTTAGTGCCGCTCGTAGGCCGCAAGGGCGTGGCGGGCATGGGCCTCGGTCATGATCAGGACATGGTCGAGGGCTTCGCGTCGGATGCTGCCGATGATGCGTTCGCAGGGTGCGTTCACGCGGGGAGCTTGTGGCGCACTAAGGCCCTCGTAGACCTGTCGCGCCGTCAAGCTCCATACGAGGTCATACGCTGCAGTCGTCAAGTGGCAACCCCGCGCGCCCACGCAGGCGTGGACTCACAGGGAATGCGGGACGTGTGTGCGAGGATTCGCGGCGGGTGTTCATTCAGTGACGACCGATGGATGCGCACAGCCCGCACCGAATGCGCCGACCGCCTCCTCATCACCGGCGAACGCCACCTGCGCACGGTCCTCACCACGTATGCCGAGCACTACAACGCGGGACGGGCCCACCGCAGCCTGGACCTACGAGCACCCGACGACGACCCGAACGTCATCCCCCTGCCCGCTGCCACGGTCAGGCGCCGGCAGGTGCTCGGTGGGCTGCTCAACGAGTACCACACCATGTCTCTCCGATTGCCTCACCAACGACGGAGAACGCCCAGCTCAGCAACCTGATCGGAATAATGACACCCTTCAGGCCTCCCCGCAGGTGGGCATCTCGGCGAAGGACTGAACGGCGCGCTCCCGCACCCCCGCGGTGAGCCTGAAACATCGACACCAGGATCGACGACGTCACATACTGACCCTCGTCGAAATCTGACAACGGGGCCTTCTGCGTCCGGGCCTTCCAGGACAGCGACTTCTGCCGCAATCACGATGAGGAATCGCAGTGAACGCACCTACGTCGCCGACCGTTTGGGTGACCGGCGAGACCGTCGACGGCCGGTACCGGGTGATCGGCGAGCTTGGCCGGGGCGGGATGGGCGTCGTGCACCGGGTACGGCATCTCGCCTGGGGCATCGACATGGCGGTGAAGAGTTCGCGGCCCGAGCTGTTCCGGAGCCCTGGCGATCAGGAGCTGTTCGTCAGGGAGGCCGAGGCGTGGGTGTCCCTCGGGCTCCATCCGAACGTCTGCGCCTGCCATTACGTGCGGGTGATCGACGGTGTCCCCCGCGTGTTCGCCGAGTACGTCGACGGCGGCAGCCTGGCCGAGTGGATCGGCGACGGGCGGCTCCACGCCGGGGATGCGCGGCAGGCCCTCGCCCGTGTTCTCGACACGGCAGTCCAAGCGGCCCGCGGGCTCGAGCACGCCCATCGCAGGGACCTGGTGCACCAGGACGTGAAGCCGGCCAACATTCTGCTCGACGGCACGGGCGCCGCGAAGATCACCGACTTCGGTCTCGCCCGGTCCAAGGCCACCACGGCCCCGGCTGACCTCCAAGTGGCGCCGGGCGTCAGCGTGTTGGTGCCGTCCGGCGGCATGACGGTCGGCTACGCGTCCCCGGAGCAGCTCGCGGGCGAGCCCGTCGGGCGGCGCAGCGATGTGTACAGCTTCGCGGTCTCGGTCCTGGAGATGTTCACCGGCGGTGTGCATTGGGCGGCTGGTTCGGTCGCGGGTCTCGCGCTGGAGGATTACCTGGCCGACCCCTCGAATCCGGTCGCGGCGCCGCCGGAAGTCGCCCACCTGCTCCGGCGCTGCCTGCGGCAGCACCCGGCCCGCCGACCGGCCTCGATGGAGGACGTCGCGGACGTACTGACCGGGATCTACGAGCAGGCGACCGGCTCGGCGTATCCGCGTCCCACGCCGGAGGCCGCCGATCTGCGCGCCGACGAGCTCAACAACCGTGGCCTCTCGCTCCTCGACCTGGACCGGGCCGCCGACGCCGAGCAGGCCTTCGACCAGGCGCTCGCGGTCGACCCGCACCACGTCGGGGCCGTGTACAACGGTGGCCTGTTCCGGTGGCGTACGGGGGCGATCACCGATGGGGAACTCGTCGCCCGGTTGGAGGCGATCCCGCGCGGCTCCGGCGCGTCCTCCTGGCAGGTGCGGCTGTTTCTGGCCCGGGTCCACCTCGAACGCGGCGACCTCGCGGCGGCACGCGACCTGCTCGACGCCCTCGCGCGCGAACGGCCCGACGACACCGACGTACGGGCGGCGCTGCGGGTGGCGGCCTCCGGAACCGTGGCCGATGCCCGCCACACCGGCACCCGCGAATTCCGCGAGCCGTTCGCGCTGCCGTTCGCGCCGGTGAAACTGCTCGCCCGGCACGAGGTGATGGGCTACCTGCCGATCCGGTTCGCTCCCGACGGACGCCTCGCGCTGAGCGGCCACTGGGACGGCGTGCTCCGGCTGTGGTCCACGGTGACCTGCGCACAGCGGTTGGCGGTCAAGGGCCACCGCACGCAGGTGCTCGGCGTCGACCTCACCCCTGACGGCTCGTACGCACTGTCCACGAGCCGCGATGGCACGGTGCAGTTCTGGGATCTCAGGGCGGGCAGGTGTACCCGCGTCATCCGCTCCGCCGCACGCGCCACGGGGTGCCCGGTCAGGTTGAGCGCCGACGGGCGCATCGGTGTGTGGCAGGGTGCGGACGGGCGCGTCCAGGTCTGGGAACCGTGGACCGGGACCTGCCGGTGGTTGCTCGGGGAAGCATTCAAGGGCAACTACCTGGACGGCTCGCAGTACGAGGTGAGCGCCGACGGGCGCCATGTGCTCACCGCCGAGGAGGACGGGGCGCGGCTGTGGAGCGTGGCCGATGGCCGGTGCCGGGTGCTGGCCGCCGGCTCGGCGGCGCATGCGCTGTGCTTCAGTCCCGACGGGCGGATGGTCGCGGTGGCCGGCGAGGACCGGGTGATCCGGTTGTGGGATGTGGGGGACGGCCGGCAGGTCCGTAGGTTGCGTACGTTCACGGGGCTGACCGCCGCGGCCAGTCACCTGGCCTTCGGCGACAGTGGGCGGCTGCTGCTGTCCGGAACGACCGGCGACCACACCGTTCAGATCTGGGAGCTGAGCAGCGGTCGGTGTCTGCGGACCTTCACCACCGACGCGTACGGAATGCACCACGTCGGATTCCCGGACAGCGACGACCGGTTCGGCTACTCCGTCGGCGGACATCCCGAACTGCCCATGCATCGCTGGCGGTTGCCCGATACCCAATACGCCGCCGAGTCGCACGTGATCAAGCCGCGCGAGTACGCGGAGGTCAGCCGGCTCGGCGGACTGGCCGAGGAACTGCTCGCCGAAGCACGCCAGGCGATGTCGAACGGCCGACACCGGTCAGCCTTCGGCCTGTTGACCCGCGCGCGGGAGATACCGGGATACGAGCGCGCGCCCCAGGTCCTGGCCGCCTGGCACGAACTGGGCCGCTCGGCCCGCCACGTACGGCTGCGCTCCGCCTGGTCGCGGCCGCTGGACGCCGGCCACCTCTCCTTCGGCGCCATCACGGCGATCGGTGTCGCCGCGGGTGTCCGGCTCGCCGTCAGCGGGCAGAGCGACGGCACCGTACGGATCTGGGATCTGGACAGCGGCGCGTGCACGCACGTCCTCGACGATCACCCGGGCAGGGTGGGCGGGGTGGCGTTGAGCGACGACGGCCGGCACGTCCTGTGCGAGGGCACCAAGCCACTCGCGATCATTCGGCGGCGACTGGCAGACGGCGAGTGCCGTCGGCTGACTCCGGACTGGGACATGAGGCGGACCATCAGGTTCACCGGCGACGGAAGGTACGCCTGGCTCGGCGGCGGCGACGGTGTCCTGCGCCGATGGGACCTGGACGACGACCGCTGCGTCGCGACGATCACCCAGAACGGCCCGGTCAACGTGATCTCCACGTCCGCGGACGGACGGCTCGCGGCGGTCGGCGACTCAGGCGGCGTGGTCCGGCTGCGGGATCTCGACACCGGAGCCTGCCTGCGGACCTGGACCGGCCCCGGGGAACCGATCCTGTCGGCGTGCCTGAGCGCCGACGGCCGCCTGGCCATGTCCACACACCAGGTCATGTCCTCGGGCGCCAAGGACGAACCGATCCGGCTGTGGGACGCCGGTGCCGGGCGGTCCGTACGCGAGTTCGCGGGGCACGAGGGCTGGGTCTCCGCCGTGCGGTTCACACCCGACGCCCGGTTCGCCTTCTCGGCCGGCCACGACAGATCCGTACGGATGTGGGAGGTCGCCACCGGCCGATGCCTGCACGTGCTCGAAGGGCACCAACAACGCATCCGGCACCTCGAACTCACCCCCGACCTGCGCAACTTGGTCTCGGCGGGGGACGACGGCATCCGGCTCTGGGACCTCGACTGGGAGCTGGTGGCCGACTGAGCGGAGCGGGATGCGTACTGTCCGACGCCGCAGACGGCACGCTCACGTTCACCGTCTCGTCCCCCGAAGCCCTCCCCTCACACACAAGGAGACGATCCTCTGTGACGCCCTCGGCCACCATCACGCTCACCCTCGTCGAGGGCCGGGTCAAGCCCGGCGTGTACGTCTTCGAGGAGCGCACCACCCGCGTCCTCGGCCGCTCCACCGACTGTTCGCCACAACTGCCCGACGACCCCGACCACAAGACCGTCTCCCGCCACCACTGCCTGCTCGACATCAACCCGCCGGACATCCGGATCCGCGACTTCGGCAGCCTCAACGGCACGTACGTCAACGGCGAGAAGATCGGCCAGCGGCGCCGCGGCCTCACCCCCGAGGAGGCCGTCGCGGATTCCTACCCCGAGCACGACCTCAAGGACGGCGACCGGATCCGCCTCGGTGACACTGTGTTCCGCGTCGACATCACGCGGCCGCAGGTCGCCACGGTGAGGCTCGCGCGCTGCGCCAAGTGCGAGCGCGAGCTGGGCGACGAGGCGGGCGGCCGCCCCGGCGAGTTGTTGTGCGCCGCCTGTCAGGCCCGGCCCGACGCCGTGCTCAAGCTGCTGCTCGAACTGGCGCACGGCGGCCGCGCCGACCTCAAGGCCATCCGCGGCTACTCGGTGATCCGGGAGCTCGGCCGTGGCGGCATGGGCGCGGTGTACCTGGCCCGGCACGAGGCCACCGGCGTCGAGGTGGCGCTGAAGGTGATGCTGCCGAAGGTGGCGGCGAGCGAGACGGCGCGCGCCCGGTTCCTGCGCGAGGTGGCGCTCACCCGGGCAATGAAGCATCCCCACGTCGTCGCGCTGCACGACGCGGGCTTCGCGAACGGAACCTTCTATCTGACAACCGAGTTCTGCACCGGCGGCAGCCTGGACCGGCTCGTCGCCGAACGCGGCGGGCGACTCCCGGTCGAGGAAGCGGTGCCCATCGCGGTGCAGGCGCTCAAGGGCCTGGAACACGCGCACGGGCAGGGCGTCGTCCACCGCGACCTGAGCCCGTCCAACATCCTGCTGCACAGGGAGACCGACGGCTCGACGACGGCGAAGATCGCGGACTTCGGCATCGGAAAGGCCTTTGACCAGGCGGGCCTGAGCGGGCTGACACGCACCGGCACCACAGCGGGCAAACCGATGTTCATGCCGCGCCAACAGGTCATCGACTTCCGCAAGGCCACCCCCGCCGCGGACGTCTGGGCATTTGCCGCCTGCATCTACCACACGCTGACCGGAAGGACCCCGCGCGAGTTCCCGCGCGCCAAGGACCCCTGGCAGGTCGTCCTGCAGGAGCCGGCGATCCCGATCCGCCGCCGCGACCCGGCCATCCCACGACGCCTCGCGGAGGTCATCGACACGGCGCTGCGGGAGCACCCCGAGATCGGCTGCGCGAGCGCGGCGGAGCTGCGCGGGGCGCTGGAGCGGGCGGCGCGGTGAGCCCTGACTGCGGCAGTTACGCGGGAAATACCGGCCAGCGACCGTGACGGTAACAAAGGACAGCCTGCGCTACCTGTTCGCCCCTTCATCGCTTCGCACTCCGGGGTTCGCCCCCCCGTCAGGTCACGACGCCGCTGCCTGAGCTCATCCACGAATATCACAACGTCGCCTGACGTAGTTCATATAGTTGATGAACAGCCAGGTCAGTGTGGTTACGAGGCTTTTGGAATCCTACAGGCGGTAAGTCGTACCCCTTGTCACCGTGCAGCTTGCCGGGCTTGCGGCGGCGCGGCCCGCGTCGTGAGCGGATCGGCGGGATACCCCTCACGAACGGTTCCAAGCCCTGGCTGGCCCGCATGTTCACCGAGTCGATCGCGCACCGACCAGTCAAGCTCTGCGCGAGAGCCCAGCTCGTCCAGCACCAAGCGGTGCAGCTTCGCCCAGACCCGGGCTTTGGACCACTCGCCGAAGCGGCGGTGAGCTGTCTGCCCCGAAGGCCCGAACGAGGGAGGCAACTACTTCCACGTACAACCCGAAGTGGCCACGAAGATGATCGCCGCCAGGACCTCCCGGTCCCCATGCCGCCTCCGGCCACCGCCTTGCGGCCGTGACGGAGCGGGCGGCACCACCCGCTCGAACAGCGCCCACAGTTCATCCGGCACCAGACGCCCCACAAGGTCCACGCCGCAGACTACCGAACACGCCAAATGAGAAAAAATGCCCTCTCAGTGTCGTCCGACGGTCCTGTCGATCAGTTCGTGGGCCAGGTCGGGGCGGACGCCGTCGGGGTTCTTCAGCCCTGCGTCCTCGTACCAGGAGCGGTCGGCTTCCGGGTGCGGGCCACTGACCCCGACCCGGCCCTTGCCGTACGGGGCAACGACGACGGCGGCGGCTCCGTTGGGGTAGGTCGCCAGGACGTCGGCGTCGGCGCCGTTGTCGAGGAGGAAGGCGGGTCCATCCTGGAAGTACATGTGCCGCTGCTTGCCGCGCCACTTCACCGGCACCACGGTGTCTCGCTGGTCGTGGACCGTGGTGTCCCGGAGGTCGATATATCCGTCGGTGTCGCCGGGCAGCAGGTCGAAGCCGGGGTTACGTCCGGCGAGATAGGCACCGAAGCACAAGCCCAGGTAGCTGCCGCCCTCCCGGACCCAGTCGCGCATCATCTTCGCCGAGCCACGCAGGTCCCGCCAGGCTCCGTCGAGGTCGGAGCCGCCGCCGGGCTGGACGTACAACTGCGCGTCGGCCAGAGCGTCGACGGTCAGGGGGACCCTGGTGCCGGGGCCCACGTACGTGACCCGGAAGGGCTGCGGCGCCTGGCGCAGCAGGGCGGCGATCGTCGGCGCGCAGTCGGGGCAGCCCTGGGGACCGCGGTAGACCAGCGCGAGGGGCGACTGGTCGCTTCGCTCGTCGGCACTCGACCAGCCACAGCCGGCCAGCGCAGCGGCGGCCGGGAGAACTCCGAGGAGCAGCCGGCGCCGACCCACAGTGGCCGGAGGCTGACCGACGTTCGGGAGTGTACTGGGGTGCATGGTGTCTCTCCTGTGTCTCCCGGCCCGAACGCGGACCGGGGGCCGATGGCGTACGTGCCCCTCCCAGCATGATCAACCCGAAAATCATCCCACCCGCTCAGCCAACGTGACAGCGCCAGGACCGGTGCCGGTGCCGGTGCCGGGGGTGACCTTGCCGTTGTGCTGGCCAGTGCCGGTGAAGGTCTTGACGTCCTGGTACTGGTAGAGCTTCTTGCTGGTGGCGGCATCGGTGATGACGTGCAGCTTGCTGGGGGTGCCGTCCTTCTGCGTTCCACCGATGACGGTTTCGTAAGCGAGGACGGGCTTGCCGGTGGCGGCCCAGATCACCTTGCGGGGGGCCTGGTCGGCCGAGGCTCCGGTGGTGTGGTCGGCTTTGGCCAGCTTGATGGCGGCCTTGGCGGCGGTGCTCGGGGCGACTCCGGCGGTGGTGGAGGCGACCTTGACGGTGGCGTTGGTGGCCTTGGTGACGCTCTTGATGTCACCGCTCTTGGCCTGGTGGACGATCAGGTCGCCGCCGAGGACGGGCAGCCCGTCGTAGGTGCGGTCGTAGCGGGTGTGGGTAGTGCCGTCGACGTCCTTGATGACGTCCGTGACGACCAGCTTCTCCTTGGCGCCGAGGCCGAGCGATGTGGCGATGTTCGCCTTGGTCGCGTTGGCCTCGCGCAGCATTTCGGCGCGGGCCGAGGCGGTGAGGGCCGCGGGCTGGGCCCCGGTCTCGGAGGCCGGGGCGGCACCCGCGGCGCTGGTGGTCAGCCCGGTGGCGAGCAGGGCCGTCGCCGCGACCGCGGTACCGGCCACCATCGCCGAACGACGCATACCGGCACGGGGCATGGTCATGCTGGAGGTCTTGCGCACGCGAACTCCTCGTTTCCTTTTCTGGAGCACTGTCACGTTGTTGGGTGTGTGGTCGTCCGATGGTGTGTCGGGGTGCGGCGGGAGCCGGGTGGGCCCCGGGGCGGTTTGTGGCGGGCAGGCCGATGGTCTCGGTGGTGTGGTCCCAGATGGTGAGGCGGACGGTCGTCTCGAGGCGGTGTTCAGTGGCGGTCATCAGGTGACGGCGGGGTCGAAGGCGGGGTGGGATGCCACTGAACGCGGACAGGAACCTTTGGGCCGCGCCGATCGAGCGGAAGCCCTTCATCGCGCGTTCGTGCTGCCGGGTGGGCTGGTGGGAGTTCTCGGCCCGGTTGTTCAGCCCCTTGTGCGAGCGGTGCTCGACTGAGGGCATGACCTCGCGGTAGGCGGCGCCGCAGGAGTGGAGCTTGTCGGTCCATCACCCTCGGCACCGCCCGGGTCTTCTTCACCAGGCGCCGCGGGAAGCGCCTGGCCGCGGCCTTGTCCTGCCGGTTCTGGACAAGGATGCCGAGGACGTTGCCGTCCTGGTCAACGACCCGCCACAGGCACTTCAGGTCTCCGTTGATCTTGCCGAAGACACAGCAAGTGTCGCGGCGCGGGTGGAACAGCCGGTCCTCCTGTACTGACCACCACGCAGCGCAACCACCGATTATGGGACAGAGTCGAACGTGTCGGTCCGTCACGCCGCGCGGAGGGCGGTGGTGGGAGGCATGCGCCCGGCGCGCAGGGCGAGGTAGAGGCCGGCTGTTGTGCCGACGATGACGGCCATGGCGGGTCCTGCGGCTGCCCAGGTGGCGGGAATGACAGGTGGCCAGTCCTGCGCGGTGGCGTAGCCGTAGACGGTGAGGGAGCCGAGGGCGGCGCCGACCAGGCCGCCGAGTAGGTTGAGGAGTACGGCTTCGACGAGGAACTGGGCGGCGATCTGTCCTTGGCGTGCGCCGAGAGCGCGGCGCAGGCCGACTTCCCCCTGGCGTTCCATCTGCTCGTGCTGGGAGTGAAGGTGGCCGCGTCGACCGTCTGGAAGATCCTCAAGGAATCCGGCGTCGATCCGGCGCCCGGCCGGAGCTCCAGCACGTGGGCCGGCTTCCTGCGCTCCCAAGCCGACGCCCTCCTGGCCTGTGACCTCTTTGAGACGGTCACCCTGTCCGGCGCGCGGATATACGTACTCGTGGTGATCGAGCACAGCGGCCGCCGCATCCGGATCTGAACTCGATCATGGAAAGGTGGGTGCAGACCTGCAGACACGAGCTCCTGGACCGGGCCTTGATCTGGAACCAGCGCCATCTCCTGCACGCCCTGCGAGAGTTCGAGCAGTTCTACAACCTCCACCGACCGCACCAGGGCATCGCGAACGCCTGACCGCTACACCCACTGCCGACACCAATCGACGATCCGGACAAGCTAAGTGGTCGGCTCCGGAAGTCCTTCGGGGGTTGATCAAGCTGTCGGCGCGACGGAGGATTCTTCTGGGTGATCGGCGGTGTGCCGGTCGAGTCTAGCCAGCAGATCGTCCAGGTCGGAGTGGGTGAACTTCCACTGGAACGGCTGTGCCGTGGCGTTGTAGCGGTCTTCGAAAGCTCGGAGCCGGTTCCCGACTTGGGCAAGGTCGGTGAAGTCATTGGGCGCCACGACCTTGCGCTGCACGACGGAGAAGAAGATCTCCACCTGGTTCAGCCAGGAGGCGTGCACCGGGGTGTGGACCAGCACCGTGTTCGGGAACGCCGCGGTCAGCCGGTCTGCGGCCTTCTTGCCGCGGTGGGAGGAGCCATTGTCGACGACCCAGAACACGCGTTTTGCGCTCGTGTACGGTTCCTGGCTCATGACCTGAGCGACGAGAGCCATGAACGGGTCGATGCCGGTGCGTGCTTCGGTGCGGCCGAACACGCGGGCGTGGTGGACGTCGTAGGCGGCCAAGTAGGTCAGCGCTCCGCCGCGGCCGTAGGTGTGGTTCACTCGCATCGCCCTCGCCTGCCCTGCTGCGAGGGTGGGGTGACAGCGGCAGCGGGCCTGGATGGAGGTCTTCTCATCCGCGCTTATGACGTACTCGTCCGCACCGAGCGGCCTGCCGTTGAAGGTGCGGGCGTAGAGGTCCAGCACGCGCTCGGCCTTGGGCCGGAAGTCAGGGTCGGTGATGAAGATCCAGGATCGGTGCTGCCAGGGCTTGAGGGTGTCCTGGGCGAGCCAGCGACGCACGGTGGAGGCCGACACGAACGTGGCGATGTCTCGCGCCATGGCCTCGCGGGCCAGCTCCGGGCACGACCAACGCGACAGTGGCGCGCCGGCGTCGGAGGGAAGCCGACAGGCCAGGGCCTTGACCTGGGCGACCTGCAAGGCGGTGAAGCGGGGCGGACGGCCGGAGCGCTTGCGGTCGGCTAGGGTCTGTTGCGAAAGTTGATCTTGTTCGTTGATGATCATGTCTTGTGGGACGTGGGGATCTGACGAGCGGCCAGTGGGCCCGGCTTGAGCCGCTGCTGCCGCGGGGCATCAAGCCGGGTCGTCCGCAGGTGTGGACGCGACGACAACT
>NZ_JAGFNO010000043.1:0-61442 GCF_017592595.1 Streptomyces sp. NEAU-YJ-81 | reverse complement strand
CCGCCAGTTCCACTCCCAGCACAACCCCACACACCACAAGGAGACCAGCCGATGACCGACCTCTACAACCACGGCACCGGCGACATCCTCACCGAACGCCACGACAACGGCACCCTCCTGATCACGACCGGCGTCCCGGTGCCCGGAGCGGTGCGATGACCCGCGACCCGGGCTCCCTGTCCTTCGAGCCGTTGACCCCGACGTCGTATCTGGATCGTGCCGCGGCGGCGCACGGGGATCGGGTCGCAGTGGTGGATGGGCGGTCCCGGTGGACCTATGCGAAGCTGCGTGATCGGTGTCAGCGGTTGGCGGGCGGGCTGGCCTCGTTGGCCGGGGGGCGTCCGGTGGCGGTGCTGGCGCCGAACACGCATGTGTCGCTGGAGGCGCACTACGGGGTGCCGTGGGCGGGGGTGCCGCTGGTCGCGGTGAACACCCGGCTGTCGGTGGGCGAGGTCGCCTACATCCTGGAGCACTCCAAGGCGTCCGTGCTGATCCACGACCCGTCGTTCGACGCGTTGGTGGACGAGGCCCTCGCCCGGCTGGCCGCCCCACCGCACCGGATCAGGGCGGGGCAGGAATACGAGGATCTGCTGGCCGCGGCGGAGCCGCTGCACCTGACCCCGACCGACGAACGGGCGCTGCTGTCGATCAACTACACCTCGGGGACCACGGGCCGCCCGAAGGGCGTGATGTACCACCACCGGGGCGCGTTCCTCCAGGCCGTGGCGATGGTGGGGCACACCGGACTGACGCCGTCGAGCGTGCACCTGTGGACGCTGCCGATGTTCCACTGCAACGGATGGACGTTCCCATGGGCGGTGACCGCGGCGGCTGGGACGCACGTCTGCCTGCCGAAGGTGAATCCGGCGGAGATCTGGCGACTGCTCCGGGAGGAGGGCGTCACGCACCTCAACGGGGCGCCGACGGTGCTGTCGATGATCGCCTACGCCCAAGAGGCCGCACCACTGGACCGCACGGTGCGGATCGCCACCGGTGGGGCGCCGCCGTCACCGGCGATCCTGCGGCGGACGGCGGAGCTGGGGTTCGAGGTCACGCACCTGTACGGGCTGACCGAGACTTACGGCCCAGCGATGCTGTGCGACTGGCGCCCGGAGTGGAACGACCGCGACGCCGCGGCACAAGCGCGGCTCAAGGCGCGCCAGGGCGTCGGGAACATGATCTCGTGCGTGCCGCGGGTGATCGCGGACGACGGCACGGACGTCCCCGCGGACGGTGTCACCACGGGGCAGATCGCGTTGCGCGGCAACAACCTCATGCTCGGCTACCTCGACGACCCGGAGGCCACCTTGGCTGCGGTGCCGGACGGATGGTTCCGGACCGGGGACATCGGCATCCTGCACCCCGACGGGTACGTGGAGCTGCGTGACCGCTCGAAGGACGTGATCATCTCGGGTGGGGAGAACATCGCGTCGGTCGAGGTGGAGCAGGCGATCATGGATCATCCGGCGGTACTGGAGGTAGCGGTGATCGCGGTGCCGGACGAGCGCTGGGGTGAGGTCCCTGCCGCCTATGTGAGCCTGCGGGAAGGCGCTACAGCCACCGAGGCGGAGATCATCGAGCATGCGCGGGGCAGGCTGGCCCGGTTCAAAGCGCCGAAGACGGTCACGTTCACCGAGTTGCCGAAGACCTCCACCGGAAAGATCCAGAAGTTTGTGTTGCGGGACAAGGCATGGGCCGGGAGCGAGAGCCGCATCCGGTGAACGACGTGAACGGACCGGTGGCACGCGAGGTCGTCGTCAGGGAGTGTCAAACCTCGTGCTTCCACGCGGCAGGACGTCCGGTAGGTGATCAGAAACGCGAAGAGCTCCTGCCCGCAAGGGGACTTTTCCTGGGCCAGGCCGTCGCATGAAGGAGGCACCAGATGAAGCGCGTCGGGTCCTCCCCGGGTGTCCGTGCCGAAGGCGGTGGTCGCGGGGCGGTCTCCCAGGCTTCACCAGGGGCACAGTCCCTGGACGAGTCCGGTCGCCCCAGGGCTCAGGGCCCGCGACAAGTCGTCGCCGTCATCCTCATGTGGCGAGGGCGCATCGGGTTGTTCAAGCGCAGTGGATCTGTCCAGCATGATGCAGGCTTGTGGCACTGCATCACCGGATATCTGGACGCTGACAGCGACCCGGTACGGCAAGCCATCCAGGAGATCTGGGAGGAGACTCTGCTCCCCGCCCGCGCTCTGGAGCGGCTGACTGCGGGCCCCACGCTGCGTCTGGCCGACCCTCGTGGCGGGCCGGACTGGACCGTGCACACTTTTTTGGCCTGTACCAGTCAACGCCGGCTCACTCTCAACTGGGAGCACAAGGCATACCGGTGGGTACGGCCTGGGAAGCTGTCACAGTTCGACGGGCAGGTCGCATGGCTGACAGATGTCCTGCGTGCAGTCGACTCTCTGCCGTCAGCCAAGGCGCGTGATGGGGGCGCGTCTTAAGGCCGGTGCGAACCGGTCCAGCGCCCCGGGCCGACCGATCAGGTGGCCCGAATCCGAGCAGAATGCTCGACCTATAAGAGAAACATTTGTGCAGTCGCAGAGTTACCCGTCTTCTGGCGGAGCATAACGCGAAATTCCTAAGGCATGGTGCCGAATGCGGAGGTGGTCTGTGATGGTCGCGGAACTGAGGTCGGCCGGCGGCGACGGCGGTCCTGCCCGGGCGGAGGAGCTTGCCGCGCTGGAGTCGGTCGAACAACGGGTGCTGTGGCTGTCCACCGCGATCATCGACCACGCCAACCGGGTGCGGCCGAACCCTTCGGGGCTGAAGGTGGGCGGTCACCAGGCGTCCAGTGCCTCGATGACCTCGATCATGACGGCGCTGTGGTTTCATGCGCTGACTGCCGAGGACCGGGTGTCGGTCAAGCCTCACGCCTCACCGGTGTTGCATGCGATCAACTACTTGCTGGGCGAGCTGGACGAGTCCTATCTGACCACGCTGCGTGCCTTCGGCGGTCTGCAGAGCTACCCCAGTCGTTCCAAGGACCCCGACCCGGTCGACTACTCCACCGGTTCGGTCGGTATCGGCGCCACCGCTCCCCTGTGGGGCGCTCTCGCCCGGCGCTACGTGGAGGGGCGCTTCGGCGGTGCCGGGAGGGGGCGCCAGTACTCCCTGCTCGGCGACGCCGAGCTGGACGAAGGCGCGATCTGGGAAGCCATCCAGGATCCGATGGTGCCGAGTCTGGGCGAAGTGGTGTGGGTCGTCGACCTGAACCGGCAGTCTCTCGACCGAGTCATCCCCGGCATCGCCGCGGACAAGCTGCAGGGCATGTTCGCCGCGGCCGGCTGGCAAGTGATCTCCCTCAAGTACGGGCGTCTCCTACAGGAGTTGTTCACCCGGCCCGGCGGCGAGGCCCTGCGCGCTCGTATCGATGCCATGGGCAACCCCGAATACCAGCGCCTGCTGCGCTGCTTCGCCGACGAGCTGCGCGAGCGCTTGCCCGGCACCGGCTCGACCGCCGGGCCGATCGCCGACCTCATCGCGCCACTGGACGACGCCTCGCTGCTGGCGGCGGTGCGCAACCTGGGCGGCCACGACATCGGCGCGCTGTCGGATGCGTTCGCCGGTGTCGACGACACCCGCCCGACCGTCATCTTCGCCTACACGGTCAAGGGCTACGGGCTCCCCACCGAGGGCCACCCGCAAAACCACTCCTCGCTCCTGACGGCCGAGCAGATGCGTGCACTGGCCGACCGCTTGGGAACCGATCTCGACCACCCGTGGACGCGTTTCGGCGAGGGTTCGGCGGAAGCGGCCCTGTGCGCGGCGGCCGCCCAGCGGCTGCGCCGCCCCGAACAGGCGCCCCCAAAGCCCCCTGCGGTCCCCGCCGACCTAGTGCGCCCGGCCCCCACCGGCATCGGGAACACTCAGCAGGCTCTCGGCCGCGTCCTGCTGGATCTCACCCGGCGGGCGCCGGAGGCGGCCGCCCGGATCGTCACCGTCAGCCCGGACGTCAGCTCCACCACCAACCTCGGCGGCTGGCTCAACAAGGTCGGTGTGTGGTCGCCGACCGAGCGCACCGACTGGTTCGCCGATGACGCCGAGACCATCCTGCACTGGCGCGAGCAGCCAGCCGGTCAGCACGTGGAGCTGGGCATCGCGGAGACCAACCTGGTCGGTCTCCTCGGCGAGCTGGGCGCCACCTGGAGCCGGTGGGGCCAGCCGCTGCTGCCGATCGGCGTCGTCTACGACCCCTTCGTCAACCGGGCACTGGAGCCTTGGTCGTTCGGCATCTATGCCGGTGGCCAGTCGATCCTGGTCGGCACCCCCTCCGGTGTCACCCTCGCCCCGGAAGGCGGTGCACATCAGTCGATCACCACCCCCTCGCTGGGCATTGAACAGCCCGGCTGCGTCACCTATGAGCCGGCGTTTGCGATCGACACCGAATGGTGCCTGCTCGCCGCACTCGGCAACTTGGCCAGTCCAGGGGGCAGGTCGGCCTATCTGCGGCTGTCGACCCGACCCATCGACCAGTCGACAGCCGCCGTGCCCAGCGACCCGGCCGCTCGCGAACGCCGTCGCCGACATGTGACCGCCGGGGCCTACCGGCTGCGGCAGCACGAGAAGCCCGTGGTGACACTCGCCGCGATGGGCGCTTTGGTCCCGGAGGCCCTGGCCGCCGCCGACCGGCTCGCCGCCCTCGGGCATGGCGCCGACGTTGTGTGCGTGACCAGTCCGGACCTACTCTTCCGCGCGCTCCAGGCCCGTCGCGGCCTGTCGGACGACCCGGCCTGGATCCTCGACCAGGTCTTCCCCCTCGACCGGGCCACCCCGCTGGTCACCGTCCTGGACGGGCATCCCCACACCTTGGCTTTCCTGAGCAGGATCCAGAACGTTCCCGTCAGCACTCTCGGCGTGACCTGGTTCGGCCAGTCCGGGGCGATCGAGGACGTCTACCGCTACCACCGCATCGACACAGACAGCATCGTCACCACCGCCCTCGACCTCATCGATTGAGCGAGAACTCGGCAGCCTCTGCGTGCAGGGGCCGGTACAAAAGAGCAAACCGCACTCACCGTCCGCGACGGCCGCGTCCCACATCATCGACGTCGCCCCTCGACAACACCGTGCTGGGTCGCACCAGGAGTTGACCGCGGCAGCCACCATGCACAACCGGTCCGCCGCACCGTCCCCTCGCCGGGGATTCGCCTCTCATACCCCGTCCGGCGGCACGCCCCTGTCTTGCCGAAAAGACGTACCGCCGGACGGTCCCGGCGCAGCCGACCCGTACCACCACCCCATGGGGCAACAGCTCCCCACCCACTCCGTCCGGCGGCACGGCGCGGCACCCGCCCTGACAAGCCGCGCCGTGCCGCTGGACGGTCGCAACCAACCTGTCCGCCCTTCCCACGGCGAGCCGAGCAGACGCACCACCCAGACGATTGGACATGTGATGAAGGCTCTGAGCGGAATCGAACGAAAGTGGTCCGGGGCTCCGGCCGTTCCCCGACCAGCTGCACCGTCAGCCAGTCGTCCGTATCTGGCCGTGGGTGGCAGGATCGGCGAGGTCGTCTCCAAGCCGTCGACAAGCGCCTCCGCCGCCGATGAGCTCCAGCAGCGCAAGGACGAAGGGTTCCTCCGCTGATGCGCATCGTCCTCGTCGGGCCGCCGGGTGCTGGAAAGGGCACTCAGGCCACACGCCTGGCCGGGAAGCTGTCGATCCCGCACATCTCTACGGGCGATCTGTTCCGGGCCAACATCAGTCGGCAGACCGAGCTCGGGAAACTCGCGAAGGTCTCCATGGACGCCGGCAACCTCGTCCCCGACGAGCTCACCATCGCGATGGCGAAGGACCGCATGCAACAGCCGGATGCCGAGAACGGCTTCCTGCTCGACGGTTTCCCGCGCAACGTCTCGCAGGCCGAGGCGCTCGACGAGCTGCTGAAGACCGAGGCCATCAAGCTGGACGCGGTTCTTGACCTCGAAGTCCCCGAGGGAGAGGTCATCAAGCGCATCGCCGGCCGGCGCATCTGCCGCAGCCGGTCGGCACACGTGTTCCACGTGTCGTACAGCCCGCCGAAGAAGCAGGGCGTGTGCGACGTCTGCGGCGGTGAGCTCTACCAGCGCGACGACGACTCCGAGGAGACCGTCCGCAAGCGGCTCGAGGTCTACCACACGCAGACCGAGCCGATCATCGAGTACTACAAGACGCAGGGCCTTGCGGTCACGATCTCCTCCCTGGGCCCGGTGGACGAGGTCACGCGGCGGGCGCTGGAAGCCCTCGAGCGCGAGGACGACGGCAAGTAGCCGCCAGCACGTCTTCCATCCACCACCACAAATGGCGGCGGGCGTATGACCAGAGCGGAGTGCCCTTTGACGTCCGAGGAGACCTGACCGGCAAGAACGTCGCAAAGCATCCATCGAGGGATGGCTGGGCGCACCAGGCTCCGCCAACGGCATCTGGGCCTGAGACCTCGTACGTCGGGGAGCCCTTGATGCCGAGCTTCTTCTCCGGGGCGCCGAAGGAGACGCCCTCGTCGGACTTCTCTACACGACGAATGCGCTGATGTCCTTGGAGCGCTTGGTGGGGTCGGTGACGGCCATCACCGTGTAGTACTCGGAGACGCCCGCGTAGGTGATCCAGCGCTTGACGCCGTTGAGCACCCAGTGGTCGCCGTCGCGGACCGCCTTGGTTCAGGCCGGCCACGTCGGAGCCGGCGTCCACGATCACCGTGGCGAGCGAGGGCGTCCGCGCACGCCCCGCCGTACTCCTCGGGCACGTGCACCGCGTGCAGGTCATTCGCGACGAGGGCCTTGAGGGCCTCCTCGTCCACTGCGGCGGCGTCTGAGACCCGTCCACCGCACCTGGGGTGATACGGGGGAATCGCTCATCCTGGTCGGCAGAAGCAGCACGCCGATGTGGCAGATCGTCCAACGCATCGAAGATGCCTGGGTGGAAGCACCTACCGATGGTCTCTAGGAGGGAACTGAGTTCCCTGGTATCTGATAATCAGTACCCTCCCAGGACGTGCTTCCTTCGAGTGCCTCGCCATCACGGACTGTCCGCACGGGTGATGATGGCTCGCTAGTACTGCAACGGTGCTTGCTGTGACTGCTGGCCAGTTGGGGGGCTGTCCGCGTCGTTTGTAGTGACTGACTCGGGCCTGGTGCTGGCGTCGGCGGCGCCATGTCGACCAGTGCAAGATGTGGTCGACCGGGGTGGGGTGGCGGTTTGTGAGTCGGGCGATCAGGCGTCGGATCTCGGCGAGGCTGAGGTGGATGAGCTGGGAGGATCCGTTTCTGCTTTGTCGGCGTCGAGTTCGCGGGCGCGCAGGACGGTGAGGCAGGCGTGGGCGGCCATGGCCAGGGTCATGTGGCGGTGCCGGCCGGGGTAGCGGCGGATTTGGTAGTCGTCCAGGCCGCATTCCTGCTTCGCGGTCTGGAAGCATTCCTCCACGGCCCATCGACTGCCCGCGATGCGGATCAACTCGTCCAGGGTGGTCCCGGCCGGGCAGTAGGAGATGTAGTAGGAGATGTCCTCGGGCCTGCTGACGCTGCGGCGGGCGAGGACCCGGTGCCGGCGGTCATCGCGGTGCCAGGGCCGGACCTCGACGCGGGCCCAGTCATAGATCCGCGGGCCATGTGCCCCCTTGCCGCACGAGCGGCGTTTCCACTTCTGTCGTGGGAGACCGGGGAACAAGGTCGTGGACGGGGTGGTCGATGGCCCAGCGGGGGACGACGGTGTCGTGCCGGGTGGTGGCCATGACGTGGAAGACATCGGCCTGTTCCAGCTCGGAACGCCAGCCCTTGCTGAAGCCGTAGGCGGCGTCCGCCGTCACCCATCCGAACGGGATCTTGTCCCTGATCGCTCGCCTGATCATCGCCTTGGCCATGGTCACCTTCGTCTCGAAGACGACGCTGTCGTCGATGCCGGCCCTGAAGGGTGTCAATATTCCATTCAGGCTGCTGAACTGGGCCTTTCCTGTGGGTGGTGAGGCAGCCGGGGTGACGTGGTGTGGTACTCGTTGAGCAGTCCGCCAAGTACCTGGCGACGCCTGACCGCGGCAGCGGGCAAGGGGATGACGTTCGGGTCGTCGTCGGGGGCTCGTAGGCCAAGGCTGCGGTGGGCCCGTCCCGTGTTGTAGTGCTCTGCGTACTGGTTGAGGACCGTACGCAGGTGTCGTTCACCGCTGATCAGGAGTCGGTCGGTGCACTCCGCGCGGGCTGCACGTATCCATCGTTCGGCGAAAGCGTTGGACCGGGGACTTTGCGGCGGCGTCGGGATGACGATTGTGCCGTTGCCGGCGAAGACGGCATCGAACGCGGCGGTGAACCTGCTGTCCCGGTCACGGATGAGGAACCGGAAGCACCCAGCCCTGTCGCCGAGGTCCATGAGCAGATTGCGGGCGAGTTGAGTGACCCATGCGCCGGTCGGGGGCGGTGACGCCCAGGACGTGAGCCCGCATTGAGCACTCTTGCCTCAGCAGTATCAGACCCACTCACCACCCGAAGCTCCACCAAACAGCCTTTCCGGGATACGGGCTGACGGCCGGGCGCGACACCGGCCCCCTGCCGGTGCTGCCCGCGTTCGCTCTTTACACGATCGGGACGAACATCCTATTTCTCGCGGGTGCCTGGACCTTCGGAAACGCTGCGTGGGTACAGACCCGCCAGCGGATGGAGTTGGCCGAACGCAACCGCGAACTACAGGTCGAGCGCGACGAGAACGCGCGCAATGCGGTAATCACCGAGCGGCTCCGCATCGCCCGCGAACTCCATGACGTCGTCGCACACCATGTGAGTGTCATGGGCGTACAGGCGGGCGCCGCCCGGCTGATGCTCACCCGCGATCCCGCCGCCGCTGAAGGCGCGCTCATGTCGATCGAGCTGGCTGGCCGGAACGCGGTCGAAGAGATGCATCGTCTCCTTGGGGTTCTGCGTGACGGTGCGCAACCTGCGCAGGCGGTGCCGGTTGCGGGCGTCGAGCAACTCGACACGCTGGTGGCGGGACTTCGCGGAGCCCTCCGCACCACCTACACGGTGGACGGCGAACCACGCGAGCTGGCCCAGTCGCTGTCCATCTCGCTGTACAGGATCACGCAAGAGGCTTTGACCAACACGGTGCGGCAGGCAGGCGCGTCGAGGGTCGACGTCACGTTGTCCTACCGCGCTACGACGGTCGAGCTGACCGTGGTCGATGATGGACGTGCCTGCTCTCCGGCACGCTGATCCTGCTCGCCGAACACGGCCTTGGCCCATCCACCCGGGCAGCGCGGGAGGCGGCCGCCAGCGAGGCCGATCCCTATTCCGTTGTGCTCGCCGGTAGCCAGCCCCGCTACCCGGGCGCCGACCCGCGCGCCGCGGCGATGATGACGCTACTCGCCGATAGCGGCGGGGACGAGGACCGCCAGCACATCGTCCGCGAGGTCGTCGACCTTGTACGCAGCCGGCGCAACCTCGCCCCGAACGCCGAGTTCGCCCTCGGAGCGATGTGCTTCGTGCACCGGATGCCCCGCGGCGCGGGCGAAGCCGTCTTCGTCATCGCCCGCTCAGCCGGCTGGATCGCCCACGCGATCGAGGAGTACGAGACAGCCCCCGGCATGAAAACCCCGCTCACCCGCGGCTGAACACAGCACATCCCGGGACCTCCCTCATCGGCGGCCCGGCACTCCCCTCAAGAAAACCGGAGCGAAATGCCCAAGATCAAAACCACTGGTACGGTCGTCGAGCTCGACGGCGACGAGATGACGCAGGTGATCTGGCAGTGGATCAAGGACCTGCTCATCCTGCCCAACGTCGACGTCCCGATCGACTACCACGACCTCGGCATCCACTCCCGGGACGCCTCGGACGACCAGGTCACCCTCACCGCCGCCGAGGCGATCCGACGTCACGGCGTCGGCGTCAAGTGCGCCACGATCACCCCCAACGAGCAGCGGGTTCGGGAATTCGGACTCAAGAAGAAGTGGCGATCACCCAACGGAACGATCCGCAACCACCTCGGCGGCGTCATCTTCCGCGAACCCGTGGTGATCCCCGGGATACCCCGCCTCGTCCCCGGATGGACCAAGCCGATCGTGATCGGCCGCCACGCCTACGGCGACCAGTACCGGGCCACCGACGTCCCGATTCCTGGGCCCGGCACCCTCACCCTGACCTTCACACCCGACGACGGAGGGGACCCGATCGAGCACCTGGTCTTCCGAGCACCCGAACCGGGCATCGCCATGGCGATGTACAACCTCGACCAGTCGATCCGGGACTTCGCCCGAGCCTCGTTCAACTATGGACTGGACCGCGGATACCCGGTGTACCTCTCGACCAAGGACACGATCCTCAGCACCTACGACGGGCGCTTCCGCGACCTGTTCGACGAGATCTTCGATACCGAATTCCGGGCACCGTTCCAGGCTGCGGATCTGACCTACGAACACCGGCTGATCGACGACATGGTCGCCGCATCGTTGCGCTGGGCGGGGGGTTACGTCTGGGCTTGCAAGAACTACGACGGCGACGTCCAGTCCGACGTCGTCGCACAGGGATTCGGATCACCGGGCCTGATGACCTCGGTGCTGATGAGCCCGGACGGTCGGACGGTCCAGACGGAGGCGGCACACGGCACCATCACCCGGCATTACCGATGCCATCAACGGGGCGAGGTGACCTCCACCAACCCTATCGCCCTGATCTACGCGTGGTCGCGGGCCCTGGCCCACCGTGGCACGCTCGACGGAGTACCGGAACTGGTCGGTTTCACCGCCCGACTCGAAGACGCGGTGGTACGGACCGTCCGGGCCGGGCGGATGACACAGGACCTCGCCCAGCTCGTCGGCGATGACGTACTTCACCTGGGCACCGAAGAGTTCCTGGTATCAGTCGCCGAAACCCTGTGTACCACTCGGACCGATTGAGCCCCTGCCCCGCCCGGCTCGCTCTTTGCCGCCCCGCCCTCGAACCTGTTCGTTGCCGCGGGCCTGCGCGCACGGGCCTCGTCTCGTATGAACCCGGAGGCGAGGCCCATCGCACCCCGCCGGGTCGTAGGAGCCGCGCACCGCCCTCGACCACCGCCAGCCGTCGCAGTCCCCAATTCGATCGAAGGGACTGTAAGACGTTCGGTGTAACTTCCGATGATGAAAGATGCATCGATGACCAGTGAGAATGTGACAGACCACGAGGCCGTGGAGTCGACAGCGGCCGTGTCGGCGAAGGCCGTGGACGACCGGCTGATCGACGAGCTGGTGAACCGGCCCCGGGCGAGGGCCTGCAACTGACCGGCGAGGGCGGGCTGTTGCAGCGGTTGACCAAGCGGCTGTTCGAGTCAGCCCCCGACGCTGAGATCACCGGCCACCTCGGCTATGACAAGCACGATCCGGCGGGCAAGGACGGCGGTGACTCCGGTAACGGCAAACGCTCCAAGACCGTCCTGACGGATGTGGGATCGCTGGAGATATCCGCACCCCGTGACCGGGACGGCTCGTTCGAGCCGAAGATCGTCAAGAAGCAGCAGAAGCGCCTGCAGCAGCGGCAGCGGCAGCGGCAGCGGCAGCGGCAGCGGCAGCGGCAGCGGCCCAGCAACGAATCATCATGACCGTCACCGTGGCGCGCCCCGCCGCGCCGAACACTCAGTTTCCGGTCGCTGTCACCCTAAAGTGGATGCACGTCACCAGGACTCCAGCTGCCCTCGAGCCCACAGGCGTTCTTGAGAAGTATTTAACTCCGGCCCAGGCATCGCCGACGTCCGTGGGCTTGGCGCCCGCCTTTAAGGAGGGGAGCGCCGACCACACCGGACGACCGCGCACTGGTCAGGACCCGCCTGCAGCCACGACGCCCCTACGCCGACGCGGAAGTAATCGCGGCCGATCACCGCCTCAGCGCCCGCCTTGTCGACCGCATGTGGCACGGCTCCGGCCGGGCTCGGGGCATGATGTTGGGGGCAGCAGCGGGGTGCCGGGGCACCGCGTGGCGTCGTTCGGGTTTCCCGCGCATGCACCGCGCGGTGGTCTGCCGGCCGCCGGCACCGGGGCGGATCGCCTGATCCAGTTGTCTGCGGCCAATGACCTGACTACCGGGTTCAGTAGTGGACCGGTGGTGGACGAGGTGACCGGGCTGGTGATCGGCATGGCCACTGCCATCGCCTCTCCCGATGCCCATCTCAAGGGGCTGGGCATCGCTTACGCCACCCCGGCCGAGGTGTTGCGTGGGGTGTGGCCGGAACCGAGGTGCTTGCGGAGCGAGAAGTCCACATCGGCCTCGGTGACCATGAGATCGCCGCCGCCGGCCTTGTCCTTGTTGCCCGCGCGAGCCCACCCCGTAAGCGGGGTGGGCTCGTCTTCTGAGCGCCGGGCAGGCCTTGCACCTGCATCTCCCCGCAGGAAGCGGGGCGTCTTTCCTTGGACCACCAACGCGCGACCGGCTGCCCGGAGTTCGGGCGACCGCGGCAAGATCGACTATAGCGCACGGCACCTGTCGAGGTGGTCTCCGGACCCGGGCCCGGGACGGCCCGCGCTCGTCGGACTACAAGCGCCGCAGCAGCCGGTGCATCGCCTCCGCGGACTCGGTCATGGCGGCCAACGAGCAGGATTCATCGGTGACATGGGCCTGGTCCGGGTCACCCGGTCCGTACACCACCACCGCCGGATCGCCGAGCCGGCCGGTCAGCACCGAGGCGTCGGTGAAGTAGGTCGCGTACTCGGCCGGGCGGGCCGAGGAGCCGGGGGCCAGGATCTCCCGCGCGGCGGCGGCAGCCGACGGGTCGGTGGCGACGCCGGGCAGGTCCAGCAGCACTTCGAGGCCGATGCCGTCGCCGCACAGCCGGGCGATCTCCGCGATCGCCTCGTCCCGTCCGAAGCCGGGAACGGTGCGCACGTCCAGCCGCATCTCGGCGCGGTCCGGCACCAGGTTGGGCTGCTCGCCCGCGTGGAACGTGCCGATGTTGACCGTGGCCGGGCCGTGGGTCGGGCTCACCGGCCAGTCACGGTGCCCGTGGATCCTGCTCGCCGCGGCGGCGAGCGCGGCGATCGCGTTGCGGCCCAGCTCCGGGCGGGAACCGTGCGCGGAGACCCCACGGGCCGTTGCGGCGAGCCACAGCACGCCCTTGTGGCCGAGGACGGTCCGGTTGCCGGTCGGCTCGGCCACGATGAGCAGGTCGGTGGGGGTGAGCGACGCCGCGTCGATCTCCTCGGCCCCATGGCAGCCGGTCTCCTCGCCGAAGGTGAAGATCAGCTGTACGGCGGTGTCCCGCGGGCTTTCCCGGGCGGCCCGTATCGCCGCCTCGACCTGGCAGGCCACGCCCGCTTTCATATCGCTGCTGCCGCGGCCGAGCAACCGGCCGTCGCGCAGCTCCCCGCTCATCGGGTCGAACGACCAGCCCGACGGGTCGGCGGGCACGGTGTCCAGGTGTCCGGTGAAGGTGACCGGGACCCGTGGCACCGCTGGCCCGAACCGGGCGACGACGTTGGCCCGGCCGGGTATCGGCTCCTCGACCCGGACGTCGAACCCCGCGCCGTCCAGCCGGTCCGCCACCAGTGCGGCGGCCGGTGCCTCCCGGCCGCCCCGGGTGTCGATCCGCACCAGCCGCCGCGCGAGGTCCGTCGCACCGCGCCAGGTGTCCGCGTCGTCCATCGGAGTCCTCCTGGGGTTGTGGTGAGTCGCCGTCATATGCGGTCCGGGGGCGCTTGCTTGGCCCGGGTGCTGTCGCGCACCACCAGGGTCGGCACGAGTGAGATATGTGCGTGCGGGCCGCGCTCGGCGTCCTTGGCCCCCGCCGCGGCCAGCAGCCGTACCGCCTCCGCGGCAATCCGGTCACGCGGCTGATGGACCGTGGTCAGGGCCGGCTCGGTCAGCCGGGAGAACTCGATGTCGTCGTAGCCGGTCACCTGCACCTGCTGGGGCACCGCGAAACCGTGGGCCCGGCAGGCGCGGGTGACCCCGAGCGCGATCAGGTCATCGGCGCATACGAGCGCGTCCGGAAGGCCGCCCTCCGCGATCAGCCGGGCCACGGCGGCCTCGCCCCACTCCACGCTGTAGTCCCCGAGCAGCACCTGGTCCGGCTTCACCTCGATGTTCAGCTCCTCGGCGCGCCGCCGGAACCCGGCGAACCGCTGCTCCGTGGAGGAGTGGGTCATCAGCGAGCCGATGAAGGCCGCCGACCGCGCCCCGCCGTCGTGGAGGTGGTCCACGACCTGCCGCATCGCGGCGACGTCGTCCACGCCCACCCAGTCGGTGGTGGTGCCGTCGACGAATCGGTCGAGCTGGACGAGCGGTAGCCGATCCGCGGTCTGCTGCACGGCGGGCCGGCTGTCGACGCCGTGGCTCGGGCTGACGATGATGCCGTCGACGTTGCGCGCGGCGAGCGAGGCCAGCCGGCGCGCCTCGATCCGCGGGTCGGAGCGCGCGTCGCACAGGAACAGCTCCTTGCCCTCCTTCCCCAGGGCGTGTTCCACGCTCTCCACCAGCGAGGTGAAGAACGGGTTGGTGATGCTGGGCACGACCATCCCCACGGTGTCGGTACGACTGTTGCGCAGTGCCCTGGCGATGACATTGACCTGGTAGCCCAGGTCGTCGGCGGCGCGGCGCACCTTGCGTTCGACCGCGGGCGAGACCTGGCCCCGGCGGGAGAGCACCCGTGACACGGTGGCGGTGGAGACACCGGCCCGCTCGGCGACCTGAGCGATCGTAACCCGTTGCAATCGATTACCTTCCTGCCGGGAAACATGCCGGTCACATGGCTCCAACGCCGATGTGACCTGGCGCGTTGAATCAGCATAGAGCCTTGACACGGCACCTGACCCCTGCCTACGGTCCTCCGCAACTCGGCTGTAATCGATTGCATTGAGGTGGCGTGATGACGACATCCGCGAACACGAGCGACCTCGGGGTGTTCCCACCCCGGCCGAACGCGATCAAGGAGCTGTTCGGCGCCCCGAAGGTCGTCATCGGCGTGGTGCACCTGCCGCCGCTGCCCGGCAGCCCGCATTACGAGGGCACCCCGCTGGACGAGATCTGCGCCTTCGCCGTCGAGGAGGCGCGGGCCTATTTGGAGGGCGGCTGCCACGGGCTGATCGTGGAGAACCACTGGGACATCCCGTTCCTCAAGCCGGGCGAACACGGTTACGAGACATCGGCGGCGATGGCCGTGGTGACCGACCGGGTGCGGCACGCCGTGCTGGAGGGGGCCGGCGGCAGGCTGGGGGTCAGCGTGCTGTCCAACGCCGCCGAGTGCGCCATCGCCTCCGCCTGGTCCGGCGGCGGCGGATTCGTCCGGGTCAACCAGTGGGCCAATGCCTATGTCGCCAACGAGGGCATCATCGAGGGCCAGTCGGCACACGCCAGCCGCTATCGCAGCCGGATCGGTGCCGGTCCGGTCAAGGTCTTCGCCGATGTGCACGTCAAGCACGGTTCGCATGCCATCGTCGCCGACCGCACACTGGCCGAACAGACCGAGGACGCCGAGTTCTTCGGGGCCGATGTGCTGATCGCCACCGGCTCCAGGACCGGGGACGCCGCCTCGCTGGAGGAGGTCGAGGGCATCTCCGCCCACACCACCCTGCCGGTGGTGATCGGCTCCGGTATCACCGCGGGCAACATCGGCGGCCTGCTGCCCGCCTGCGACGGGGTGATCGTCGCGTCCTCGGTGAAGGACAACGGCCGCTGGTGGGGCCGGGTCGACCGGGCCAAGGTCCGCGAGCTGACCGCCGCGGCGGCCAAGGCCGGAGTGGTGCTCCCGTGATCGTCTTCTGCGGGTACGCCAACATCGACCTGACCGTCGGTGTGCCCGCACTGCCCGCTCCCGGTGACCGTGTGCAGGCGACCGCCATCCGCCACGGCCACGGCGGGATGGCCGCCAACGCCTCGGCGGCCGCCGCTAGGACCGGGGCCGACGCGTGGTTCGCCGGTGTGGTCGGACCGGAGCCGCGGAGCACGGCGTTCCTCGCCGCACTCGCCGCCGACGGGGTCCGCACCGACTGGACCGCCCGCACCGGCACCCTCACCACCGCCGTCGTGCTGCTCACTCCGGATGGCGAACGCGCCGTCATCAGCCAGGACGACGAGTTGGACGCCCGGCACATCACCCGTACGGTACGGGCCGCGCGCGAGGCCGGGGCCAACTGGCTCTACCTCGACGGCTACCGCTTTCCCGAGGCCGCCGCCGCGCTGGCCGAGGCCGCCGCCGACGCCCCGCCCGGGACGCCCGGACCGGGCCTGGTGGTGGACCTCGACGGCTGCGACCGGGCGGAGGCGATGCGCACCGCGCTGTCCGCGGCGGATCACGCCGTCGTCGGCCGGCCGCTGGCCGTCGCGCTGCTGGGCGGAGAACCGGCCCTGGCCCGGGCCGCCGCCGACCATGACGTCCATCTGGTCGTGACCGACGGCTCGCGCGGCTGGACCCTGCTGACCCCGGCCGGTGAACGCCACGACGGTCCGGCGATCGAGGTGGACGCGGTCGACGCCACCGGGGCCGGAGACTGCTTCACCGGCGCATACTGTGCCGAACTGGACCGGGGCCGGTCCCCGCTGGAGGCGGCGCGCTTCGCCGCCGTCGCCGCCGGCCTGTCCTGTACCCGCCCCGGCGCCCGTGACGGGCTGCCCGACCGGCGGGCCATCGAATCCTGGCTCGCGGCCCACCCCCCTTCCGAAACCCCGGAGCCGACCCGCACCCCGTAGGACAAGGAGAGCAGATGCGCCAGAAAGTGACGGCCGCGGTCGCGCTGGGCCTGCTGCTGACGACCGTCGGCTGCGACACCCAGGCCCGCCGCGAGATGGCGGCCGAGAAGAAGACCACCGAGCAGGGCCCGCCGCCGCCCGCGGAGGTCGCCCGCTCCTGTACCGTCCGCGGCCACGCTCCGAAGATCGGTATCGTGCCCATCAACCTCCAGGCGCTGTTCTTCAACCAGATCAACACCGGCGCCCGGACCGTGGCCCGCAAGGCCGGGGTCAAAACCCAGATCGTCAACGGCAACGACGACTCCGCCACCCAGGCCAACGCCATCGACGACCTGGTGGCCAACCACTACGACGCCATCATCGTGGACGCGGTCGACACCGAGGGCATCAAGCCGGCCATCCGCCGGGCCAAGGCGGCGGGCGTGCCGGTCGTCGCCGTGGACGCCACCATCGACGACCCCGCGGTCTCCGTCCAGGTCGGCGTCGGCAACGCGGAAGGCGGCCGACGGATCGGCGAGGCCCTGCTGAAGACGGCCGGCAACCGCGGTGGGATCGGCGTCGTCGGCGCGCTCAACAGCACCATCCAGAACGAGCGGCAGAAAGGATTCACCAGCACCGTCACCGCCAAGGGCATGAAGATCCAGAACGTGGTCGACGGCCGGAACATCCAGGAGAACGCCCAGACCGCCGCCGAGAACCTGCTCACCCGCGACCCCGGCCTGAAGTACGCCTACGCCACCGGCGAGCCCGCCCTGATCGGCCTGGCCGCCGCCGTGGTCAGCCAGCACCGCACCAAGGACCTCAAGGTCGTCGGATGGGACCTGTCCAGCCAGGCCGTCGACGGGCTGCGGGCCGGCTGGATCACCGGTGTGCTGCAACAGAACACCTTCCGGTTCGGCTACGAGGCCATGAATTCCGCGATCGACCTGGCCTGCGGCCGCACCACCCGCCGACAAGTGCCCGTTCCCACCCAGCTGGTGACCCCGGACAACGTCAAAAACTACCTCTACTACCTGGAGAAGTGATGGGCGAGAGCGCGCTGGTCTCCCTGCGAGGAATCACCAAATCGTTCGGCGCCGTCCGCTCGCTGCGCGGCGTCGACCTGACCCTGGCCCCGGGCGAGGTACTCGGCCTGGTCGGCGACAACGGCGCCGGGAAGTCGACCCTGATGAAGGTCCTGGCCGGTGCGGTCCAGCACGACGGCGGGCAGATCTCCATCGACGGCCGCGACGTCCGCTTCACCAGCCCCGCCGACGCCCGCCGCGAGCGGGTCGGCATCGTCTACCAGGACCTCGCCCTGTGCGACACCCTCGATGTGGCCAGCAATCTGTTCCTCGGCCGTGAACCGCGCAGAGGCCCCTTCATCGACCGCGCCACGATGCACGCCCGAGCCGCGGAAACCCTCTCCGAACTGCACGTCCGGGTGAAATCCACCTACCAGGAGATCGGCGAGCTCTCCGGAGGGCAGCGGCAGGCCGTGGCGATCGCCCGTGCGGTGTCGTTCCGCCCGCGCGTGCTGATCCTGGACGAACCCACCGCCGCGCTCGCCGTCGCCGAGGTCCGGCAGGTGCTGAAGATGATCCGCGACGTCGCCGCCCAGGGCGTCGGCGTCATCCTGATCACCCACCGGCTGCAGGACCTGTTCGAGGTCTGCGACCGGATCACCGTGATGTACGAGGGACGCAGCGTCGAGGACGCTCCGATCTCCGATCTCGACATCGAACGGCTCGTCGCCATGATCACCCGATCCGGCGCCACGCACGGCGGGCCCGACACCGAAGAGGTGGCCTGATATGAGCGCCGACACCGCGATGCGCACCACCGCCGTACTGGGCCGGCCCCCGGGCCGCTGGCAGCGCGCCAACAAGGCCACCCTGGCCATGCTCGGCGTGGGCGTCGCGCTCTTCCTCGGCTTCGGCATCGCCGCCCCCAACTTCCTGACCTTCACCAACCTGTCCAACCTGGCCACCCAGGTGGCGATCACCCTGGTCGTGGCGGTCGCCATGACCTTCGTGATCAGCACCGGCCAGATCGACCTGTCCGTGGGATCGATCCTCGCGTTCACCGCCACCTGTACCGCCGAGATGCTCCAGGCCGGCTGGGACTCCTCCGTGGTGATCGTCGTGGCGCTGCTCGCCGGGCTCTTCTGGGGCGCCGTCAACGGATGGCTGTCGGCCTATCAGAAGATCCCCCCGTTCATCGTCACCCTCGCCACCATGTCGGTCGTCCGCGGTCTGGCACAGCTGTGGACCAAGGGGTTCTCCGTCCCCATCGACGCCCGGCTGTTCGTCGCCAAGCTCGGCGACGCCTCCTTCCTCGGGCTGTCCGCGCTGGCCTGGATCGCCCTGGCCACGGTCGCCATCGGAGCGGTCCTGCTGTCGAAGCTGCCGTTCGGCTCCTACGTCAACGGCATCGGCGCCCAGGAGGAGTCGGTACGGCGGGCCGGGGTGAACACCGCCCGGGTCAAGATGATCACCCTGATGATGACCGGGGTGGCCGCCGGTATCGCCGGGCTGCTCACCGCGGCCAGGCTGGGGTCAGGCTCCGCCAACTCCGGACAGGGCTTCGAACTCACCGTGATCGCGGCGGTCGTGCTCGGTGGCACCAATCTGTTCGGCGGCCGGGGCACCGTACTCGGCACCGTCATCGGCGCCCTCATCACCGGAGTTATCGCCAACGGCCTCAACCTGCTCGGCGTGAGCCCGTTCCTCACCCCCATCGTCACCGGACTGGTGCTGCTCGCCGCGATCTGGATCAACCTGCGCGGCCGGGCGATGGCCGATCTGTTCGCCCATCTGACGGGCCGCTCATGAGCGGCCCCGCCCCCCGCACCGTGACCACGGTGACCGGGCCGGTGCCCAGCACCGGGCTCGGCCTCACCCTCACCCATGAGCATCTGCGCAACGACGTCCGCAAGGCCGTCACCGCCCCGGCCGACCCCCGGCTCGGTCATCTGCGCGACGCCCGCACCACACCCGAACTGGCCTGGCTGCTGCGCGAGCAGCCCTACGCCTGCCTCGACCACTGTGTGCTCGACGACACCGAAGGAATGCTGGCCGACCTGCGCGCGTTCGCCGCCGCCGGGGGCGGCACGATCGTCGATGTCACCCCGGGCGGACTGGGCCGCGACCCGGCGGCGCTGCGCGCGTTCTCCGAGGACAGCGGCGTACGAGTGGTCATGGGCAGCGGCTGGTACCTGGAGCCCTACCATCCCCGGCCACTGTCACCGGCGGACGAGCGCGGCCTCGCCGCCGCCTTGCTGGCCGAGTTCACCGAGGGCGCCGACGGCACCGGGATCCGGCCGGGCGTCATCGGCGAGATCGGGGTCTCCCCGCGGTTCACCGAGGGCGAGCACACCGCGCTGCGCGCCGCCGCGCGCACCCAGCGCGAGACCGGTGTGCCGCTCTACATCCATCTGCCCGGCTGGCAGCGCCGCGCCCACGAGGTCCTCGACCTGGTACTGGGAGAGTACGGGGTGGCGCCGGCCGCCGTGGTGCTGTGCCATATGGACCCCTCGCACGCCGACCCGGACTATCAGCGGTCGGTGGCCGACCGCGGCGTCTGGCTCGAATTCGACATGATCGGCATGCCGTTCCGCTACCCCGGCGAGGGGCAGTCCCCGGCACCCCACGAAACCGCGCACGCGATCGCCGGGCTCATCGCCCGCGGACACGGCGACCGGCTGCTGCTCAGCCACGACGTGTTCCTCAAGAGCATGCTCACCGCCTACGGCGGCAACGGCTTCCGCTATGTGCCGGAGCTGTTCCTCTCCCGGCTCGTCGAGCACGGCGTGCCCCGGCGGACCGCCGCGGGCCTGCTGCACACCAACCCGGCCCGGCTGTTCGAGCACGCCGCCGCGTCCTGACGCCCTGACCACCGTCCCGGCGTTTCACCCCATCCCCGTTACAAAGGAGCACCCTGTGAGCCGCGTCCTGATAGCCGGTGAGAGCTGGATCTCCCAGTCCACACACATCAAGGGGGTCGACTCGTTCACCACCAGTACCTATGTGACCGGGGTGGAGCCGTTGCGCCGGGCGCTGGAGGGCCGCGGGCACGAGGTCACGCACCTGCCCGCGCATCTGGTACCCGGGCAGTTCCCGGGCGATGCCGAGGCGCTCGCCCGCTACGACGTCGTCGTCCTCTCCGACATCGGGGCGAACTCCCTCCAGCTCTCCCCCGAGGTGTTCGAGCGGGGCACGCCGGGGGCCGACCGGATCGACGCACTGCGCGGATGGGTCGGCGACGGCGGCGGGCTGCTGATGGTCGGCGGCTATCTCTCCTTCACCGGTTTCGAGGGCAAGGCCGCCTACCGCAACACCGCGCTGCACGAGGTGCTGCCGGTCGAGCTGCTGCCCGAGGACGACCGCGTCGAACTCCCCGCGGGCGGCCGTGCGTCATCCGTCGGTACCGGCCATCCCGCCCTCGGCGGGGTGACCGGCGAATGGCCGCCGCTGCTCGGCTACAACCGCGTCCGGCCGCGTCCGGGCGCCGAGATCCTGGCCACCCTGGGCGGCGACCCCCTGGTGGCGGTGGCCGAGTACGGCGCGGGACGGTCGGCGGTCTTCACCTCCGACTGCTCCCCGCACTGGGCGCCCGCGGCGTTCTGCGAGCAGTGGGACGGCTACGCCCGGGTCTTCGGCGGCCTCGTCGAATGGCTCTCCCGATGAGCCGGTCCGAGCGGCTCCTGAAGGCCGCCGCCCCGGTCATGGAACAGGCGCTGCGCATGCGCTTCGTCACCGAGATCACGGCCGGCACGATCAGCGACGCCGACTACGCCGACTACCTGGAGATCGAGGCCGCGTTCGTGGAGACGGCCACCCGGCTGCACGGACTGGCCGTCTGGGGCGCCCCCGACCGGACGGCGCTGGAGCGCAACGCCCGTGCGGTCCATACGCTGACCACCACCCAGGCGGACTACTTCCGCGAAGCCCGCGCCGCCTGGCCGGTCCCCGCCCGGCCGGACGCCGCCCGGCGGGCCGAGGTGCTGTCACGGTACGCAGTCGACGTGGCGCGGGAAGGCGGCTACCCGGCGGTGATGACCATCCTGTTCGCCGCGGAGAGCCTCTACCTCACCTGGTGCACCCGGGCACACGAGCACGGCGCCGTCCCCGACGGCGCGATGAGCGCCTGGGTGGCGCTCCACGCCGACCAGGCGTTCCGGGACGGGGTACGGGCTCTCGCGGCGGAGGTCGACGCCGTGCCGGACGACATCCCCCAGGAGCGGCTGACCCGCTGGTTCACCGGCATGCTGGAGGCGGAAATCGCCTTCCACGACGCGGTGTTCGGATGACCGGGCCCCGGCGGGGGCCGATCCCCCGACCGGACCGCTGAGCCGGGCGACGCGTACCCATCGTTCGGTGCGGGGGGAGGAGGAGGGCGGGGCCCGCTCGTAGGCTCTGCCAGCCAACCCCTAATTGGCGCATATCGCATATATCAACGCTAATGCCGCACCACGCGCGAGACGGAGGGAGCGAGGGGCGTGGGTACAGGCGGCCATCCAGCCGTCGACAGCAAGGCGCATCTGGCCATCTGGCAAGGCCCGGCGGTATGAGCGCAACGGCAGCGGACGGGCGCAGGACCCTGATCCCGCAGCCCAAGACCACGGCGATCGACCTGCGCGCGCCTTTGGCGCAAATTGCGCCGAAACCGGGTGGCCGTGTTCGACGCCGAGCGGACGGCGGCGGTGGAGGCAGCCGACAGCCCGGACAACGCGGCACCCATGCGGCGGTTTCTACGGCAGTGGGCCCTCACGGTGGCAATCGAACGCGTCACAGCTCGCGCCACACGCCTGAGCGAACTGGAAGCCCACGCGGAGCAGGTGGAGAAGCTGGCCGAGGGACGTGCCATCGCCACCGAGGCGGCCGCCATCCACGCACACAGGGCGGCCGAGGCCGGGATCGACGGGCGGACCGCCGGATGACCGAGGACGCCGTACAGGGGCGGCGCTGACAGCACGTGCCCCGCTACGAGCATGTGGCTTGTACCGCTCGACGGCGAGTGAGTGGAATCCGGCCGACGGCATGTACGGCGCCAAGCGCCCTCAGGACCCGGGCACCGCCCCCTTTCCCTGCGGCCCATCGGTCCGGGGCCATACGCGCGGATCCGGATGGCCAGTCCCACGAAGTCGCTCATAGGAGTTCTTGGGGGAACCGCCGTCAGCGATGACCGCGCTCCTCACCTCGTGATCACCACCTCGTGGTTGGAGTAGGCACACGCTAATTAATCTCAGAGTGAGAGGAATTGTGGCAACTACCTCGCTCCCCCGCGCCTCGAACCGCAGCGCCGTCCTCGCCGCCCTGCTCTCCGGCTCGGAGTTGGACCGTCAGCAGCTGATCGCCGACACCGGCCTCAGCCGTGCCGCGGTCTTCCGGATCATCGACGACCTGATGGAGGCCGGGCTCGTACGTGAGGGCCGGCGGCTGACGCGAGAAGGCCCCGGCCGCCAGTCCACCGCCGTCGGCTTCAACCACCGATCCGCGCTGGTCTGCGGCGTCGACCTGGGCGGCACCAACTGCCGCATCGTGGTGTCCGACGCCCTGGGTCACCCCGTCATCCGCAGCCGGGACGCGACTCCGCACGCCGCCTCGGCGGACACAGAGGTTCTAAGCGGATACAGAAAGTGACTGTGGCCCTGTGATGGCAAGCCTGTATGCCGCCCGCACTCATACCTGGCAGGCGTACGTGGGCAGACATAGGGTTGGGTTTAGGGCCCTCCGAGTCAGGGGGTGAACCGTGAACGGCGACATGAGGACAGGGGGGCACCCCGCATCCGGCGCACACGCACAGGTCGAGCGCATCGACGCGGTGCTGTTCGACATCGGCGGCACGATCTACGACGACGAACGCTTCGTGCGGGCGTTGTACCGGGCGATCCGCGAGCTGGCGGGGGATGTGGATGAGGCCGAGTTCTGGTCGCTCTACGACATAGAGCGCGGTAGCGGCGGGACCGCACTGCGCACGGCTTTCGCCCGCCGGTTCGTCCCCGGCGGAGATGCCGCCCTGCTGCACCAGCACATCGTCCGGCACTGGGAGTACCCGGCCGAGGCGCTCTATCCCGATGTCAGGCCGACGTTGGAGGCGCTGGCACGCCAGTACCGGCTGGGCATCCTCGGCAACCATCCGGCTCAGGTACGGGAGGCGCTGCGCCGCGATGGCCTGGACGGGCTGTTCGACGCGGTCGTGCTCGGTGGCGTCGACACCGTCGAGAAGCCCGACCCGCGTGCCTTCCGCACCGTGCTGGACCGGGTGGGCGTGTCCGCCGCACAGGCGCTCTACGTCGGCAACCGCCTCGACACCGACATCCGGGGGTCGGCACGGGTCGGTCTGCGAAAGGTGTGGATGCTGCGCGGCGAGGCTCCGCCGGCGCCGACCGCTGACCAGCTGGCCGAGCCGGATGCGGTGATCACCTCGCTGACTGGGTTGCCGATAGTGTTGGCCCGGCTGTCGAACCGGCCCGTCCCGGCTGCCGCGCGCGTCCGGGGCGTGTCCACTGCGGCGCTCGACATCGCCGGGCAGTATCGCGTCCGACAGCGGTTCGCCATCGTGAACGCGGCCAGCGTCCGCATCGGTACCACCTTGGGCGTCGCCCGGACCGCCGAGGAGTTGGCGGACGTGGCCACCGAGCAGTTCGCCGACTTCGTGACCGTCGACCTGCTCGAGGGCCTCTTCCGGGGCACCGAGTCGGAGCTGACGCCGGTCGGTGGCCACGTCGTCCTCTGTCGCGCTGCCCAGCACTCGGTCCTCGACGGCTGCCCGGAGTCGGTGGTCGAACCGGGGCAGACAGACCGCTATTCCGAGGGCTCACCCATGAGCCGGGCCCTGTCCACGGCAAGTCCGTCGCGCCACTGGATGGAGGACCAGGACATCCAGAGGTGGCTGAGTCGCGACCCCGTGCGCGCCCAGGCCATCCGCCGGTACCGCCTCCACTCGCTCATCGTGGCGCCGCTCCTCGCCCGCGGGACGCTCCTGGGCATCGTCCAGTTCTTCCGACACCAGACGCCTGACACCTTCGACGCGGAAGACCTCCTCCTCGCCGAGGAGATCACCGCCAGAGCAGCTCTGTCCATCGACAACGCTCGCCGCTATACGCGCGAGCGCAACACCGCCCTGGCCCTTCAGCGCAGCATGCTGCTCCAGCAGGCACCTCGGCAGGCAGCTGTGGAAGTCGCGTCCCGCTATCTGCCGACGGGCTCCCGGGCCGGCGTGGGCGGGGACTGGTTCGACGTCATCCCGCTGTCCGGCGCCCGGGTCGCTCTCGTTGTGGGCGATGTTGTCGGCCGCGGCATCCAGGCATCCGCCACCATGGGGCGCCTGCGTACGGCGGTACTCACCCTCGCCGACATCGACATTCCGCCCGATGAGTTGCTCACCCATCTCGACGACCTCGTTCTGCGCCTGGATCGCGGAGAGGAGGAGGAAGCGCCTTCCTGTAAGGAGGCGGACCGAGGAGCGGAGGTCATCGGCGCGACATGCCTGTACGCGGTCTACGACCCGGTCTCCCGCCGTTGCACCCTCGCCCGCGCCGGCCATCCCGGCCCCGTAGTCGTCCAACCGGACGGCGCCACCGACTTCCCCGATCTGCCCCCCGGCCCTCCACTGGGCCTCGGCGGCCTGCCCTTCGAGTCCGCCGAGCTGGAACTTCCCGAAGGCAGCCTGATCGCCCTGTACACCAACGGTCTGATCGGATCCGCAGACCGGGACCTCGGCACCGGAATCGAACGGTTGCGCAGAGCCCTGGCCTGCGCCGCGTCCTCTCTGGAAGAGACATGTAACAACGTGTTGCACGCGCTTCTTCCGGACACTCCCGCCGATGACGTCGCCCTGCTCCTGGCTCGTACTCGTGGGCTCGACGCCTCCCAGGTGGCCACCTGGGACCTGCCGTCGGACCCCGCGGTAGTAGCTCGGGCACGTCAGATGGCCATGGATCGGCTGACGGCCTGGGGGCTCGACGAAGCAGCTTTCGTCACCGAACTCGTGGTCAGCGAACTCGTCACCAACGCCATCCGCCACGCTCGACCGCCCATCCAGCTGCGCCTGATCCACGACTCCTGTCTCACCTGCGAGGTGTCCGACGCCAGCAGCACATCGCCCCACATGCGGCGAGCCCGCACCTTCGACGAGGACGGACGCGGTCTGCTCCTGGTCGCCCAGCTGACACAGCGCTGGGGTACGCGTCACGCCGCGGGTCGCAAGACGATCTGGACCGAGCAGGCCCTTTCCCACGGCCGCCCTTGACGGCCGCGGACCCCAAAGGCGGCCCGACATCACAGCCACGCAGGTTCACGAACAACTGCCCATGAGCAAACCGGCCCCTGCCCCGGAGCGCCAAGCGGACGGCGAGCGAAGTCTCCAGCGCGGGCAGCCGCAGTGCCTTGATGATCGACAGATGGAACTGCAAGTGCTCCTGGTGCGCCGTCGGCCAGTCCTTGGCCCGGACCCCGTCCTCGAACCGCCGCAAGTGAAGGACCACTTGGTGCGTGCGGCATTCTGCCGCATCTCCAAGCCCGAGGTGGCTACGCCGCCGACGTTCGCCGGGGCCGAAGGCGATTCTCGCTTCCTGGAACACCTTGATCGCGTCCGGTCTGCAGGGCATGTTGGCGCCTTCAGCGAGTGCGATGAGGTTGTTCTTGGCCAGGGACACGGCATCGGCCTCACCCAGTTCGTTCTGCGTCGCGGAGGGCAGAGCGACATCGCAGGGAATGTCCCACGGCCTCCTGTCCGGTGCGAAACGCGCGACCAGGGCGTACTGAGCGACGTTGCCGGAGTCGGAGACGACCGCGGTCTTGTTTTCCAGCGTGTGGCCGCGCTCGGCGAGCATGGCTTGGAGGCAGTAGACGGCGCCGTAGCCGGTGGCTTCAGGGCGTGCGTGGCTGCCGCCGATCTTCAGGTCCTTGCCCGTGAGCGTGCCGGCAGAAGACGACCTGGCGTTCGGGCTCGCACAGCCGCTGGAGGAAGGCATTGTCGCCCAGTTCCGGACGCTGCTGAAGGACGGGTTGGTGGAGTGCAGAACCTCCGCGACGGCCTGGTGGAATTCGGTGTTTGGCGGGATTGAGGTGAACGATGTCGTTGTAGAGCGCGGCGGTGGCGGTATCGAGGGGCATCGACGTGGTTCCTTCCCAGGCTCGGGGAGCTGTGCCAGCGCGCTAGGGCTGGACAGGCGGGTGGTAGGGCAGCGTGGTGGACAGCAGGGTGAGCAGGCCAAGCACAATCGGCAGCAGTGCGACGAGGTAGAGGAAGGTGTAGCCGACGATGTCGCGGGCCTTGAGGCCGAGGACACCCAGCAGCGGGAGCATCCAGAACGGGTTGATGAGGTTGGGAAGTGCTTCGGCCGCGTTGTAGACCTGGACGGTCCAGCCGAGGTTGACGTTGAGGTCATTGGCGGCCTGCATGACATAGGGCGCCTCGATGATCCACTTCCCGCCGCCGGAGGGGATGAGGAAACCCAGGATGACGGAGTAGGCGCCCATCATCAGCGGGAAGAGGGTCGGGGATCCGACGCCGGTGAAGCCTGACGCCAGGTAGTGGGACAGGCTGTCGCCCGCGCCGTTGGTGGCCTGGGTCATCATGGCGGCGACGCCGGCGTAGAAGGGGAACTGAATGAGCACGCCGGCCGTGGCCGGAACCGCCTTGGTCACCGCCGCGAGAAACCGGCGCGGGCGCCAGTGCAGCAGCATGCCGAGCGTCAGGAAGAGCAGGTTGTAGGTGTTGAGCGCGGAGATCGCGACGATGGGGTCCTTGTCGGCGAACTCCTGCACGGCCCATCCGGCGACGAGGGCGACGACGACGAAGGTGAGCAGCGGGCTGTACTCCAGCCACTCCCCCGGCCGGGTGCGGGGCTGGTCGTCTTCGACGGGGTCGCTGGGGTCAATGCCGAGGTCGACTGCGGTGCGCACGCTGTCGCCACGTGGAGCGGTGAGGTAGGCGATGGACACGCAGACGACGATCACGACAGCCGCGAGGGTGAGGGACTGCCAGGTGAAGATGGTTTCCCGGAAGGGGATGACGCCGGTGATCGACAGCAGGGAGGGCGACAGGCTCTCCGCGTTGGCCTGGAGCTGAGCGGCTGAGGAGCTGAGACCAAGGGCCCAGCTACCGCCCAGGCCGAGGTATGCGGCTGCCGAGGCGGCCCGGTAGTCGACGCGCAGATTGCCGCGTTCGGCCAGGCGCCTGACCAGCAGGGCGCTGAAGATGAGGCTGAATCCCCAGTTCAGCAGGGCGGAGGTGAGGCTGATGGCCGCGACCATGGCGACGGCACCCCGCTCTGTGGCGGGGACCTGGGCCAGGCGGGTGATGACTCGCTGGATGGGGCGGGCGGTGGCCACGACATAACCGCCGATGGCGACCATGGCCATCTGCATGGTGAAGGGGATCAGGTCCCAGAAGCCGTTGCCGAAGACAGAGGCGACCTTTGCGGGGCCTGATCCGATGCTCATTGCCGCGATGGCCACGACGGCCACAGTCAGGAGTGCGAAGACGAGGGTGTTGGGGAACCACCGTTCGGCCACGGCCGCGCTTCGGGTAGCGGCGCGGGCGAGGAATCCATCGCGTGGCGGTTGCTGAGGTGCGGAGTCGTCGCCCCCTTTGGGCCTCTGCTCGATCATCGGGAACCTCCGAGGAAACCCCCGCCTTCAGGCGGGGGAGGAAGCGGGCTCCTGCGGAGCAGGGCAGGGAGAGCCGAGTCGCCTGTGCTGGTTTGTGGGCTATGACCGCTTACGTAAGGCGGGCGTTCGAGTGCCGCTTCTATCCGACCGATGCGCAGGCAGCGGAGCTGTCGCGCACGTTCGGATGCGTGCGGAAGGTCTACAACATGGCGCTCGCGGCCCGTACTGAGGCGTGGACGTTGCGTCAGGAGCGGGTCAACTACGACGCGACGTCGGCGATGCCGACGGTGTGGAAGGAGACCGAGGAATTGGCCTTCCTCAACGAGGTGTCCTCGGCTCCGTTCCAGCAGGCCCGGCGGCACCTCCAGGCGGCGTTCACCGCGTTCTTCGCCAGGCGGTCGAAGTACCCGCGGTTCAAGTCGCGTAAGAACTCCGGCAAGTCCGCCGAGTACACCTCCAGTGCGTGACGGTTTCGGGAGGGGAAGCTGACGCCGGCGAAGATGGCAGAGCCGCTGGGCACCGTCTGGTCGCGTCCCCTGCCGGAAGGCGCGGTCCCGTCCACGGTGACCGTCTCCCAGGACGCGGCCGGGCGCTGGTTCGTCTCCCTCCTCGTCGAGGACCCAGCCGTCCAGCCGCTTCCCGCCGGCGGCCTGGCGGTCGGTGTCGACGCCGGGCTCGGCCACCTGCTCACCCTGTCCACGGGTGAGAAGATCGCCAACCCCAGGCACGAGCGGCGCGACCGCGCCCGCCTCGCCCGAGCTCAGCGCGACCTCGCCCGCAAGGCCAGGGGCGACGGCGTCAACCGGGCCAAAGCGCGCCGCAAGGTCGCCAAGGTCTGCGCCCGCATCGCCGACCGTCGCCGTGACCATCTGCACAAGCTCACCACTCGACTCGTGCGTGACAACCAAACGCTCGTGATCGAGGACCTCACCGTCCGGAACATGCTCAGCAACGGCAAGCTGTCCCGGGCGACCTCCGACGCGGCGTGGTCGGAGTTCCGGAGCATGCTGGAGTACAAGGCCGCCTGGTACGGCCGCGAGGTGATCGGGGTCGACCGCTGGTTCCCCTCCTCCAAGCTGTGCTCCGTATGCGGCACCCTGCAAGAGAAGATGCCGCTCAGCGTCCGCACCTGGACGTGCGACTGCGGCACGGCCCACGACCGGGACGTGAACGCAGCGAAGAACCTTCTGGCCGCCGGACTGGCGGTGTCGGCCTGTGGAGCCGGTGTAAGACCTCAACGGGAGTCCTCCCGGGCGGGGCAGTCGGTGATGAAGCAGGAAGCCCCACGGCGCGAGCCGTAGGAACCCCCCTCGTTCACGAGAGGGAGGAAGTCAAGATGGCTCCTGGCAGGTGTGGGCCCGGGGGGACGGGCCGTGTGAGCGGTAGACCGCCGAGGCGGCGGTGAGGTCGGCGAGTGCGCTGCCGACCGCCTTGAAGACGGTGATCTCTTCCTGGGTGCGGCGGCCGGGGATGGTGCCGGCGCACAGGTCGGGCAGGGTGCCGACGATATCGTCCGGGGTGAGAAGGCCGGCGTCGATGGGCTGAGTCAGATCACCGGATTCGTGCAGGGCCTGTGGCGTGTCGATGAAGATGGTGCCGCGGCGTATGCACTGGTCGTCAGCCTCTCGCATGGTGGGGCGGAAGCTGCCGATGAGGTCGAGGTGGGTGCCGGGTTCCAGCCAGTCGCCCTTGATGATGGGCTCGGTGGCGAGGGTGGCACAGCTGATGATGTCGGCTTCGGCCGCCGCGGGGGCCAAGTCGGCGACGGCACGGGCATCAAGCCCCTGTTGCTTCAGGGTGTCGGCCAGGCGATGGGCGTGGCCGGCGGACCGGTCGTAGACGAGCACTGTCCGGATGTCGAAAACGCTGCGGTATGCCTCGGCGGCGAGGCTGCCCACATGCCCTGCTCCGACCACCAGGTGGGTGGTGCTCTCGGGTCGTGCGAGGTAGGAGGCGGCCAGAGCGGAGGTCGCCACGGTGCGGCGTCGGGTCAGTTCATTGCCGTCGATGATGGCCAGGTGCTCCCCGGTGGCGGCGCTCGCCAGGACGAATGCGGAGGACAGGGCCGGCCTGCCGTGGAGGGCGTTGGCGGGGAAGACGTTGACGAGTTTGACACCCAGGAACTCGCGATGGGACCAGGCGGGCATGAGCAGGATGGTGGCGTCGGTGTCGGCGTCGACGGTGTGGTGGTGGCGGGCAGGAGTGTTGGCGCCGTGAACGAAGCCTTGCCGGAGCGCGGGGACGAGGTCGTGGAACGGCAGTGCTTTGATGGTCTGTTGGGCGTCGATATTCAGCATCGTCGTCTTTCGATCAGGCGGTCAAGCGGTCAGGCGTCGAGAGTGACGTCGGTCATGGGCATGGCCTGGCAGGTCAGGCACTGGTCGCCGGCCAGGTCCTCCGGGCGGCTGACCAGATGCGCTACGTGCCCGTCCAGGACGGTGATGGCGCAGCTTTCGCACTGTCCCAAGCGGCAGCCGCTGGGCAGGCGGATCCCTTCCTTCTCCGCCAGTTGCAGCAGAGTGCCGTCTTCTTTGCGCCAGGTGACCTGGCGGTTGGCGCGGGTGAAGCGGACGGTGGCCTGTGCGCTGTCGGGGATGTCGACGCGCTGGGGGGCGGCGTGGAACTTTTCGGCGAAGATGTCGAAGCGCGGCACGCCTCGGTCGACAAGGCCGATGGTGATGTCGGAGAGCATGTCCTCCGGTCCGCATAGGTAGAACCGGGCGCGGCGCTCGATGAGTCGGGCATCGACGTCGGCGGCGCTGACGCGTCCGAAGTGGTCGTAATCGCGGCCGAGGAGGTCATGGGATTCCGGTCGGCTGTAGTGGGTGTGGACGCGTAGCTGGGGGATGACGTCCCGTAGTTCGCTCGTGCGGTCCAGGAAGGCGTGTGAGGTGGAATTTCGGCTGCCGTAGTGCAGTACGACCTCGGGGACGCTGCCGCCGCTGCGGGCCAGTGTCTCAAGGTAGCCGATGAACGGCGTGATCCCGATTCCGGAGGCGAGGAGCACGACTGGCCGGCTGATGTCGGGCGGGATGGCGAAGAGTCCTGCCGGCGCCGTCAGCTGCACGCGCTTCCCCTCACGTGCGGTTGCGTGCACCTGGCCGGAGACCTGTCCGTCCGGCACGCGGCGTACGCCGATGCTGTACGCCGTGCGGTCCTTGTCCTGCGCGGGGCCGGTCAGGGAGTAGCAACGTGCCGATGACCGTTCCGCGCCTGCGGGGTCGGTGGCGGAGAAGCTGAGGGTGATGTGCTGGCCCGGCCTGAAATCGGGCAGCTCCGAACCGTCGGCAGGTTCCATGCTCAAGGCCAGGACACCGGCTCCTTCCGGTACGGCGGAGACGATGACGAACTCCTTGATTCCTTCCCACTGAGACGTCGCGATGGGCTGGACGTCGCAACTGCTGGACCGCATCGGCACCGACCCACTGATCGGGTCGCGTACGTCGTCTCCGATCAGGAGGTTGTAGTTGCTGCCGGCTTCGTCATAGGGATCGAAACTCGGTAGTGCCAGGTCCGGAGCCTGCTGCCACCAGCCGTATTCGGCGCATACGACGTCCTCGTGCAGATCGTGGTCGATACGTGCGCGCATGCGGATCGTCCCCATGCGCGTGGACAGCGCCACCCACTGGCCATCGCGGATGTTGCGCCGCTGTGCCAGTGCCCCGCTGATGTCGACAGTGGGTTCCGGGCTGCGCTTGCGCAGAGAGGACAACCCGCGGTGCTGGCTGTGGCAGAAGTAGCCGTTCTTCGCGCATGTCAGCAACAACGGGTAGCGGGAGTCGGGTCCAGTACCGGGCGCGGAATGGATGGGGACAGCGGAGTAGCCGTGCAGCGCGAGCCGTTCCGAGTACAGCTCGACACGTCGGGTCGGGGTGGCGAACCCGGTGACCTGGCCGTCTTCCGTGCTCTGGGCGTATTTGCGATAGACGGTTTCGAGGGGGACCCGGAAGCCGCGAGGATGGCGGCGGAGCTCGTCGACGGTCAACCCCAGGGGCTTGAGCTGATGATTCCAGCCGACCGTGACGTCGCCGTTGAAGAAGTCGGCGCCCATACCCAGACGCTGCGCAAGGTCGAACACGACTTCGGTGTCGGAGCGGGACTGGCCCACCGGCTCCACCATGCGCGGCCGGAGCTGGACGTGTTCCTGAGCCCGCTGGCTGATCTCGAATCCCGCCCTGATCGCCTCGTGTTCCCAGGGGCTGTTGACCGGAAGCACAATGTCGGCGAACTGGGAGGTGGGGTTGGGGAAGAGGTCGAGGTGTACGTAGAAGTCGAGGTGGCGAAGAGCGGCGGCTGTGCGTCGCGGATCCGGTTGTGAGAGCACCAGGTTGCTGCCGAACCCGACCAAGGCTCGTACTGGGTAGGGATCCTGCGACAGGATCGCGCGGCACAGATCCCGGCCGCTGATCCAGCCCTGGGCAGGAGGGCCGAGCGGGTGTTCCGCCATGCCGAGGGCCTTGGCCCGCTGGTCATGTGGGAGCTGGGTCAGGTCGGTGGCCGGATTCAGGGCGTGCCGCGGCCATATGACGTTGCCTCCGGGCGCGTCGTAGCTGCCGGTCAGCGCGTACAGCGTGGCGATGGCTCGCTCGGTCTGGGTGGCATTGGCGTGTTGCCCGACGCCGGTCCACGCGTGATAGGACACGGACCGTGCCTGGATGAGTGCGTCGGCGAAGGCGGTCAGCTCCGCTGGTTCGATACCGGTGGTGCGGGCGGTTTCCTCCACATTCCATGGCCGGCAGGCGTCGCGGTACCGCTCGAAGGCGGGCTCGCAGTCGACCGTGCCGGTGCGTATGCGCACCCGATGGGTGCCGTGCAGGGCGAAGCGGCCGGGGTTCCGCGCGGCGCGGAGAGTGTCGTATGACCGCCAGGTGTCGTCGACGGTGTCCCAGACGACGTAACCGTCGAGGTCCGGATCAATCTCCTGGGCACGCAGAAAGCGTCCTGTGTCACGGCGAACGAGCAGGGGAGCATTTGTCCAGGCCCGAACGAAACTGTCGTCGTAGCCGCGACGTTCCAGCACGAGCCGGGCGACGCCCAGGGCGAGGGCCGCGTCCGCACCAGGGCGGACACGCAGCCAGTGGTCCGCTTCCAGCGCACTGGTCGAGCGGCGGGGGTCGATGACCGCCAGACGGGCTCCGTCGGCTCGGGCTTGTGCAAGGGCCGCCGACTGAGTCAGCCACGTCTTGGCAGGGTTGTGACCCCAGAGCACGGCGAGGTCAGTTGCGGCAAAGTCCGCGGTCGGCAGCGAACTTCCGAATGTGAAGGCGTGGGCCCAGTCCTTGTGCCAGTTGCAGACTTCAGTGGAGTAACAGGTGTTGGGGCTGCCGAAGAGGCGGATGAAACGCTCGATCCAGTCGATGGAGTCCGACAGTGGGGTACCGCTGGGCGAAGTCACGGCGAAGGCCACAGCTTCCGCGCCGTCCTGAGCCTTGATCCGTCCCAGCTTTTCGGCGGTCTCACTCAGTGCTTCCTCCCAGCCGATGCGCTCCCACTTGGGGTCCGGATCGGACTTGGGAGTGGTCCGCCGAAGCGGCTGGGTGAGGCGGTCCGGGCTGTGCACGATTTCTGGTGCCGCCCGTCCTTTCGGGCACATCGCCGCACCCGTCGGATGCTCGGGGTCGGGCCGCACTCCCCGCAGAGCGCCTGCCTCAATGGTGTAGACGGCACCACATCGAGAGCGGCACATTGTGCAGTACCCGTGCTTCTCAGTCATCATTACTCCTGAGTAACCGGTTACCGGCCACCGGTCGCCGGTAAGACGTTAAGATGCATCCAGGTGGGAGCGAAGTCAAGAAGAGATGAAGAGATGAACGGAGAACCGATGGCACCCGACGCGCTGGCCGGTCCGCTTCAGCGCACGAACCTGCGCGAACAGGTCCTTGCCCTGGTCCGGCAGGCATTGGTATCCGGGGAGATCCGACCGGGAGACATCTATTCGGCCGCAGCCCTGGCGACCAGGCTGGGCGTCTCCAGCAGTCCGGTCCGGGAAGCCATGCTGACACTGGTGAACGAGGGCCTTATGGAGCCCGTCCGCAACCGCGGCTACCGAGTGATCCCCATGAGCGAGCACGACCTCGACGAGGTCTACACCATGCGGTTGCTATTGGAGGTGCCCGGCACGCTGCAAGCAGCTGCGAACGCTCAGCCTGAGGACCTCACGCGCCTGACGGTTATCGCAGACGAGATCGAGAAAACGGCTCGAGAAGGTGATGTCGTCGGCTTCCTCGAAGCGGACCGACGCTTCCACCTCGACCTGCTCCAACTGTGTGGCAACCGGCGCCTGGTGACCACTGTCGCCGCAATGCGGGACCAGACCCGGCTGTACGGCCTCGAAGCACTTGCGGAACGGGGGGTTCTCGACAACTCCGCCCACGAGCACCATCACCTGCTCGAAGCCATCGCCCGCAACGACGCGAACGGCCTGGAGAATCTGATCCGCCACCACCTGCTGCATGTCCGCTCCGACTGGGCGCGACCTGACAGCGTCTCCCCCGCTCGCGATCGCCGGCCGCAAGAGGGCGGGAAGCATGACGTACAGGGGACTTCAGCGATGGAGAGCTGAAGCCGCCGGCAGCGTGACTGCTGCCCGATGCCGCACCAGTGCCCCGGCTGGACTTCCGTATGCGCCCCGTTCAACGGCGCCATCGACAGCGGAAGCGGGTGGTGGCAGCCCGTTCCGTACCCTGGCGGCATGCGCATGCGCCCCACTGTGAGCGGCTGCCCTTCACGGATGACGTCGCTCTCGATCGCCACGATCGAGCAGTCCATGGAGCTGAAGTCGATCCAGGCGTTGCGGATCGAGGAGCTGATCGGGACGGTGCCCTCGTGGACGTTGGTGATCTTCACGACCAGGACCTCTCACATCTTATAAGATGTGACGGCTGTTACGGATGAGACGGTCCAGCGCGCCGTGTCAAGGGCTGGGGAATCTCCGGAAAGGAACGGTCAGGGGCTATGGCGGGCCAGAACCTGTTGGCTAGCGTGTAGCGGACCCGGCGTGGTCAAGAACCCTTCAATGGCTTCCTGGCTGGAGACGACGTGCCGCAACAACCGCCGAAGTGGCTGGTGTCGTGAGTACTTCAGTGGCGTCCAGGGCCGGATGAGTGAGGTAGAAGAGGCGGAGCTCATCCACTTCGCCATCGAAACGAGGCGGCCAATGGGGCGATGGGGTGAAGTCGTCCAGGATGAGAAGGCCACCGGGGGCAAGCAACTCGATGACCCCCTCGGGGTCGTCACGCTTGCCACCGCCGTCGCAGAAGAAGACATCGAAGGGCGCATGCTGCTCGAACAGGCGCCAGTCCCCAATCAGGACGCTGACGCGGTCGTCGTCCGCAAAGACACCAGCCGCTCGGCGGGCCAGCTCCTCGTCACGCTCTACGGTGACCAGGCGCGCACCGGCGCCAAGCCCACTGTGCAGCCAGGCGGTACCCACGCCCGAACCAGTGCCGCTCTCCGCCATGACCCCGTGGGGTTTCGCAGCAGCGGCCAGCCTGAGCAACCTGCCCACTTCAGGGACACAACTCTTCTTGAAACCCACTCAGAGGCGACACGCTCCGCAGCCGCCACACGAGGCGGAACCGTACGCTCTGCCATGATCGCGAACCCCCTTTCCGTCGTGAACGCTATCCGCTAGCGGAGGCGTCCGCACGGAGTTCAGCCTGGCCGGGCCCAGCAGACCTTGCCGGTCAAAACACTCACTCAAGGCCAGTTGCTGCGGTGAAGCGGCGTCGGGAGTGAGTGTTGGCGAGGGCCTGGTGTATGGCGGTGGTTTGTCCGATGAATACCACGCCACGGCTGGCGCGAGTGACGGCGGTGCAGGGCAGGTTGCGTTGGAGGAGTTGGCCTGCGGAGGTGGTCATGGGGATGACGACGTAGCGCGGCAGGGAGGGGCAGGTTCACCGGCCGATGCGCTGAGTGGGCGGTTGCGGAACGAACTGCGGCATCAGGCGTTCGGCGTTGCGAGTGGTCAAGGCGCGCCAGGTGTCCGGCGAGGGCTGTTCGGCCGTCTGGAGAGAGGCGATCTGCGTGCCGACACCGGCAGTTGGGGTCCAGCAGTAGTCGCTGCCGTACAGGATGCGGTCGGTGCCGAAGCTCGCGGCCAGGGCCGGGATCTGGTGCGGGAAGGGGGTGCCGGCCATGTCGAACCACGAGCGGCCGATCTGTTCCTGGACGCTGGGGTGGGTGTCGTCGGCCGGGTCGATGCCGGCGATGAGGGTGCGGAAGAGTTCCATGCGGTCGGCGAGCAGGGGGAGCGCGCCGCCGCCGTGGGTGAAGACCCATTGGATGGCGGGATGGCGCTGGAAGACGCCGGCGAAGACCAGGTCGCTGACGGTGCGTGCGGAGTCGAAGACGAACTCCAGCATGGGCCGGGGCCGTGCCAGGTCCACGGCCCCGGCGCGCGGGGGCGAGGTGGGGTGGACGAAGACGACGGCCCGGCGGCGGTCGAGTTCGCTCCACAGCGGTTCGTAGCGCGGGTCGCCCAGGTACACGCCGTGGGTGTTGGTCATCACGGCCACTCCGTCGCTGCCCAGAACGTCCAGGCAGTGGGCGAGTTCGTCCATGGCTCCTGCCACGTCGGGCAGGGGCAGGCAGGCGAAGTGGCCGAAGCGTCCGGGGTGGCGCCGTCCGATCCCGGCGCCGTATTCGTTGACCTCCCGGCTGAGCCGACGGGCGGCTTCGTCGTCACCGAAGTGCACGCCCGGCGAGGAGAGCGACAGCACGGCTGTGCGGATGCCGTGGCGGTCCATCAGAAGGAGGTGTTCGGCGGCATCCCAGCGGGGCCAGGTCGTCATGCCGTCGGGGTGGTGGTGGCCCGCTGACCTGGCGGCCTCGATGTAGCGGTCGGTGACGAAGTGCGCGTGGATGTCGATGAGAGGGTCCACGGGCGTGGTCATGTGGCTGCTCCCTTCGAGTTCCGGTTCAGCGGCCGAGGAGCTGGGGGGTGTCCACCGCAGCGGCGCAGCGCTCGGCGAAGCCGAGGACCTGAAGGCAGTACTCGCGGCCGGCGATGCTGTCGGCGACGCCGTGCGCGGAGCCGGGGAAGAGGGCGGCGTCGACGTAGGGCGAACGGGTGCGCAGCGCGTCGGCGAACTCGTCGACGAGGTTGGGGCGGGCGGTCCACAGCGTGTCGAACTCGCCCAGGCGGTAGTGGACGGGCACGGTGATCTGCGAGGCGATGCGCCGCCATTCCCGCAGCCAGCCGCCGACGACCTCCATCCCCTCGGCGCGCACGACGGGTTCCAGGATACCGGGCAGGCTGTGCAGGCCGAACTGGTACGGGGCCAGGGCCCACAGGGGCGGTACGGCCAGCTTGCCCTGGAGCGTCGACATGTCGATGCGCTCCTCGGCTGGGGTGGACTGCCAGGCGTCGACCGCGTTCTTCGGCGGAAGCTGGCCGATGTCCGCGATGGCCAGGCCGAGCAGGGGCCAGCCGGGCTGGTCCTGCGCGCTCCACTGGGAAGCGAGGTGCGTACTGATGGCGCCGCCGATGGAACAGCCGACCACGATGACGCCGGGCGCGGTCTCGCTGTGACGCTCCCACAGCTCGGCGATGGCCTGGTCGAGGCGCTCCGCGTTGGCCCGCATCACGCCCGTGTCGGAGTCGGCCGGGAAGCCGAGCGTCTCGCTGCCGCCGTAGCCGGGGCGGTCGAGCGCGTAGGCGGGAAACCCGTTCCGCGCGGCCCTCACCATCTGCGAGTGGCCCGGGATGTCGAACGATCTCGCGGTGGCGCCGCCACCGTGCACGAACACCACTACGGGCTTGTCCGTCACCTCCTCGGGCAGCGCGGCGATACCGGTCGTCTTGCCGCCGAGCAGCGTGATGTCGCTGGGCAGAACCTTCATGGATCACTCCTGGTGGGGGTCGGGGTGCCGACCGGGCGCTGCCCGTCGGTACAGAACCACCGTAGGAGCCTGTGCCGTACATTGGCATCATGAATGCCATTCAATGGAACATGAAGGTCCGGACATGACCCAAGCAGCCTCGCCCGGCGGACCAGCCCCGCCGCGCGGCCGCAGACCTGCGCAGGGTGACGCGGTCATCGACCGGGCCTTCGCGCTTCTGGGCGCCTTCGAGCCCACCCGCCAGGTTCTGTCCCTGGCCGACCTGACGCACCTGACCGGCATGCCACGCAGCACCACGCTGCGCCTGGCGAGGAAGCTGGTCGGGGCCGGTGCGCTGGAACGCCGGGAGGACGGCCGGTACGCCATCGGCCTGCGGCTCCTGGAGATCGCCTCGCTGGCACCGCGCGGCCACGGCCTGCGGGCCGTCGCCATGCCGTTCATGGAGGACCTCTTCCACATCACCCGCCGGCACGTCCTGCTGGCCGTCCGCGACGGCGACGAGGCGCTGCTGGTCGAACGGCTGTCCGCCCACGACGCCGATCCCGTGCTGTACCGCGTCGGCGGGCGTATGCCGCTGCACTCCACGGGGGTCGGGCTGGTTCTGCTCGCCGGCGCACCGCCTGCCGTGCAGGAGCGGATCCTGGGCAGCCTCCCCACCGACCCGGCCGGCCGGGAGGTGCCGGACACCGCGGAACTGCGCCGGGTTCTGTCCGACGTGCGCCGTGGCGGGTTCGCCACCGTCACGCTGAGCGTGCCATGGCCGCGGACCTCGGTGGCCGCGCCGATTCTGGGTCCTGACCGGACGGTCTGCGCCGCCCTGTCCGTGGTCCTGCCGCTTGAGGCCGCCGACCACAAGACGATGACGCCCGCCGTCCGCACCTGCGCGCGGGCGATCTCCCGCGAGTTGCGCAGCTTACCCTGCCAGGACAAGCCCGCCCTCGGGGACCGATGAAACCAGGGGTCGAGGAACATCGGAACGAAAACCGGCGCTAAGCCCTTGGAAGGGCTGTGAGTGTTGTGACCTGGGGTGTGGCGGGGGCGGAGTCCTCGGCGGTCTGTTGTACCTACTCTCCGGAGGTCCGGGGTGCCGACGGAGGGCCGCGTCTTGCGGGAAGGGCTGTCAGCCGGCGGCCAGTTGGGATCGGGCGGCCTCGGTGACCGCTTCGGGGGTGATGCCGAATTCGGCGAGCAGAACGTCCATCGGAGCGGATTCCCCGAAGGAACGGAGCCCGACAACGGCGCCGTCCCGGCCGACGTAGCGCTCCCAGCCGAAGGGGGACCCCAGTTCCACGGCGACGCGTGCGGTGACCGGCGGAGGCAGCACCTCGTCCCGGTACGCGGCTGACTGGCGTTCGAACAGCTCCCAGCACGGCAGGCTCACCACGCGGGCGCGGACGCCGTCGGCGGCCAGCTTGTGGAACGCCTCCAGGGCGAGGTGCACCTCGCTTCCGGTGGCGATCAGCAGCACCTCCGGGGGCTTGCCGTCGGCTGGGTCGGCGAGCACGTAGCCGCCCCGGGCCAGGCCGGACGCCGGGCCGTACGTCGTGCGGTCAAGGGTGGGCAGCGATTGGCGGGTGAGGGCCAGAGCGGCCGGGCGTGCGCCCTGCGCCACGACGCGCCAGGTCTCGGCCGCCTCGTTGGCGTCGCAGGGGCGGAAGACGTCCAGGCCCGGCATCGCGCGCAGCGAGGCGAGGTGCTCGATCGGCTGGTGGGTGGGCCCGTCTTCACCTACCGCGATGGAATCGTGGGTGAAGACGTGCACGACCGGTAGCTTCATGAGGGCGGAGAGCCGCAGCGCCCCGCGGGCGAAGTCGGAGAAGACGAGGAATGTCGACCAGTAGGCGCGCAGCCCCGACAGGGCGAGCCCGCTCGTGACCGCGGCGGCGGCGAACTCCCGGACGCCGAAGTGGAGGTTGCGTCCCTGCGGATGGTCCGCCGCGAAGTCCCCGGCACCATCGAAGGTCAGCCTCGTCCTGGTCGAGGGCGCGAGGTCCGCCGAACCGCCCAGCAGCCATGGCACGTTGCGGGCCAGCGCGTTGAGCACCTGACCGGAGGAGTCGCGGGTGGCCAGGCCCTTGGGGTCGGTGGGAAAGGTGGGAATGTCGCGCTCCCAGTCGACTGGAAGCTCCCCGCGCCGCATCAGGCGCAGTTCCTCCGCGAGTTCCGGGTACTGCTCCGCGTACTCCTCCAGTTGCCCGTCCCAGGCGCGGCGCAGTGCTTGCCCGCGCTCGGCGATGCCCGCCGCCATGTGCGCGTACGCCTCGTCGGGTACCAGGAAGCGGGAGTTCTCTGGCCAGCCGTAGAACCGCTTGGCGCCGACGACTTCGTCCTCGCCGAGCGGCTCACCGTGGGCCGCCGCCGTGCCCGCCTTGGTGGGGGCGCCGTAGCCGATGCTGCTCTCGACGATCACCAGGGTGGGCTGCGTGCGCTCGGTGTGGAAGGCGTTGAGGGCGCTGCCGATCCGCGTGCGGTCGTTGGCGTCGGTGACGCGGGTGACCTTCCAGCCGTAGGCCCGGAAACGGGCGGCGACATCCTCGGTGAAGGCCAGGCTCGTGCTGCCCTCGATGCTGATGCGGTTGCTGTCGTAGATCCAGCAGAGGTTGGCCAGCTCCAAATGCCCGGCGAGCGAGGCGGCTTCGGCAGCGGCCCCTTCCATCAGATCGCCGTCTCCGCACAGCGCGTATGTGTCGTATCCGAACAGCTCGTATCCGCGGCGGTTGTAGCGTGCCGCGAGCCAGCGGGCGGCGATGGCCATACCGACCGTGGAGGCGACGCCGGTGCCCAGCGGGCCGGTGGTCGCCTCGACCCCGGTGGTCAGGCCGTATTCGGGGTGTCCGGCGCACCGCGAGTCCAACTGCCGGAAACGCCGCATGTCTTCGAGCGTGACGGCCGGGCGCTCGGACACCTTTCCGTCGGCGGTTACCTCCGTGACCCGAGCCAGGTGCAGCAGCGCGTACAGCAGCGCTGAGCCGTGGCCGCCGGAGAGGACGAAGCGGTCGCGGTTCGGCCACAGGGGGTCGCCGGGGTCATAGCGCAGGAAGCGGTGCCACAGGGTGTGGGCGGTGGGGGCCAGTGCCATCGGGGCACCCGGGTGGCCGGAGTTCGCGGCCTGCACCGCGTCGATGGCCAGGGTGCGCAGAGTGGTGACGCACAGGTCGTCGAGGGAGTGGCCGTCCGCGTGCAGTTCAGGCATCGGGGTTCCCCTCGGCTCCGAGCGCGGCGCTTATGCCGGCGGTCAGCTGTTGCCAGGAATCCTGGAAGCGGGCGACGCCGTCGGTCTCCAGTTCCTCCGTGATCGTGTCGAGGTCGATGCCTACGGCGCCGAGTTCCTCCAAGGTGCCGCGGGCCTGCTCGTACCGGCCGCGCACGGTGTCGCCGCGCGGCTCGCCGTGGTCGATGACGGCGCTCAGGGTGGCGGCAGGCATGGTATTGACGGTGTCGGGCGCGGCGAGTTCGACGACGTAGCGGGTGTCGTCGTACGCGGGGTCCTTCACCCCCGTCGATGCCCACAGCGGGCGCTGCGGCTGGGCGCCGAGCGCGGCGAGAGCCTGCCAGCGCGGCCCGGAGCGGACCTGCTCGTGGAGTTCGTAGGCGAGCCGTGCGTTGACGATCGCGGCACGGCCGCGCAGTGCGCGGGCCTGCGCGGTGTCCCTCTTGTCGAGGCGGGCGTCGACGGCGGCGTCGACACGAGAGACGAAGAACGAGGCGACGGAGGCGATGCGGGAGACGTCCAGTCCTGCCTGCGCGGCGCGCTCCAGTCCGTCCAGATGCGCCTGCGTCACCTGCCGGTAGCGGGCGAGTCCGAAGATCAGGGTGACGTTGACGCCGATGCCCTCGGCGAGACAGTGGGCCACGACGGGCAGGCCCGCGTCCGTGGCCGGGATCTTGATCAGGACGTTGGGGCGATCGACCAGCCAGTGCAGCAGCCGGGCCTCGGCCAGCGTGCCCGCGGTGTCGTGCGCGAGGCCGGGAGCGACCTCGATGGAGACCATTCCGTCGATCCCTCCGGAGGCGTCGTGGACCGGGCGCAGGATGTCTGCGGCGCGTCGTACGTCGGCGCAGGTGAGCAGGCGCAGCGCGTCGGCAGCGGTGGTGCCGAGCCGGGCCAGGCCGGCCAACTGGCTGTCGTAGGCGCTGCTGTGCGTGATGGCCTGGTGGAAGATCGTGGGGTTGGTGGTGACGCCGGCGATCAGACCTTCGCGTACCTGGCGTGCCAGCTCGCCGGAGTCGAGGCGCTCGCGGCTGAGGTCGTCCAGCCAGACGGCGGTCCCCGCGTCGTTGAGCCGACGCAGTGTGTCGTTCAAGGGTGCTCCAGTGAAAGGGGTGTTGGCATCCTCTGCTGTCATGTCCCGGGCAGAGACCGGGGAGCGGTGAGGGAGACCAGCTCCGGGTCTCCCCCACCGTGCGGCCTATTTCTCGTTGGCCAGGTTGCCGCTTTGCAGGTTGGCGTCGACGAGTGCGGGAAGCCGCTTCAGAAAGTCGTCCTTGCCGGTCACGACGTGCTCGAGGTACGTGGCGACGTTGGCCTGGGTGATCGGCGGCATGATGTACGAGTACCGCTTGTGGACCGGCTTCTTCTCGGTGACGCGTCGGGCCACCGCGAGACCTTCCGCGAGTTCGACCCGGCCGTGCTGGAGCGAGGAACCGATGAGGTCACCGCTTTGGACCGCACGCAGTCCGTCCTCGATCCCGTCGATACCGACCACCGGTATCTTCTTTCCGTTGCCCTCCTTCAGTGCCTGCACGGCGCCGAGGCCCATGTCGTCGTTCTCGGAGACGATCCCGTCCAGCTTTCCGCCGAAGCTGGACATCCAGTTCTTGGCCTTGTCGACGGCCTGGTCGCGCTTCCAGTTGGCTGTGTCCTTGGCGAGCACCTTGATGCCGGGGTACTTCTTGAGCACGTTGCTGATACCGCGTGTGCGGTCCAGCTCGGGAGAGGACCCGAGGGGGCCCTGGAGGATGGCGATGTTGCCCTTGCGGCCGAGCTTGTCGGCCATCATCCGCATCTCCTGCTCGCCGGCCGCGACATCGTCGGGCAGCACGCTGGCGGCCAGCGCCGAGGAGTTGGTGAGTGTCGTGTTCACGGCCACTACGGGGATGTTCTTCGCCTTGGCCTGTGCGAGCTGCGGAGCGAGTGAGTTGGCCTCGACCGGCACGATGACCAGGGCGTCCACGCCGGAGTTGACCATCTGTTCCATCTGAGTGGCCTGGGTGCTGACATCACCGCCGGCCGAATTCCAGACCAGTTCGATGTTGTGGGCCTTGGCGTAGGACTCCATGCCCTCCTTGCCTTGAGTGATGAAGGACGACATGTCATAGACGGTGACGCCGACACGGAGCTTGCCGGCGCTCGTGTCACCGGCCCCGCACGCCGCTGTCGTCACCAGCGCCATGGCGCATGCGGCGGTTCCCGCCAACCGCAGAGTTCTTCTGTTCACGAGAGATACCTTTCTGAAGGAGCAGAAGTGTCAGCGGCGTCGGCTGTTGGCCCACACGTCGACCGTGACAGCGGCGACGACGAGCACGCCCTTGATGACCTTCTGCCAGTAGGCGGGCACGACGAGGATGTCGAGGCCGTTGTTGAGCGTCTGCATGAGGAAGAGACCGAGGACGGTCCCCCAGACCGTGCCACGGCCGCCCATGAGGCTCGCGCCGCCGATGACGACCGCGGCGATCGCGTCCAGCTCGTATCCCGAGCCCAGCGTGGGCGGGCCGGACAGCACCCGTGACGCCAGCATGACGCCGGACATGCCGGCCAGCAGGCCGCTGATGGCGTAGACACTGAACAGCACCCGGTGCGTCTTGATACCGGCGAGTTCGGCCGCGACCCGGTTGCCGCCGACCGCGTAGACCCGCATGCCGTATGCGGTGTAGCGCATGACCACGGCGAGTACGACGATACCGACGATCATCACGACCACGGGCAGCTGAAGCCCGAGGACCCGGGTGCCGGCGATCCGGTTGAAGTTCGCCGGCAGGCCGTTGATCGGTGCCCCGTCGCCGATGACGTAGGCCATGCCCGAGGCCGCGGTCAGCATGCCCAGCGTCGCCACGAACGGCGGTACGTTGAGCCAGGCGACCAGTGCTCCGTTGATCGAGCCGGCCACGAGGCCGGTGACCAGGCCGACCAGCAGGGCCGTCCACAACCGCTCGGGATGTCCCGCGACGGTCGAGGCCGAGGCCATGGCGCTGACGGCGATCACGCTGCCCACCGACAGGTCGATGCCACCGGTGAGGATGACGAGGGTCTGGCCGACCGCGATGAGCGCGAAGGGTGCTGCGGCGATGGTGATCGTCTGGAAGTTGTCGAACGTGCTGAAACGAGCACTTCGATAGCTGAAGTACATGACGACCAGCAGCATCACGATGACCATCGCATGGCTGAGCGCGAACTCCCGCAGCCGCGCCGCGTTGAGCCGACGCAGTGGGGCCGCGGCCGCGGCCGCGCCGGTCGTGTGGGGCGATTCTGCGGGTGGGGACTGTTGCGTGATCATGAGACGTCGTCCTGGGGGTGGGGAAGGGGGATGGAGGTGTCGTCGAGTCCGGCGGCGAGACGGAAGATGCGGCTCTGAGCGTCGTCGGAGGGCAGTTCGGCACGGTCCAGGCTGCCCGCGACGGCGCCGTCGCGGATCACATGTACGCGGTGTGCGAGTCCGAGGATCTCGGCCATGTCCGAAGACGCCATGACCACCGCCATGCCGGAGGCGGCGAGGTCGGTGACGATGCGGTAGATCTCGCTGCGCGCGCCGACGTCGACGCCGCGGGTCGGCTCGTCGAGCAGCAGTACCTTGACGTGTCCGGTCAGCCACCGGGCGAGGACGACCTTTTGCTGGTTACCCCCGGACAGGGTGCCGACCTGCTGGCGCAGGCCCTTGCTCCGCAGGTGCACCGATGTCATCGCCCGGTCCACGGCAGCCGTGCGTGCGCCGCCTCGCAGCCAGCCGCCGAGGCTGAAGTCGGCCAGCCGCGGGAGCGTGGCGTTGTTGAGCACACTCATCCCGAGGACCAGCCCTGCCCCCTTGCGGTCCTCGGGGACGAGGGCCATGCCCGCGCTGATCGAGGATGCGGCGTTGTGACGCCGTACCGCCGTACCGGACACCGTGATCTCACCAGCGGCGCTGGGGCGCGCACCGAACAATGCCTCGAGGAGTTCCGTGCGTCCGGCACCGACCAGACCGGCGAGGCCGACGATCTCGCCGGCCCGGACCTGGAGGTTCACCGGCTCCGGATAGCCCGCCACATGCAGACCGCTGACGTGTAGGGCCACTTCGTCGCCGGGGGCGGACAGCGCCGGGAACAGGTCGTCGAGTTCGCGACCGATCATCGCGTGGACGATCTCGTCGTCCGTGATGTCGATGCAGGGGCGGTCCTCGACGAGCGCGCCGTCCCGCAGGACCACCACGCGGTCGGCGATCGCCCGGATCTCCTCCATCTTGTGGGTGGTGTAGAGCATGGCGACACCGCGCTCACGGAGCTTGTCGACCACGCCGTACAGCCGCTCCACCTCGTGTCCGGAGATGGCCGAGGTCGGCTCGTCCAGCAGCACCACCGACGCGCCCCATGATGTGCTCTTGGTGATCTCGACGATCTGGCGCAGGGCCACGGTGAGCCGTCGCATCGGGACCTGAGGGTCGATGTCGATGCCGAACACCTCGAGCATCTCGCGTGCCTGAGCGACCATCCGACGGCGGTCGAGCAGGCCGCAGCGGCGTTTGAGCTCCCGGCCGGCGAAGAGGTTCTCGTACACCGTCATGTCGAGGATCGGGGCCAGTTCCTGCGGCACGATCCCGACGCCGAGTTCACGGGCGATCCGCGCGTCCGCGAGGCGCAGCGCTTCGCCGCCCACGAGGACGTCCCCGGCGTCGGGCCGGACCTGGCCGGACACGATCTTCATCAGGGTCGATTTGCCGGCACCGTTCTCACCCGCCAGCGCCGTCACGGTGCCGGGCGCCAGGTTCAGGGACACTCCGCGCAGGACGGGTATCCCTCCGAAAGCCTTGGCCAGGCCCCGGCATTCGAGGGCCGTATTTTCCACGGTATCTCCCGCTGTCGGGCTGTCGTGCGTCTCGCGCGGTGCGGCCGTGGCGATCGATCCGGTCATCCGCGTGCCCCCTTTGTTTCCGTCGGCGGCCTGGCTGCCGGCACGGGCGCCGTGGCCCTGAATGCCGGGCATGACCTAACGCTCCGCCGGCGAGCGCGCCGGCAGGGCGGCTCGGGCCAAAGCTCCGGCCAGTTCCTCGGGGCCGGCGTACGGCTTCTGACCACCAATGAGGTCGGCGATCTGCCGTAGCAGAGGAAGATCGGACCAGCTGTCCAGCGCACCGAGCCCGATCATCTGGTCGACGAGGTCACGGGCGAGCAGCGCGGCGGGGACACCCTCGACGGTCTGGCCCGCGGCCTGCATGGCCCGCAGTGCCTCGTCCGGGGCCTCGCCGGCGCCGATGCGGGTGCCGTAGACGCGGTTGCGGCCGGACAGGGCCGTGACCTCGAGGTCACCGACGCCGGCGAGTCCCGTCACGGTTTCGGGACGGCCGCCGAGCAGCCCTGCCAGCCGGACCATCTCGGTGACGGCACGGGCGAACGCCGCGGCCTGGAGATCGTGGTACGGCTCACCGCCGTGCTCGGCCAGTCCCTGGCAGATGCCGAGGGCGATCGCGTAGACGTTCTTCAGCGCGGCGGCGACCTCGACGCCGATCAGATCGTCGCTCTCCTCGACCGCGTAGGCCGCAGTGGCGAACAGGCTACGGGAGCGCTCGGTGACATCGGGCGAGCCGCACGCGTGCACGGATGCGGTGGGCCTGCGAGCCGCGACCTCATTGGCCTTGCACGGGCCGCCGATGACGACCAGCGGCAGGTCCAGACTGCCGTCCGGCGCGGCCTCGTGCAGCACGCTGGTCACCGCGTCGGGGAGCGTGACGATGCGGTCGCCGAGCCGGACGAAGCCCTTGGTGGTGATGGCCAGGATCTGCCCGGGGCGCAGGTGCCCGGCCGCCTTGCGCAACACGTCCACCAGGCCGTCGGAGCTGATCGACAGCACGACGTAGGTGGCCCCGTCCAGGGCTTCTGCCAGCTGATCGCTGCGATAGGTCTTCACTCGCGGGTCGAGCGGGACCCCTGTCCGCGGATGAGCACGGCCCTGCGTGACGGCGTCCAGCAGTTCGTCGTCGAGCCAGGTGCCCCACAGCCGGACTTCAGGACCGTTGTCGGCGGCCGGTGCGGCGAGTGCGCTGCCCATCGCGCCCGCACCGAGGATGGTGATCGTCCCGGCGGACCGGCTCATGCGGACTTCTCCTCGTACGTGGCGAGCCGGCGCTGCTCGACTGCGGTGATCTTGCGGACCTTGGACAGGGAACGACCGCCGGAGAACTCCGAGGCGATCCAGTGGTCGAGGCAGACCTTGGCGTGTTCGATGCCGAGCGTGCGGGCGCCGAAACAGGCGATCTGCGCGTCATTGGACTTGCGGGCCCGCTCGGCGCTGTAGGCGTCGGCGATCTGGGCGGCGCGTACCCCGGGCACCTTGTTGGCGGTGATCGCCATGCCGATGCCCGTGCCGCACACCAGGACGGCGCGCTCGTGCTCGCCGTCGGCGACGGACAGGGCGACGCGCTCGGCGACGTCCGGGTAGTCCTCCTGCTCGCCCGAGCCGAAGTCCTTCACCTCATGTCCCTGCGCGATCAGATGCTCGCGCAAGGCATCCTTCATCGCTGCGCCGGCATCGTCCGAGCCGATGGCGATGGTGCTCATGTCGTTCTCCAGAAGTGGTACGGAAGGTGAGCAAAGTGGCATGTGCAGACCGCCGGTTCACCGAACCGGCCGGGTGGGGGTCGTGGGCGGCCCTGCCGCGGTTCACCGAACCGGCGGGGTGTGAGGGCTCCTAGTCCTTGCCGCCGGCCGCACTGGAGGCGGCGAGCAGCGGCGGGAAGAGGTCCTTCAGCGCCGGGTACAGGCGGCGGTAGACCTGGTACAGGTCCTCGTAGCGGGAACGTGCGACGGGGTCGGGGTCGACGGTGGCCTTGGCCCGCGCCATCCGAGCCGCCGTCTCGTCGATGTCGTCGACACCGCCGAGCCCGACAGCGGCCGCGGCAAGAACCGCCGCACCGAGTGCGGTGGTCTCGGTCTCGGCGCACACGGTGACGGGGCGGCCGGTGACGTCGGCGACGATCTGTGTCCACAGCCGGCTGCGCGAACCGCCGCCCATCGCCAGGTACCGCTCGATGGGGATACCGGTGTCGTCGGCGACGCCGTCGGTGGTGAGCCGCAGCTCGAAGGCGACGGCTTCGAGCAGAGCCCGGTACAGGTGCTGCCTGCCGTGGAAGCCGGACCAGCCGATGATGGCGCCACGCGCGCTGGGGTCCCAGTACGGGGTCTGTGCGGCGTTGAGGTAAGGCAGCGCCATCAGACCGTCCGCGCCGGGCGGGATCTTCGCGGCGGCCGCCTCCATGACCTCCTCGCCGGACAGCCCCAGCTCCAGGCCGGGCGGTGCGCCGAACTTGTCCATGAACCAGCTGATCAGATAGCTGCCGGCCGACAGCAGGGTCTCCAGCGTGTAGGTGCCGGGGACCGGGCCGCCCAGGGTGCGGTAGGCACGGGACCAGAGATAGCTCTGCGACCAGGTGCCGGCGGCGAGGGCGGTGCCCATGTTCGCGTACATCAGTCCCGGGCGAGTGACGCCCGCGCCGAGACCGGCACACTGTCCGTCGCCCGCGCCCGCCACGACCGGGATGTCCGCCGGGAGGCCCAGCTCCTCGGCGATGTCACGGCTCAGTTCGCCCAGTACGGCACCGGGGGGAACGAGTTCGGGCAGCTGATCCTCGGTCAGGCCCACCGTGTCGAGCAGTTGCCGCGACCAGGTGAACGAGGCCATGTCGACCAGGCCGAGCGGGTCGGCCGAGGCCCAGCTGGTGCGCCACTCGCCGGTGAGCTTGTGGGCCAGGTAGCAGGCGACGTCCACCACGCGGGCGCTGTTGCGCAGGGTGTCCGGCTCGTTCTCCCGCAGCCAGATGAGTTTATAGAACGCCGGGGTGACGTCCGGCGGCTTCCCGGACAGCTCGTGCACGGACCTGCTGCCGTGCTCGGCGATCTGCTTGCCGGCCCGGCCGTCGAGCCACAGGATCGCCGGGCGCAGCTCGTTCCCGTGCCGGTCCAGGCAGACGAAGCTCTCACGCTGATGGGTGATGCCGATGGCGGCGATCCGCGTGGCGTCGATCTGCGAGACCGCCTCGCGCAGCGCGCCGTGTGTGGAGTCCCACCAGTCCCGGGCGTTCTGCTCATGCCACCCGGGCTGCGGGCGCTGGAGCTGGAATGTACGGCGCCCCTCGCTGACGGCGTGGCCCGCCTCGTCGAACACGACGGCCTTGGTCGCGGTCGTGGAGCTGTCAATGCCGATGACGTACGTGCTACTGCTGCTGTGCTCCATATGCCCTCCTCTCCTTCTTGGTCGGGGCAGTCGGGGCGCCCTGCCCTGCCGCGTCCGGCTGTCGTCGCCGACGATGTACGGGGGTTGCGTCCGCCCCGCTGGTGGTGTCCATGCCGGTCACGCCATATGGGCAGGCTGCGGGCCGCCGAAGCCGGGTGCGCGCATCCGCGCGGCGTCGGCGCGTCGATCGTCGGGCTGACGGCCCGCCTCCTGCTCGGCCTCGACCCGCTGCCGATACCGGTGGATCTCCTTATCGACCGTGGTCTGGTCCCAGCCGAGCGAGGCGGCCACCAGGGGGGCTGCCTCCTCGGCCGCCGCCAGGCCCCGGTCCTCGGTCTCCATGAAGATGTGGGTACGGCGGGTCAGGACGTCGTCGAGGTGAAGGGCGCCTTCGTGTGTGGCGGCGTATACGATCTCGGCACGGAGGTAACCAGGCGCGCCGCGCAGCGGCTCACCAAGTGTGCTGTCCGCGGCGACCGGCTCGAGCACTTCGGCGACGAGCGTGCCGTAACGCTCCGCAAGCCGGTCGACACGATCGGGGCTCAGCCTGTATCGCTTGGCCAGTACCGCGTTGCGCCGGACCAGGCTTTGGTGGCCATCGGCGCCGGCCAGCGGTACTTCCCTCGTGGAGGAAGCCGGAACGCTGTGGGGCAGTTCACGCACGGCGGCGTCGATGACGTCTTTGGCCATCACGCGGTAGGTGGTGAACTTGCCTCCCGCTATGGCGACCAGGCCCGGCTGAAGGCGCGCCACCACATGCTCCCTGGAGAGCTTGGCCGTCTGCTCCGCCTGGCCGGAGACCAGCGGACGCAGGCCCGCGTAGACGCCCAGGATGTCGTTCCGGGTGAGCGGAGAGGCGAGCACGGTGTTGACGTGGTCCAGCAGATAGTCGATGTCGCCGGAGCTGACCGCGGGGTGTTCCTTGGTGTGCGTCCAGTCGGTGTCCGTCGTACCGACGATCCAGTGCTCGTCGCCCCAGGGGATGACGAACAGCACGCTCTTCTCGGTGCGCAGGATGAGGCCGGAGGACATCGCGATCCGGGAGCGCGGTACCAGCAGGTGCACTCCCTTGGACGCCCGTACCCGCAGCGAGCCGCTCGCGCCCGCCCGCTGCAGCATCTCGTCGGTCCACACGCCGGTCGCATTGACCACCGCACGGGCGCGTACGGTGCGTTCGCGACCGGTCTCCACGTCCTGGACGACGGCACCCACCACGCGGCCCTCCTCACGTATGAACGAGGAGGCCCGGGTCCGACTGGCGCACAGTGCACCGTAGGAAGCGGCGGTGCGGACCAGGGTGAGGGTGAAGCGGGCGTCGTCGACCTGCGCGTCCCAGTAGCGCACCGCCCCGACCAGAGCGGAAGGCTTGAGCCCCGGTGCCTCGGCGAGTGCTGTGCGCTTGGTCATGTGTCGATGAGCCGGCACCCCGCGTGGCAGGACGGAGCTCATGCCCATCGTGTCGTACAGCAGCATCCCGACTCCGGCGTACGGTCGCTCCCAGATCCGGCGGGTCAGCGGGTAGAGGAACGACACGGGCCTGACCAGGTGCGGGGCGAGCCGCTGGAGCAGCAGGGCCCGTTCCCGCAGGGCCTCGGCGACCAGTTTGAAGTCGAGCATCTCCAGATAGCGCAGGCCGCCATGGATGAGCTTGCTCGAACGGCTCGATGTTCCGCCGGCCCAGTCGTTCGCATCGACCAGCGCGACCGACAGCCCGCGCGTCACCGCGTCGAGGGCGGCGCCGGCACCGACCACACCACCTCCGACGACCAGGACATCGACCTCGTCGGCTGCCATCTCATCGAGCGCGTGCTCACGCGCTGAAGGGGAAAGTGCGACCTCGCGCACGACCTCAGCTCCTCTCGATTGCATCGGAACCTGGCGCATGCGGCTCACCGGGACCCGGAGTTCTCGATGTAGTGGTGTGCGGGTCGCAGCCCACACGGCTGTGATGGACGGGGGCATGCACGGACGCAGTCCCGCTTTCAGGAATGTCGGGTGTGCTGTCCGGCAGGAGCGCCATCTCGTTGTTCCCAACGGGTTTCGTGTTCGTTTTCACGATGATCCTGCCGCAACCCACACGTCAAGTGTCTGTTCCAACATTCTTAATGTTAGTTCCTTGAGGTGCGGCGTGCCCGCCCCCAGCGCCCTCCCCCGGCCTCGGCGATGCAGCAGGGCAGGACGCGCACCGTCGACACCAACCGAATGCCGAGGTACGGGCGTTCACCGCGGACGATCACCGGATCTCTCCGGAGAACGGCTGTCAGACCGGGGTCGAGCGGCTTGGAGCGGCGGGTACGGACACGGCACGCAGTCGTGAAGGGTGCTGCTGGAAGCCGTTCATCGCCCCGGCCAATTGGCCTACAGCCAGCGGATTCGGGCTGTGCCGGACTGTGCGGAAGTCCTGTTGATCATGCACGAAACGGCCCGCGGGTGCGGCGGGCGCTTGCGGCGGCGGTCACCCTCACGGGTGACGATGCGCATGGCGACGCCTCCTCGTCCCGCCCACACAAGACTCCGCGAGAAACCACTTAGGCTGATGCCGGCAGAACAGCAGCGTACGCGCCCTGGCAGGAGGCATACCGGTGAGTGAAAGCCACGGCACCGTGGTTCCGGAGGAGTCCGACGACCGGGAGGCGCTGAGGCCGTCGCAGCGCCAGCAGCGGATCCTCGACCAGGTCATCGAGCAAGGCTCAGTGCGCAACGAGGAACTGGCCGAGCAGTTCGGGGTCAGCGTGATGACCATCCTGCGGGACGTCACCGCGATGGACCGGCAAGGGCTGCTGCGCCGGACGCGCGGCGGTGCGAGCGTGGAGCCGTCGGCCCTCTTCGAGAGCAGCGTGACCGTACGGCTTGAGAGCCAGGCCGCGGCCAAGCGCGCCATCGCCCGGGCAGCTCTGCAATACGTGGAGCCCGGACAGGCGATCATGCTCGACGACAGCACCACCGGCATCCACTTCGCCCGCATGCTGCGCGACACCGGCCCAGCTACCGTGATCAGCAACTTCCTGCCCATAATCCGTGAGCTCAAGGGCGCCCCCGGCATCCGCCTCATCGGCCTCGGCGGCACGTACCACGAAGCCGGCGACGCGTTCCTCGGCGGCATGACGGTCGACGCCATCCGCGGCCTCTCCGTCGACCTCACCGTGCTCTCGACGTCCGCCATCACGGCAGGCACCTGCTACCACCAGACCCAGGACACCGTGTCGTTCAAACGCGCGATGATGGATGTCGCGGCCAAGCGGATCCTGTACGTCGACCACACCAAATTCGAACGCCGGGCCCTGCACGCCCTGGCCCCACTCACCGACTTCGACCTCGTCATCGTGGACGAACACACCCCGAAGTCCGTCCTCAAAGACCTCTACGACCGCCAGGTCACCGTCGAGGTCGCCAAGGCCGGGTGACCGCACGACCGCCCCGGACACGCGCCTTCGCGCGGCCGAACGCCCGCCGCGGGGGCGGTCGGCGTACCGCTGCGCCGCTCCGTGACGAACCGCAATCAACGCGGTCATCATCGCGGCGGGCGCCTTCTACCTGCTGTTCATCTCCACCTCGCTCCTCGCCACGTTCCAGTCGTTCCTGTCGCTCATCGCCGTGATGATGGGCACCATGGGCGGCATCCAGCTCGGCATCGTCATCGCCTTGGTGCTCGGCGCCGCGCTCTACGCGATCCTCACGTTCGGACTCCGGCTGGACCCGAAGCCCGGCTACTCGCTCGTGACCGCGGAAGACACCGCTCGCGGGGAGCGCGGGCTGCAGCTACCGACTCCCGACGCGGCCGGCAGGCACGCTGCCGACCGCACGGAACGCTGACCGACCCGTGGCGGCGAGGCCCGCGCGGGTCTCGCCGCCGCTCGAGGAGCTGACACCCTTGTCCGCTTTGTCCGCACATGAGACCGCGCTGCACCGATTCCGGAACCCGGACCCCTGGCATGCGCCCGCCGCCTACTGGTTCTGGCACCGGCTACCCGACAAGGACACGATCCGCGCCCAGGTGCGGCAGATGCACGACGCCGGGATCCGCAGCTTCCAGGTGCAGGCACGGTTGTCGTACCCATCCGCCGGTGCGCCTCGGCGGCCTCGTCGAGGGGCAGCTGATCCTCGACGACCAGCCGCACGGACCCGCTCTCGACCATCGGCCAGACCTTGTCCCGGACTTCGGTGACGATGGCGGCCTTCTCTCCTTGGACTGGGTGCGCAGGGTGGTGCCGTGCACCGAGAGGCGCTTGAAGACCAGGTCGGCAAGGTTGATTTTGCCATCGAGGCCATTTTGCAGACCGATGACGACCAGGCGCCCGTCGACGGCCAAGGAACGGATGTTGCGTTCGAGGTAGTCTCCACCGATGACGTCGAGGATCACGTCGTAGGGGCCGTGCTCGGTGAAATCCTCGGTTCGGTAGTCGACCGCCGTGTCGGCGCCCAGCTCGCGCGCCCTGGCGGCCTTCTCCGGTCCCCCCACAGTGGTGACGACACGGGCCCCGAGCACCTTGGCGACCTTGATCGCCATAGAGCCCACACCTCCTACGTCCCGCCGCGGAACCGTCCCCCGGCGTCGCGCTCGCGATCTCCCATCCGGCCCCGGTGAAGATCTTGTGCGGCATAGCCAGCCCTGGCCCAGAGCCCTGAGGGGTGCACGTCCATCCCTCGGCATCCAGCAGTCGGCCGCGGGCACCACGAAGAGAACCCTGGTCATCTCCGTCTCTCCTTGCCCGCCGAACGACTGCGTCTCGCCGAAACGGCTCCGGCGGCAGCCGGTGGATGGACCCGCCGATTTCGTCGGCGAGCACCCCAGGCCATCGTCCGCCCAGACGAGGGTGATCGCTACGGCGTGCCACCGGCCCGCACCGTCCGGGGAAGGGCGCCTGGAGCGGTTGCGCTTCACAGGCGGGGGCGAGGATGGTGCGGGGGGAGGCAAACCCGGGGGCGAACAGCAGCCATGGCCGGCGAGGCCGCGCGAAAGGGCGCCCGTGTGCCCGCGACATGGAGTCGACATGACCGATCTTCCTCCTCCGATCACGCCCTACCTCGAACCCGCGGCGAAGGAGCTGCGCGAGGCCACGGACCCGCATCCGCGGATCTACGAGGTTCCCCCGGTGAAGGGCCGCGACATCCCGCTCGGCCTGCAGAGCGACCAGAGCGTGCCCCGTCCTGAGGTCGACGAGGAGTGGGGCGACGTGGACGCGGGCAAGTGGGGCACGGTCCGCACCCGGATCATCCGACCCAAGGGAGCCACCGGCCCACTGCCGGTGGTGTTCTACATCCACGGCGCCGGCTGAGTCTTCGGCGACGACAGGACCCACGACCGCCTCTTCCGCGAACTCGCCGTCGGTGCCGGGGCGGCGGGCGTCTTCCCCGTCTACGACCGCGCACCCGAGGCGAAGTACCCCACCCAGGTCCACGTGGCCGTCCACGCGCTCTTCGACGCCTCCCCGGCAATGTCCCCGACTGCCGCACCGTCTGGGCGAGCGGCCAACTAGGGCCTCGCGAGCACCTTCATCTGGCCCGACTGAGCGCCGTAGTTGGTCGACCGGGCCAACTACGGCGCTCAGTCACACCTGTGACTGAGTGCTTCAGCTGGCGGATGAGCGTCCGACTTGGCGGGCCCGAGTCCATCAGATGGCGGACGCGAGGATGACTACGGGTCCCGCCTGCGAGAACTTAGCGATGCGCGGGACTCCGGCGCCCGTCATCCGGCTTAGTTTGCCGCGTTCTCGGTGGCGGCGATCGTCTGGCGCAGAAGGCGGCGCGCGGTCTCCAGGTCGGAGGCCCGCTGATCGAGGACGTTCAGCTGGTCGCGGAGGCTGGTGAGAACGCCGGGGCAGGGGCGCAGCGTCGCCTCGTCGAAGGTGCAGGGCAGGACCTGGCGGATGATGCGGGTGGGCAGGCCGGCGGCCAGCAGGGCGCGGATGCGCCGCACCGTCTCCACCATCTGATCGTCGTACTCGCGATAGCCATTGGCGCGGCGCTCTGAGTGGATCAGCTCCATCCGCTCGTAGTAGCGCAGCAGGCGTTCGCTGACTCCGGTACGACGCGACAGCTCCCCAATCAGCACCGACCCGCTCCCTCCAACTTGACCTTCCCACGGTGTCAGGGAGCAACAGTGCACTGGTCGGCCGCATTCCGGGCCGGTCGTCAAGGAGGGAGTGATCATTGATCATCGATGCACACAGCCACGTCCACGACCCCGTCGAGGCACATGTGGGGCTACTGGACGAGGCCGGGGTGGACCGCGCCGTGCTGTTCGCCACCCGCCCACACCCGGAGCGGGCCGGAGACCTTACCTCGCTGCGCCGGGAGATGGCGATCCTGGACGAGGCCATCGGGGGTCGGGCCAGCACGGCCGAGGGATATCGCGGCGCGTGGCGGGAGTTGGACGCCGCACTCGCCGCACGGCCGGATCGGTTCATCGGCTTCCTGTCCGTACCGCTCGATCTGCAGCCGGATCAGATTGCCGCGACCGTGGAACGCGAGGTCATCGGGCGTGGGCTGCGCGGGATCGGTGAGCTGACGCCGCCGCCGGGTCGGGCACGGATGATCGAACCGGTGCTCCAGGCGGCGGCCGATCATGGTCAGCTGCCCGTGGTCGTGCATGGATTCGCCCCGACCACGGCAGACGATCTTACGACGCTGTCGGCGCTCGCCGGGCGGTATCCGACGGTTCCGCTGGTGGTCAGCCAACTCGGAGGGTTGAACTGGATGGAGGCCATCGAGCTGGTCCGGGACACCCCGAACATGTACCTGGAGCTGTCCACCGCCAACATCATCTTCGCGGTCCGGCTGGCCATCAAGGAGATCCCGGACCGGACCCTGTTCGGCTCGGACGCCCCGTACGGCGACCCGGTCCTCACCCGGGCGATGGTGGAGCGGGTCACCAGACCGGGCGAGGTGCGCGACCGGGTGCTCGGTGGGACCCTCGCCGAATTGGCCGGGCTCGGCTGACGCAGGCCCGACGTCCCCAGGTGCGACCTCGACAGATTGAGCGCTTCAGGTGACGAACCCCGCCATCTGAAGCGCCCAGTCACAAGCCGCCAGCATCCTCGATGGTAAGTGGTACTACATTTGGGCACTGATGGAGGGAGGCCGTACCTTCTAGGACACCGTCCCACTGAAGGTCCCCACGTTTGATTCGCTCTAATGAGTGAGCAGACTGACCAATGGGTCTCAAATCTGTGGCCGACCGGCCATCGGCTGGCCTGGTCGAACGGGTACGGGAAGGCGCCGACAGGCGCTCGGTGCAGATTCGCCTCACCGAGCGCGGCTACGCCCTCACCGACGAGGTGATCGCAGCCCACCTGCGGGGGTACGAGAACATCCTGTCGGTCCTCAGTCCCGACGAGGTCGAACAGATCACCTCGGCTCTGCGCAAGGTCCTCGAGGCACAGGGCGATACCACACTCAGGTGACCACAGCTACGGGACGCACAAACGGCTGGCCCTGCTCGCCAAGCCGGTCAGCCGGTTCGTCCGCGTGACGGCGCCGACGTCGTTCTCCGCGACGGCTCGATGGCCCGCCGCCTCACCGGCGAGGCGACCGTCTCCTGGCGTACCCCGGCACCCGCAATCGAAAGACACGTCTCGGGATGAAGAACGTGAGGAAATGACCTCTCACTCCAGTGGTGCGAGGTGGTCGCCAAGGCGGCCGTCAGCCCGAGCAGCGTCGAAGTGATCCGTGGTCTCTCACAACTGCTGGTTTCCGCCGGCGGAACGCGTCGCTTCCTCGACCAGGTGCCGGAGCCAGACATGCGCGGGGTCATTGGTGACGGTTCCGTGCCAGATCGAGCTGACGGTGTACTTGGGCATTGGCAGCGGCGGTGGGGTGGCTGTCAGGCCCAGAAGGTCGGCGTAGATGGTGGCGGCGTGGGTGGGAAGGGTGGCCAGGGCAGGCAGCATTGCGAGTTGGAGCGCCGCTCCGGCGAAGTGGGTGGTGGAGGCGATCACCCGGCGATCGAGCCCCCGTGCTTCCAAGAGGTCGTCGACGATGCCGCGTCGGCCGTCGTAGGAGATCAGCAGGTGCGGGTGGGCCAGGTAGGCGTCCAAGGTGAGCGGGGTCTCAAGCTGCAGGAGGTGGGGGTTGAACAGGCAGGTGTAGCCGGAGGCGAAGAGGTCACGGCTGCGGTGTTCGGCGCCGTGTGCGGGGGCGGCGGCCACACCGAGGTCGATCTCGCCGCGGTCGATCATGCCGGCGACGGTGTTGCGGTTGGCCTGCCGTACGGCGAGCCGGACCCCTGGCAGTTCAGCAGTGGCGGTCAGCAGCCGAGGCAGCAGCGCCGCCTCCAGGTCGTCGGACATGCCCAGGGTGAAGGTGCGCTGGGCGGTGGCCGCATCGAAGTGGTCCTGGTCGGTCACGGCGCCGTGAATCAACCCGAGGGCCGGCTCAATGCGGCGGGCCAGCTCGATGGCGCGCGGTGTGGGCTCGATGCCGCCCCGTGTGCGGGTGAACAGCGGGTCATCGAAGAGTCGACGCAGCCGGCCGAGGGCGGCGCTGGCCGCGCCCTGGCTCAGGTGCAGGGCGGTGGCCGCCCGGGTGACGCTGCGCTCGCGCATCAGAGCGGCGAAGACGACCAGCAGGTTGAGGTCCGCCTTCCTGAATTCGGTCTCATAAATGTCGATCATGGCAAGGATTAGTTTGCTGTATGGCTGGTGGAATTTCTAACGTCGATGCATGACGTCCACCTCTCTCGCACTCCGCCGCACCGTGACCGCTGCCGTCGTCCAGGCGGCCGCCCCATTGTTCGACACACCATCTGCGCTGGCCCGGGCCGAAGAACTCATCCGTGAGGCTGCCACCGACCGGGATGCCGAGGTCGTTGTGCTCCCGGAGGCGTTCCTCGGCGGTTACCCCAAGGGACTGGACTTCGACATGACTGTCGGCAGCCGCACCTCGGCTGGCCGCGACCTGTTCCGCCGCTACCACGCAGCGGCCATCGAGATCCCCGGCCCGGAGGTCGAGACTCTGGCCGCAGTCACCCGCGAGCTCGGATGCCACGCTGTGGTCGGAGCGGTCGAACGCCAGGGCGGCACGCTGTACTGCGTCGCGCTCTTCTTCGGCCCCGACGGTTATCTGGGCCTGCACCGCAAGCTGATGCCCACCGCCGCCGAGCGCTACCTGTGGGGCCAGGGAGACGGCTCCACCCTCCCCGTCATCGATACCGGCGCCACCCGCATCGGCGCGGCCATCTGCTGGGAGAACTACATGCCGCTCTTCCGCACCGCGATGTACTCCAAGGGCGTGGACCTGTGGTGCGCACCGACCGTCGACGACCGCGACGCCTGGCAGGCCACCATGCGGCACATCGCCCTGGAAGGCCGCTGTTTCGTCCTCAGCGCCAACCAGTACCTGCGTCGCGACGCCCTGCCGAGCGACCTCCGCCCCGTCCAGGGCGACGAACCGGATACGGTCCTGATCGGCGGCGGCTCCGTCATCGTCTCCCCGCTCGGCGAGATCCTGGCCGGGCCGTTGCGCGATGGCGAGGGCATCCTGATCGCCGAGCTCGATCTCAATGACCTGGCCCGCGCCCGTTTCGATCTCGACACCACAGGCCACTACGCCCGCCCCGATGTCTTCACCCTCCACGTCGACGAATCTGCCCACGCCGCCGTCACCAGGGGCTGACGGGGCGTTGGGAAGGTTCCCGCCGTTCACGAAACCTGATGCGTGCGGTATCCGACCGTCGTCTTGAGGCTTCTCACTGTTGGCGCATTGCGGTGCTCCGGAGCAGGTCCAGCAGTTGTGAGACGACGCCGTCGGGCATGCTGGTGCGCCAGGCCAGCAGGATCGGGGATGAAGCCGGACGGCCGGCCAGGGAAGCGAACCGCACTCCGCGACGCGGAGCCCGTGCAGCCGATGAAGAGACCAGGGCCACTCCGTCCCCGGCGGCGACAAGACCGAGCATGAGCTCGGTGCCGGATGCGTCGTGGCGGATACGGGGCGCGAAGCCGGCCTGTCCGCAGGCGGCGAGAATCGCAGGCAGAAGGCCCAGGCGTGCTCTGCGGTTGTAGACGATGAAGTCTTCGTCGGCGAGGGACTGCAAGAAAATTTCCGGGCCTGCCAGCCAGTGCGATTCCGGGAGCGCGGCGACCAGCTCATCGTCGTAGATCACCGCTGTGCTGATCCCCGGTGCCGTGTGGACCGGTCCGCGGACCGCGACGCAGTCGAATCGATCCGTGTGCAGTCCCTCCAGCAATTCAGCGGTCTGCCCTTCGCGCAGATCCCACTCGACCTCTGGACAACGCTCCCGCAGCAGGCCAATCGCTGTCGGCAAGGCGTCCACGGCCACGGCTTCCACACTACCCAGTCGCAGAGTGTGACTGGCGACGGCTTCTTCGCTACGTACCTGGTCCACCATCCTGTCCCAGCGAGCCAGCATGGCCTCGGCCTCCACCCGCAGAACCTCCCCCGCGGGAGTCAGCGCCATGCGCCTCGTGGAGCGCTCGACCAGGCGCACCCCCAGGCTCGTTTCCAGGGCCTTGAGATGCCGACTCACCGGGGGCTGCGTCATGTGCAGCCTGGCTGCCGCCCGGCCCACATGCAGTTCCTCGGCCACCACCAAAAACACCCTGAGTTGCTGCAGCGTCGGATCCATGCCTAAAAGGGTAACAATGACCTCACTATTGGAACTGGACCAGGGCCGCCCGTGAATGCATGGTGAACGGCATAAAGCAGCAGGTGTGGCAGCGGCAAGAGCGTCGACACCTGTCCTGCTGTCATGGCCCGGTCCCAGGAGGTTTAATGTCTGACCAGGTATCAAGTGCTGTGCCGCAGGCACGCCGTGCACTCTTCGCCGGTGGCGCGGGCAATTTCGTGGAATGGTTCGACTTCGCGCTCTACGGATTCCTCGCCACGGTCATCGCTGACGAGTTCTTCCCCGGCGAGAGCCGCAGCGCGGCCCTGCTGTCGACCTTCGGGATCTTCGCGGTCACCTTCTTCGTGCGTCCCCTGGGCGCGGTGTACTTCGGGCGCATGGGCGACCGTCTGGGACGCCGCCACACCCTCACCATCGTGGTCCTCGTCATGTCCGGGTCGACAGCGCTGATCGGCGTACTGCCCACCTACGACAGCATCGGAGCATTCGCACCGCTGCTGCTGCTCATCCTGCGCCTGGTGCAGGGCTTCTCCGCAGGCGGTGAATACTCCGGCGCCAGCGCGTTCATCCTTGAGTCCGCGCCAGCCGACAAGCGGGGCCGCTACGCCAGCGTCCTTGCCATCTCAACCAACGCGGCGTCTCTCGTGGCCGTGGCCCTGGTCGCCGTGCTCACCACCGCGCTCGGGAACACGGCGATGGGCGACTGGGGATGGCGACTGCCGTTCCTCCTGTCGCTGCCCCTGGGCCTGTGCGGCCTCTACCTGAGGCTGCGGGCAGCGGAAAGCCCGGTGTTCACGGCGCTGGCCAAGGACAACGAGGTCGAATCCGCCCCACTGGGAAAGACCCTGCGCACCCAGCGCGGTCCCATCGCCATCATCTTCGCCATCGTCTCTCTCAGCTCGATCGCCTTCTACGTCCTCAAGACCTACTGGCCGACCTACCTGTCCGAGGAGACCGGCCTCCCGCGCAACGAGGCACTGTGGTCGTCGGCCATCTGCTTCATCGTCACCATCGCGCTGAGCCCCTTCTTCGGCAGCATGTCTGACCGCTTCGGGCGCCGCGCCATCGTGCTCTACTCCGCAACAGCGATGGCGGTCCTCGCCATCCCCTCGTTCCTGCTGTCGGGAGCAGGCGGATTCGGCCCGGCGCTGGCCGGCCAGCTCCTGTTCGTCGCCGCGGTCGGCCCCCTGAGCCCCACCGTCGCGGTTCTCCTAGGGTCTGTTGCGAAAGTGCTGGTCACAGCCACTCGTTGAGGACTGCGACCAGCACGGTGGCTTCGTAGCGGACGGCGAGTTTGTCGTATCTCGTGGCGACCGCGCGGTGTCGCTTGAGTCGGTTGATCCCGCACTCGACCGCGTGCCGATGCTTGTAGTCGGCCTTGTCGAACGTCGGTGGCCGTC
>NZ_JAGFNO010000042.1:0-62973 GCF_017592595.1 Streptomyces sp. NEAU-YJ-81 | reverse complement strand
TTCGTGCCGTCGCGGATGTCTTGGCTGGTCGGGGGGTGCGGACGCGGTGGTTGCGGGTGAGTCATGCGTTTCATTCGTCGCGTATGGACGGGATGTTGGCGGAGTTCGGCGAGGTACTTGGGTCGGTGGAGTTCCGGACCCCGAGCGTGCCGGTGGTGTCAAATGTGTCGGGTGTGGTGGCGGGTGAGGAGTTGTGCTCGCCGGAGTATTGGGTGCGTCATGTGCGGGAGACCGTCCGGTTCGCCGATGGGCTCGACACACTCCGTGGGCTGGGCGTCGGTTCCTTCCTGGAGCTGGGTCCCGACGGCACGTTGACCGCTCTGGCCGATGGCGATGGACTGGCCGTACTGCGTCCGGGGCGTCCGGAGTCGATCGCGGTCATGGAGGCTTTGGGCGGGCTGTATGTGCGGGGCATCCAGGTCGATTGGGCGGCGGTGTTCCCCGGTGCTCGGCGTGTTGATTTGCCGACGTATGCGTTCCAGCGTGAGCGGTTCTGGCTGGAGTCGGCGGCGGTCCAGCCCGCGACCAGCGCCGTTGACGCGGCGTTCTGGGATGCGGTCGAGCGCGGTGATACGCAGGCGCTGGGCGTTGACGAGGAACAGCCGTTGAGTGCCGCGTTGCCTGCATTGGCGTCGTGGCGGCGGACACAGCAGGAACAGTCGGTGGTCGACGCATGGCGCTACCGGCTTGGCTGGACGCCGGTCACGGGTGTGCCGTCCGGGGAGGTGCTGACGGGCACCTGGCTGGTCGTGGTCGAGCCGAATGCTGACGGTACTGACGGTGCCGATGTGGCGGTCGCGCTGCGGTCGGCCGGGGCGGATGTCCGGGTCGTGACGGCGGTGGAGCCGGGCGATGTGGCGGTTGCCGGTGTGGTGTCGCTGCTGTCGGTTGAGGCGACGGTGTCGCTGCTGCAGGCCCTCGTGGCCGCCGGGGTCGACGCGCCGTTGTGGTGTGTCACCCGGGGGGCGGTCTCCGTGGCGGACGGGGATGTGGTGGATCCGTATGCGTCGGCGGTCTGGGGGCTGGGCCGCGTGATCGGTCTGGAGCATCCGGACCGTTGGGGCGGGCTGATCGACCTGCCCACGGAGGTGGATGGGCGTGCGGGCTCCTTGCTGGCCGGGGTTCTCGCCGGGCACACCGGGGAGGATCAGGTGGCAATCCGTGCCGCTGAGGCGTGGGGTGCCCGGCTGACCCGGGTGACACCGGCGGCGGACAGGTCCGCCGGATGGCATGGCCGGGGAGCCGCCTTGATCACCGGCGGTACGGGTGCGCTGGGCGGTCATGTGGCGCGCTGGCTGGCCGGGACCGGTGTGGAACGCATCGTGCTGACGAGCCGACGGGGGATCGAGACCCCCGGTGCGACCGAGTTGGTGACCGAGCTGGAGGAGCTCGGGGTCCAGGTGACTGTGGCCACGTGTGATGTCGCCGATCGGGACGCGGTCGCGGCGCTGCTGGCTGCCATTCCCGATCTCCGGGTCGTCGTGCACGCCGCGGGGGTGCCAAGTTGGGGTGCGGTGGACAGCCTGACATCCGATGAGTTCGAGGAGAGCGTGCGGTCGAAGGTTGCCGGAGCGGCGCACCTGGACGCACTACTGACGGACGCCGATCTGGATGCCTTTGTTCTGTTTTCGTCGGTGGCGGGGGTGTGGGGGAGTGGTCGTCAGTCGGCGTATGCGGCGGCGAATGCGTTTTTGGATGGGTTGGCGTGGCGGCGTCGTGGTGTTGGGTTGGTGGCGACTTCGGTGGCGTGGGGTATGTGGGATGGGGGTGGTATGGCTGTTGGGGGTGAGGAGTTCCTGGTTGAGCGTGGTGTGTCGGGGATGGCGCCGGGTGCGGCGGTGGTGGCGTTGCGGCGGGCGTTGTGTGATGGCGAGACGGCGATCGTGGTGGCGGATGTGGAGTGGGAGCGGTTCGGGGCGAGGTTTACGGCCCTGCGTCCGAGTCCACTGCTGAGCGAACTGATAGCCGACACGTCCGAGCCGATCGCATCGACGGCTGGTGAATTCGCCGCCACGCTCGGCGGGTTGTCGCGGCAGGAGCGGGATCGTGCGGTCGCGGAGCTCGTACGGACCCATGCCGCCGAGGTGTTGGGTCACCCGAGCCCCACCGCGGTCGACCTCGACCGGACGTTCCAGGAGCTGGGCTTTGACTCGCTGACTGCCGTGGAACTGCGGGACCGGCTCAGTACGGCTACCCAGCTCCGATTCCCGGCCTCCGTGATCTTCGACTACCCGACCCCGGCGGCGCTCGCCGAGCATGTGTGCGGGGAGGCGCTCGGGCTGGCCGAAGAGATACGGATACCGCACACGCCGAGTGCCGTGGACGACGATCCGATCGTGATCGTCGGGATGAGCTGCCGCTTCCCGGGTGGTGTGGACTCGCCGGAGGCACTGTGGCGGCTGGTCAGCGCCGGCGACGACGCCGTATCGCACTTCCCCTCCGACCGTGGCTGGGATCTGGCCGGTGTCTACGACGCCGACGCCACTCGCTCGGGCCGGTCGTACGTCCGCTCGGGTGGCTTCCTCCATGACGCGGCCGAGTTCGACGCCGGGTTCTTCGGGATCTCGCCGCGTGAGGCGCTGGCGATGGATCCGCAGCAGCGGCTGCTGCTGGAGGCGTCATGGGAGGCATTCGAACGGGCCGGAATCCCGGCGTCGACACTCAAGGGCAGCCAGACCGGTGTCTTCGTGGGCGCGTCCGCGCAGGGCTATGGCGGCGGAGACGGGCAGGCCCCGGAAGGCTCCGAGGGATATCGGCTGACCGGCAACGCGAGCAGTGTGGTGTCCGGCCGGGTGGCTTACACGTTCGGGTTGGAGGGCCCAGCGGTCACGGTGGACACGGCGTGTTCTTCCTCGCTGGTGGCGCTGCACTGGGCGGTACGGGCGCTGCGGTCGGGCGAGTGCTCCCTCGCCCTGGCAGGCGGGGTCACGGTGATGGCGACCCCCGCCACCTTTGTGGAGTTCTCGCGTCAGCGTGGGCTGGCCGCCGATGGCCGGTGCAAGTCCTTCGCCGCCGGTGCTGATGGGACGGGCTGGTCCGAGGGCGTCGGCATGCTGCTGGTCGAGCGGTTGTCGGACGCCGAGCGGAACGGCCACCCGGTGCTGGCCGTGCTTTCCGGCTCCGCGGTGAATCAGGATGGTGCGTCGAATGGGTTGACGGCGCCGAATGGTCCGTCGCAGCAGCGGGTGATTCGGCAGGCGTTGGCCAGCGCCGGGCTTGCTGCTCGTGATGTTGATGCGGTGGAGGCGCATGGTACGGGGACGACGCTGGGTGATCCGATTGAGGCGCAGGCGTTGTTGGCAGCCTACGGTCAGGATCGCGATCCTGGTCGGCCGTTGTGGTTGGGGTCGGTGAAGTCGAATATCGGTCATACGCAGGCGGCGGCGGGTGTGGCTGGTGTGATCAAGATGGTGATGGCGTTGCGGTATGGGGTGTTGCCGCGAACCCTGCATGTCGATGAGCCGTCGCCGCATGTGGATTGGTCGGTTGGCGGGGTGGAGTTGCTGACTGAGCAGGTGGTGTGGCCGGATGTGGATCGGCCGCGTCGGGTGGGTGTGTCGGCGTTCGGGGTGAGTGGGACGAATGCGCATGTGATCGTGGAGCAGGCGCCCAGGGTGGTGGAGGCTGGGGGCGAGCGTGTTGGGCTGCCCGCTGTGCCGTGGGTGGTGTCCGGTCAGAGCGAGGCCGCGGTGTACGCGCAGGTGGAGCGGTTGCGCGGGTCTGTGGCGGACAACCCCGAATGGGATCTCGCGGATGTGGGGTGGTCGTTGGTGGCTGCTCGTTCTGCGTTGTCGCATCGTGCGGTGGTGGTGGGTGCGGGTCGTGATGAGTTGTTGGGTGGGTTGGGTTCGGTGGTTGTGGGTGTTCCGGTGGGTGGTGGGTTGGGTGTGGTGTTTGCGGGTCAGGGGTCGCAGCGGTTGGGGATGGGGCGTGGGTTGTATGAGGCGTATCCGGTGTTCGCGGGGGTGTGGGATGAGGTGTGTGGGGAGCTGGACCGGTATTTGGAGCGGCCTTTGGGTGAGGTGGTGTGGGGTGATGAGGCTGAGTTGATTGGGGAGACGGCGTATACGCAGGCGGGTTTGTTTGCGCTTGAGGTGTCGTTGTTCGCGTTGGTGTCTTCCTGGGGTGTGAAGCCGGACTACCTGTTGGGCCACTCCATTGGTGAGTTGGCTGCTGCGTATGTGGCGGGTGTGTGGTCGTTGGAGGATGCCGCCCGGGTGGTGGCGGCACGCGGTCGTCTGATGCAGGCGTTGCCGTCGGGTGGGGCGATGGTTTCGGTGGCGGCGTCGGAGGATGAGGTACGGCCGCTGCTGACCGGAGGCGTGGCGGTTGCGGCGGTGAACGGTCCCGAGTCGGTGGTCTTGTCCGGTGAAGAGGAGGATGTACGCGCTGTCGAGGAGGTGTTCATCAGCCGGGGGGTGCGGACGCGGTGGTTGCGGGTGAGTCATGCGTTTCATTCGTCGCGTATGGATGGGATGCTGGCGGAGTTTGGTGAGGTGCTGCGGGGGGTGGAGTTCCGGGCTCCGAGTGTGCCGGTGGTGTCGAATGTGTCGGGTGTGGTGGCGGGTGAGGAGTTGTGCTCGCCGGAGTATTGGGTGCGTCATGTGCGGGAGACCGTCCGGTTCGCCGATGGGCTCGACACACTCCGTGGGCTGGGTGTCGGTTCCTTCCTGGAGCTGGGTCCCGACGGCACGCTGTCCGCTCTGGCCGGTGGCGATGGACTGGCCGTACTGCGTCCGGATCGTCCGGAGCCCCTTACCGCGATGGCCGCTCTGGGTGGGCTGTTCGTCCGGGGTGTGGAGGTGGACTGGGCGGCGGTGTTTCCGGGTGCTCGGCAGGTTGATTTGCCGACGTATGCGTTCCAGCGTGAGCGGTTCTGGCTGGAGTCGGCGGCGGTCCAGCCCGCGACCAGCGCCGTTGACGCGGCGTTCTGGGATGCGGTCGAGCGTGGTGATGCGGAGGCTCTGGGGGTCGATGCTGAACAGTCGTTGAGTGCCGCGTTGCCTGCATTGGCGTCGTGGCGGCGGACACAGCAGGAACAGTCGGTGGTCGACGCATGGCGCTACCGGCTTGGCTGGACGCCGGTCACGGGTGTGCCGTCCGGGGAGGTGCTGACGGGCACCTGGCTGGTCGTGGTCGAGCCGAATGCTGACGGTACTGACGGTGCCGATGTGGCGGTCGCGCTGCGGTCGGCCGGGGCGGATGTCCGGGTCGTGACGGCGGTGGAGCCGGGCGATGTGGCGGTTGCCGGTGTGGTGTCGCTGCTGTCGGTCGAGGCGACGGTGTCGCTGCTGCAGGCCCTCGTGGCCGCCGGGGTCGACGCGCCGTTGTGGTGTGTCACCCGGGGGGCGGTCTCCGTGGCGGACGGAGACCTGGTGGAGCCCGACCAGGCCGGAGTCTGGGGGCTGGGCCGCGTGATCGGTCTGGAGCATCCGGACCGTTGGGGCGGGCTGATCGACCTGCCGGCGGTCATGGACGATCACGCGGGGGAGGCGCTTGCCGCCATCCTCGCCGGGCACACCGGTGAGGATCAGATCGCCATCCGCGCCACCGGGACGTGGGCCGCCCGTCTGACGCGGGCGGAACCGACCGCCGCGGCGTCGGTCGCATGGCGTGGTCGTGGTACCGCGCTGGTCACGGGTGGTACGGGGGCGTTGGGTCGGCATGTGGCGCGTTGGTTGGCGGATACCGGCGTGGAGCGGATCGTGCTGACGAGCCGTCGGGGGGCCGAGGCACCTGGCGTCGCGGAGTTGGTGGCCGAGCTGGGGGACCGAGTGCGCGTGGTGGCGTGCGATGTCGCCGATCGCGAAGCGCTCGCCGCTCTTCTGGGGACGATTCCGGATCTGCGTACCGTGGTGCATGCGGCGGGTGTCCTCGACGACGGTGTGCTCGAATCGCTGACCCCGGAGCGGATCCGCGACGTGATGCGGGCCAAGGCGGACAGCGCACGCCATCTTCACGAGTTGACCCGTGACACCGGTCTCGACGCGTTCGTGTTGTTCTCCTCGGCCGCCGGGACCGTGGGCAATCCGGGCCAGGGGAGCTATGCGGCGGCCAATGCGGCGTTGGACGGACTGGCCCAGCGGCGCCGGGCCGAGGGACTGGTGGCCACATCGGTGGCCTGGGGAGCCTGGGCCGATTCCGGTATGGCCGCGGGAGTGGCGCGGTCGCAGGGCATGGATCCGAAGTCGGCGCTCTCCGCCCTGGGGCTGGTGCTGGCCGCTGATGAAACCACGGTCATGGTGGCCGATATCGACTGGGCGACCTTCGGGGCGCGGCTCACCGCCTCACGGCCGAGCCCGCTGCTGAGGGAGTTGCTCAGGGACGTATCCGTGCCGACCGGGCCGGCCGGCAGCGGGGCGGCCGACGCGTTCGCCACTCGCTTGGAGGCCATGGCAGAGCGGGAACGGACTGCCACCGTACTGGACCTCGTCCGCACGCATGTGGCCGCCGTACTGGGCCACGCGGCATCCGAGGCGATCGATCCGGCCCGGCCCTTCCAGGAAATCGGCTTCGATTCGCTCACCGCGGTGGAGCTGCGGAACCGGCTCGCCGCGGCCACCGGGGCACGCTTCCCGGCTTCCGTGATCTACGACTACCCGACCCCGGCGGCGCTCGCCGAGCATGTGTGCCGGGAGGCGCTGGGCCTGGCCGGCCGGACACCGGTCCCGGTGGCGCCACGCCCGGTGGACGACGAACCGATCGCCATCATCGGGATGAGCTGTCGCTTCCCCGGCGGGGTGAGTTCGCCGGAGGACCTGTGGGGGCTGCTGGCCGAGGGCCGCGACGCCGTATCGGAGTTCCCGGCGGACCGTGACTGGAACCTGGCCGAGCTGTACGACCCGGATCCCGGCCACCCTGGCTCCTCCTACGTCCGGGCGGGCGGCTTCCTCGATGACGCGGCCGCGTTCGACCCGGGGTTCTTCGGGATCTCGCCGCGTGAGGCGATCGCCATGGATCCGCAGCAGCGGCTGCTGCTGGAGGTCGCCTGGGAGGCGTTCGAGCGCGCCCATATGTCCCCCGCCACGCTCAAGGGCAGCCGGACCGGTGTGTTCATCGGGACCAACGGCCAGGACTACGCCGCTCTGGCGAGCGGGGCCCCGCAGAGCGCGGAGGGCTATCTGGGCACGGGCAGCGCCGCCAGCGTCGCCTCGGGCCGGCTGGCGTACACCTTCGGCCTCGAGGGCCCGGCGGTCACCGTGGACACCGCCTGCTCGTCGTCTCTGGTCGCACTGCATCTCGCCGCGCAGGCCCTGCGCTCCGGCGAATGCTCCTTGGCCCTGGCCGGTGGCGCGACCGTCATGGCCACCCCGGCGGCCTTCCTGGAATTCTCCCGCCAGCGCGCACTGGCGGCCGATGGACGCTGCAAGGCGTTCGCGGCGGGGGCGGACGGCACCGGCTGGGGCGAAGGCGCCGGCATGCTCCTCGTGGAGCGGCTGTCCGACGCCGAGCGGAACGGACACCGGGTGCTGGCAGTCATGCGTGGTTCCGCCGTCAACCAGGACGGTGCCTCCAACGGCCTGACGGCGCCGAACGGCCCGTCGCAGCAGCGGGTGATCCGCCAGGCGCTGGCGAACGCCCGCCTGTCCGCCACCGACATCGACGTAGTGGAGGCGCACGGTACCGGCACCAGCCTCGGCGACCCGATCGAGGCACACGCGCTGCTTGCCACGTACGGTCAGGAACGGCCCGAGGACAAGCCACTGTGGCTCGGTTCGGTGAAGTCGAACATCGGGCACACGCAGGCGGCCGCAGGTGTGGCCGGTGTGATCAAGATGGTCATGGCCATGCGACACGGCGTACTGCCGCGAACCCTGCATGTCGACGAGCCGTCGCCCCATGTGGACTGGACGGCGGGCCAGGTCGCGTTGCTCGTCGAAGCGAGGGAGTGGCCACGGGACGGCGCTCCGCGCCGGGCGGGCGTGTCCTCGTTCGGGGTCAGCGGCACCAACGCCCATGTGATCGTCGAACAGGGGCCGGTGGCGGCCCGGCCCGATGCGGTGGACGGGTCGGAGCCGGTGCCCGGGCTGTTGCCGGAGTCGGCGTCCGGGCCATTGCCGGAGTCGGCGCCCGAGTCGCTGCCCGACCAGCACCGGAGGGCGCTGCCCCTGCCGTGGGTGCTGTCAGGCGCCGGCGAGGCCGGGCTGAGGGGCCAGGTCGAACGCCTCACGTCCTTCATCGATGCCCATCCGGGGCTGGATCCCGCCGATGTCGGATGGACGTTGGTGGCCGGCCGTTCGCTTCAGTCGCACCGTGCCGTGGTGGTGGGCGCGGACCTCGCGGAGCTACGACGGGGGCTGGACGCCATCGAGACCGGCGGCGCTGCCCAGCCCGGGCGCTCGGTGGTGTTCGTCTTCCCGGGGCAGGGGTCGCAGTGGGTCGGGATGGCGTTGGAGCTGATGGAGTCCTCGCCGGTGTTCGCGCGGCGGATGAGTGAATGCGCCGATGCGCTGGCCCCGTTCGCTGACTGGTCGCTGTTCGATGTGCTGGCGGATGAACGAGCGCTGGGCCGTGTCGATGTGGTGCAGCCGGTGTTGTGGGCGGTGATGGTGTCGCTGGCCGAGTTGTGGCGTTCGTACGGTGTGGTGCCGTCGGCGGTGGTGGGTCATTCACAGGGCGAGATCGCGGCGGCGTGTGTGGCGGGTGGTCTGTCCTTGGCGGACGGGGCGCGGGTGGTGGCCTTGCGGAGCAAGGCGCTGCTGGCCCTGTCGGGCCAGGGCGGGATGGTGTCCGTCCCGGTGCCTGCTGACCGGCTTCGTGACCGTCCGGGGCTGTCGGTGGCGGCGGTGAACGGTCCGGCGTCCACAGTGGTGTCCGGTGCGGTCGAGGAACTGGACGTGGTGCTGGTGGAGTTCCCGGAAGCCAAGCGGATCCCGGTGGACTACGCCTCGCACTCCCCACAGGTGGAGCAGATCCGAGGGGAGCTGGCGGAGGTCCTGGCGCCGGTCCGGCCGGGCGCCGGGCAGATCGCGTTCCACTCGACGGTGACCGGACGGCTCACCGACCCCCGCGCACTCGACGCCGACTACTGGTACCGCAACCTTCGGCACACGGTGGAATTCCAGAGCACCCTCGAAACCCTGATGGACCAGGGCCACACCGTGTTCGTCGAGGTGAGCCCGCACCCCGTGCTGACCGTCGGCATCCAGGACACCGCCGACGCCGTCGACACCGACATCGTGGTGACCGGATCGCTGCGCCGCGACGACGGCGGTCCCGCCCGTTTCCTCACCGCCCTCGCCGACCTCCACACCCACGGCGTCGACGTGGATTGGCGTCCGCTCTTCGCCGGCGCCCGCACGGTCGACCTCCCCACCTACGCCTTCCAGCGGGAACGCTTCTGGCTCGAACCCGTGCGGGCGGTGACCCAGGCGTCCGGTCTGGGGCTCGGCGATATCGAGCACCCGCTGCTGGGCGCGGTGCTGCCGCTGCCCGGGACCGAGGGCGGTGTGCTGACCGGATTGCTCTCCCTGGCCGGACAGCCCTGGCTGGCGGACCACAGGGTGCGGGGCACGGTGGTCTTCCCCGGCACGGGCTTCGTCGAGCTCGCGCTGCAGGCCGGTCAGCAGTTCGGCCACCCGGTGGTGGAGGAGCTGACCATCCAGGCCCCGCTGGTGGTGCCGGAGCAGGGCGGTGTCCAGGTGCAGGTGGCCGTCTCCGCGGCGGACGAGTCGGGCCGCAGGCCGGTCACGGTGCACTCGTGCCGCGCCGGGGAGTGGCTGCTGCACGCCTCGGGCACCCTCAGCGTCACAGCCGCCCCGGACGCCACCACGCCGGCCCGATCCTTGGAGGTGTGGCCGCCCGAGGGCGCGCGGCCCGTCGACGTCTCGGGGATGTACGAGGCGATGGCGGAGCGCGGTCACGGATACGGCCCCGCCTTCCAAGGGCTGCGTGCCGCGTGGACACGCGACGACGAGATATACGCCGAGGTGACGTTGGAGCCGACGGCGCAGGACGTGGCGGCCCGGTGCGGTGCGCATCCGGCCCTGCTGGACGCCGCCCTGCACGGAGTCGGGCTCGGCCGGTTCCTCACCGATCCCGGCCAGGCGTATCTGCCGTTCTCCTGGAGCAAAGTGGCGTTGCACGCGGTCGGCGCCTCCGCCATCCGCGTGGTGCTGTCCCCGGCCGGTCCGGACGCGGTGTCGCTGGAGGTGGCCGATCCGGCGGGCGCGCCGGTGCTGTCCGTGGCGTCGCTGGCGCTGCGTCCGCTGTCCGGCCGTCAGATCGCGGACCCCCGGGGCATGGACCAGGACGCGCTGTACCGCGTGGACTGGGCCGAGACGGCGCTGCCGACCACGACGGCCGCCCAGGCGCCGGTGGAGTTCGACGACCTGGGAGACGATCTGGGGGACGACCTGGGACCGGACACCGCCGTACCCGACGTCGTGGTGCTGCCCTGCGAGTCGGCCGGTGACGCCGTGTCCATAGTCGTCGGCCGGGCGCTGACGGCGATACGGCGGTGGCTCGCCGACGAGCGCCGCGCCCGGTCGCGGCTGGCCGTGCTGACACGTGGCGCGGTGTCGACCGCTCCCGGCGAGAACGTCGAAGACCTCGGCGCGGCGGCGGTCTGGGGCCTGCTGCGCAGCGCACAGGCCGAGCATCCGGACCGCTTCGTCCTGGTCGACCACGACGGCCACCAGGATTCCGGTACGGTGCTGGCCGCCGCGGTGGCAGCCGGCCATCCGCATCTCGCACTGCGCCGTGGCCGTGTCCTGACGCCTCGGCTGGCTCCGCTCACCCCTTCGGCCACCACCCCGGCCGCCGGGGACGGGACGCCGTGGCGGATGGACGTCACCAGCCAGGGCACGCTGGAGAATCTGGCCGCCGTCCCCTGTCCGGAAGCCGCCGGTGTCCTCGGCGCCGGACAGGTGCGGGTGGCGATGCACGCGGCCGGGGTGAACTTCCGGGACGTCGTGGTCGCCCTCGGCATGATCCCCGGCCAGGACGTCATCGGCAGCGAGGGCGCCGGAGTGGTGCTCGACATCGGTCCCGGCGTGTCCGGCCTGACGCCCGGTGACCGGGTGATGGGCCTGTTCTCCGGCGCGTTCGGCCCCGTGGCGCTGACCGATCACCGGTTGCTGGCGCGGCTGCCGGAAAGCTGGTCGTTCGCCGACGCGGCGGCCACGCCAGTGGTGTTCCTGACCGCCCTGTACGGCCTGATGGACCTGGCCGGTCTCCGGTCCGGTGAATCGGTGCTGGTGCACTCGGCCGCGGGCGGGGTGGGCATGGCCGCGACGCAGGTGGCCCGCTGGCTCGGCGCGGAGGTGTACGCCACCGCGAGCCCGGGGAAGTGGGACACGCTGCGCGCCGGGGGAGTGGCCGACGACCGGATCGCCTCCTCTCGTACTCTGGAGTTCGCCGAGCGCTTCGACCGGGTGGACGTGGTGCTGAACTCGCTCGCGGGCGAGTACGTGGACGCGTCGCTCGGTCTGCTCGCCGACGGCGGACGTTTCCTGGAGATGGGAAAGACCGACATCCGCGACGGTGAGCACGTCGCCGCCGAACACGGGGTGCGCTACCAGGCGTTCGATCTCATGGACGCGGGCCCCGACCGGATCGGGGAACTGCTCCAGTTGCTGGTGTCGCTCTTCGAGCAGGGGGTCTTCACCGCGCTGCCGACCCGGTCCTGGGACGTCCGGCAGGCGGGCGACGCGCTGCGTTTCCTCTCGCAGGCACGCCATATCGGCAAGCTGGTGCTGTCCGTTCCGCAGCCGCTGCGGGAGCGGGACACCGTGCTCATCACGGGCGGCACCGGCACCCTGGGCGGGCTGGTCGCCCGTCACCTGGTCGAACGGCACGGGGTACGGGACGTCGTCCTGGCCGGACGGCGGGGGCCGGACGCCCCGGGCGCGGCCGAACTCACCGCCGCCTTGCGGGAGTCGGGTGCCCAGGTGCGGGTGGTGGCCTGTGATGTGGCCGATCGGGACGAGCTGGCCCGGCTGCTGGACACCATGCCCGGTCTGCGGATGGTGGTGCACACCGCGGGCGTGCTCGACGACGGGGTGGTGGAATCGCTCACCGCGGAGCGGGTGCGCGAGGTCCTGCGGCCGAAGGTGGACGCCGCATGGCATCTGCACGAGCTGACGGCCGGTCGTGAGCTGGCGGAATTCGTGGTGTTCTCCTCGGCCGCGGGTGTCCTGGGCAGCCCGGGACAGGGCGCCTACGCGGCGGCGAACGCCTGGCTGGACGCGCTGATGGCGCATCGCCGGGCCGCCGGGCTGCCGGGTGTCTCCGTGGCATGGGGACTGTGGGCCGAGCGCAGCGGGATGACCGGCCATCTGTCGGACCGGGATCTCGCCCGGATGGCCAGGGCCGGTGCCACGCCTCTCGCCACCGATCAGGGGCTCCGCCTCCTGGACAGCGCCAGGGCGGCCACCGAGGCGGTGGTGCTGGCGACACCGCTGGACGCCGCGGCGCTGCGGGCACAGGCCGACGCCGGTGCGCTGCCGGCGCTCTTCCACGGTCTGGTCCGCGCGCCGATCCGCCGCGCGACCGGCGCGGGCTCGGGCGAAGACGCGTCGTCACTGCGCGACCGGATGACCGCGATGCAGGTCGCCGAGCGCGAACAGCATGTGCTCGACCTGGTCCGTACGCATGTGGCGACCGTGCTGGGGCACGGCGCCCCCGCCGATGTCGACACGGCGCGTACCTTCGCGGAGACCGGATTCGACTCGCTCACGGCCGTCGAGTTGCGCAACCGGCTGCGCACCGCCACCGGGGTCAGGCTGCCGGCCACCGCGATCTTCGATTACCCGACACCGGCGGTCCTGGCCGGTCATCTCCTCCGGGAACTGGACGGCACCGTGGACGAGGCCGTGCCGCCGCCCGCCGCCCCGGCGGCCACCGGCCACGACCCGGTCGTGATCGTCGGGATGGCCTGCCGCTATCCGGGCGGGGTGACCTCGCCCGAGGAACTGTGGGAACTGCTCGACACCGGGCGTGACGCGGTCTCGGATCTGCCCGACGACCGCGGCTGGGACCTGGACGGCCTGTACAGCGCCGATCCGGACAGGGCGGGCACCTCGTATGTCCGCGCCGGTGGCTTCGTCTACGACGCGGGGGAGTTCGACGCCGGGTTCTTCGGGATCTCGCCACGTGAGGCGCTCGCGATGGACCCGCAGCAGCGGCTGCTGCTGGAGGTGGCCTGGGAGGCGGTGGAGCGGGCCGGTATCCCGGCGGCGTCGCTGAAGGGAAGCCAGACCGGGGTGTTCGTCGGCGCCGCATCGCAGGGCTACGGAACGGGAGCCGGCCAGGCGGCCGAGGGGTCCGAGGGCTATTTCCTGACCGGTGGCGCCGGCAGCGTGGTCTCCGGCCGGCTCTCGTACACCTTCGGTCTGGAAGGGCCGGCGGTCACCGTGGACACCGCCTGCTCGTCGTCGTTGGTCGCGTTGCACCTGGCGGCGCAGGCGCTGCGGTCCGGCGAGTGCTCCCTCGCCCTGGCCGGCGGGGTGACGGTGATGGCGAACCCGGGCATCTTCGTGGAGTTCTCCCGGCAGCGCGGACTGGCCGCCGACGGACGCTGCAAGGCGTTCGCCGACGCGGCGGACGGCACCGGCTGGGGCGAAGGCGTCGGCCTGCTGCTGCTGGAACGGCTGTCCGACGCCCGCCGCAACGGCCATCGCATCCTGGCGGTCGTACGGGGCTCCGCCGTCAACCAGGACGGCGCCTCGAACGGCCTGACCGCGCCGAACGGACCCTCGCAGCAGCGAGTGATCCGCGCCGCACTGGCCGGCGCCGGGCTGGCCGCCTCGGACGTGGACGCGGTGGAGGCACACGGCACCGGCACCAGCCTGGGCGACCCGATCGAGGCACAGGCGCTGCTGGCCACCTACGGGCAGGAGCGCGAACGCCCGCTGCTGCTGGGTTCGATCAAGTCGAACATCGGGCACACCCAGTCGGCCGCGGGGGTGGCCGGTGTGATCAAGATGGTGCTGGCGATGCGGCACGAGGTGCTGCCCCGGACCCTCCACCTGGACCAGCCGTCGACCCATGTGGACTGGTCGGCCGGTGCGGTGGAGCTGCTGACCGAGCCCGTGGAGTGGCCGTCGGCCTCCCGTGCCCGCCGGGCCGGGGTGTCCTCGTTCGGCGTGAGCGGGACCAACGCCCATGTGATCCTCGAACAGCCCCCCGCGGAGTCGGGGGCCGATCCGGCGCCGGCACCCGAGCCCGCCCCGGCGGTGCTGCCATGGGTGCTGTCCGGCCGGGGCGAGCACGGACTGCGGGCGCAGGCCGCCCGGTTGCGGTCCTTCCTGGCCGCCCACCCCGGACCCGACCCGGTGGACGTGGGCTGGTCGCTGGCCACCACCCGTTCGGCACTCTCGCACCGCGCCGCGGTGGTCGGCGCGGACCGGGCGGAACTGCTGGACGGACTGGCCGCGCTGGCGGCCGGCGAGCCCACGCCGGGCGTGGTCCTGGGCACCGCCGGCCCCGGCCGGGTGGGCCTGCTCTTCGCGGGCCAGGGTGCGCAACGGGCCGGTATGGGACGGGAGTTGTACGAGACGTTCCCGGTGTTCGCGGCGGCGTGGGACGAGGTCTGCACCGCACTCGACCCGTATCTGGACCGTCCGCTCGGCGAGGTGGTGTCCGACGCCCCCGGCGCGCTGGACGCCACCGCGTATGCGCAGGCGGGCCTGTTCGCCCTCGAAGTGGCGCTGTTCCGGTTGGTGACCTCCTGGGGTGTGCGCCCGGACTATCTGCTGGGGCACTCCGTCGGCGAACTGGCCGCCGCGCATGTGGCCGGCCTCTGGTCGCTGGAGGACGCCGCCAAGGTGGTCGCGGCCCGGGGCCGCCTCATGGGCGCGCTGCCCGCGGGCGGCACGATGGTGGCGCTGGCCGTACCGGAGGACCAGGTACGGCCGTTCCTCACCGACCGGGTCGCCCTCGCGGCCGTGAACGGACCGTCGTCGGTCGTGGTGTCCGGGGACGAGGACGCGGTGAACGCTGTGGCCGACGCAATGTCCGCCCGAGGGGTGAAGACACGGTGGCTGCGGGTCAGCCACGCCTTCCACTCGCCGCTGATGGACGAGATGCTCACCGCGTTCGCCGAGGTGCTCGCCACCGTGGACTTCCGCACCCCGCGGATACCGGTGGTCTCGAACCTCACGGGTTCGGTGGCGGGGGAGGAGCTGTGCTCTCCCGCCTACTGGGTGCGGCAGGTGCGTGAGACGGTGCGGTTCTCCGACGGGCTGGACCGGCTGCGGAAGCTCGGCACCGGCACCTTCCTCGAACTCGGACCGGACGGCACCCTCACCGCCCTGGCGCAGGCCCAGGTCACCGGGGCCGACGCCGAGTTCATCCCCACCCTGCGCGCCGACCGGCCCGAGCCGGTCACGGTCACCACCGCCCTCGCCCAGCTGCACACCCACGGGGTGGAGCTGGACTGGGCCGCCGTCTTCCCCGGCGCCCGGCGCGTCGAGCTGCCGACCTACGCGTTCCAGCGCTCCCGCTTCTGGCTGGAGCCCTCCCGTACCCCCGGCGACGCGGCCGGTCTCGGGCTCGGCGCGCTGGACCATCCGCTGGTCGGTGCGACGGTGCCGCTGCCGGACGCGGACGGAGTCCTCCTCACCGGCCGAATCTCCGCCGACGCGCACTCCTGGCCGACCGGTCAGCGGGCCCTGGGCGTGCCCCTGTTCCCGGCGACCGGCTTCCTGGAGCTGGTGCTCCAGGCGGGGCTTCAGTTCGACTGCCGGACGGTGGACGAACTCACCCTCCATGAACCCCTTGTCCTCCCCGAACGGGGCGGGGCCGAGGTGCAGGTGTCCGTCCGCGACGCGGACGAGTCCGGCCGCCGCCCGGTCACCGTCTACTGCCGCCGGGACCGGCGGTGGGTCCGCCACGCCACCGCCGTCCTCGGTGCCGGCCGGCCGCCCGCGCCGGCGCCGCACACCGAGAGCTGGCCGCCCACCGGCGCCCGCCCGCTGGAGTCCACCGCGACACCGGCGTGGCGCCGCGGCGACGAGGTCTTCCTCGACATCGAGCTGCCGGAGACCTCCGGGGCCGAGGCCGGGCGATGGACCCTGCATCCCGCCCTGCTCGACCGGGCCTTGTGCGCGGAGGCGCTGGCCGGGCTGGTCACCGAGCCCGAGCGGACCCATCTGCCGTTCTCCTGGACGGGGATCACCCTGCATACGGAGGGTGCCACGAGACTGCGGGTCACCCTCGCGCCCACCGGCCCGGACACGGTCTCGCTCCAGGCGGCCGACACCGCCGGTGCGCCCGTGCTGTCGGTGGACTCGCTGGTGCTGCGCCCGGTGTCCGGGCAGCGGCTGCGGCAGGCCAACGCGTCACTGTTCAGGACGGCGTGGACGGTGTGTCCTACGCCGTCCGAACCGGACCTCGGCCTTGTCCGGTGGGGGCTCGTCGGCGACCCGGACGCCTGGAAACCGGACACGCTCGGCGCGCCGGTCGCCGTGTATCCGGACCTGTCGGCCATCGAAGACGTGCCGGACATCGTGCTCCTCCCGTGCGGGTCCGAAGGCGCGACGGCGTCCGAGGTGGCCCTCCGCGCCGCCGCTGCCGTACGGACGTGGCTGGACGAGGAACGCTTCACCCCCGCACATCTGGTGCTGGTGACCCGGCGCGCGCTCGCCGTGGCGTCCGGTGAGGAGGTCGAGGACCTGGCCGCGGCCGCGGTGTGGTCGCTGGTCGAGGGCGTCCAGGCGGCCCACGCGGGACGGATCACACTCGTCGACACCGATGCGTCCGACCTGCGTCTGCTGCCCGCCGCGGTGGCCGTGGGGAAGGGCCGCATCGCGGTCCGGGCGTCGGCGGTGCTGGTACCCGGGCTGGCCGCGGCGGCGGTCACCGAGCAGAACCCGTCCGCCTGGGGTCCGGGCACGGTGCTGGTGACCGGCGGGTCGGTCACGGACGTGGCCCGGCACCTGATCGTCGAGCGAGGCGTGAACGACCTGGTCCTGGCCGGGGACGGCGACACGGCCGGGCTGGAAGCCCTCGGCGCGACGGTCCGGATCGCCCCGTGCGATCCGGCGGACCGTCAGGCGCTGGCAGCGCTGCTGGAGACGATTCCGCGACTGCGGAGCGTGGTGCACACCGCGGCCGAGGACCTGGAGCGGACCCCGGCCCACGCACTCTCCCCGGAAACCCTGCGGGCACGGCTGCGGTCGGGGCTGGAGGCGGCGTGGAATCTGCACAACGCCACGCGGGACCTGGAGCTGGACCGCCTTGTGCTGCTCACCTCCGCCGACGGGACACTGACCCCCGCGTACGCGGACGCGCTGGCCGCATACCGGCGGGCCCTCGGACTGCCCGCGGTCTCCGTCTCCACCGACCTGGGCCTCGCCCTGTTCGACGCGGCATGCGCCGGGCCCGGGGAGGCGGTCCGGGTCACCACCGCGACAGCGGTCCCGGCCCGCACTGAACCGGCCCAGCGGCCGGTGGATCAACCCGTGGCGGCCGAGGTGTCCGCGACCACGCTGCTGGAGCGGCTGGCCGGGCGGTCGGAGGACGAGCAGGAGGAGATCCTGCTGGAGCTGGTCCGCGACCAGGTCGCGATGGTCCTCGGCCATCCGGAGCCCGCCATGGTCGACCCGGACCGGGGCTTCGTCGATATGGGCTTCGACTCGGTGGCGGCCGTGAAACTGCGGAACCAGCTGGCCCGGGCCACCCGGCTCGAATTGCCCGCCAGCCTCACCTTCGACCACCCCACGGCCGTCGAGCTCGCCCGCCATCTGCGCACCGAAATGCTGCCGGACGACGCGGCGGCCGCCATTCTCGTGCTCGAAGAGCTCAACAAACTCGACGAGTCGATCCTCGACCTCGACCCGGCAAGCGCGGCACGGGTGCGGATCTCGACCCTGCTCCAGGATCTGTCCGCGAAATGGATCGAGCGGACGGATCATCCATGACCACATACGAGCGGACACACCGCATCGTCCCTGACGCACCATCCGCCCCTGAGGCACATACGAGGGAGTCAACAGTGAGCGAGACCTTGCCCCTTCCCGGGACCGTGAAGGCCGAACGGCGTTGTCCGTACGACCCTCCGGAGAACCACCGCCGACTGCGGGACGCGGGTGAACTGGGCAAACTGGAGCTGCCCGGCGGCCTGGTGATGTGGTTTCTGACCAAGCACGACGACATCAGGGCCATGCTGGCGGACTCCCGGTTCAGCGGCTCCAGGGTGCCGTTCCCGGCGATGAGCCCGGAGATACCGGCGGGCTTCTTCTTCTCCATGGACCCCCCGGACCACACCCGCTACCGCCGCACGCTCACCGCCGAGTTCTCGGTGCGTGGTGCGCGCGAACTGACCGGCCGGATCGAGCGGCTGGCCGACCAGCACCTCGACGCGATGGAGGCGGTGGGCACGAGCGCCGATCTCGTGTCGGCCTATGCCAACCCGGTGCCCGCGATGGTGATTTCCGAAATTCTCGGAGTGCCGTACACCTACCACCAGAAGTTCGACCACGAGGTACGCACGCTCAGGGAGACCGGCGGCGACGACCAGGCCGTCGGCGCGATGGCGACCGCGTGGTGGGACGAGATGCGGGGATTCGTACGCGCCAAGCGGGCCGAGCCCGCGGACGACATGATCAGCAGGCTGCTGCACGGCGAGGTCGAGGGCGGGGCGCTGACCGACGAGGAGGTGGTCGGCATCGCCATGACCATCATTTTCGCCGGTCATGAACCCGTGGAGAACCTGATCGGCCTCGGCATGCTGGCGCTGTTCCAGGACCGTGAGCAGCTGACCCGGTTGCGTGAGAACCCGGACCTGCTCGACGACGCCGTGGAGGAGTTCCTCCGCTACTTCCCCGTCAACAACTTCGGCACCGTGCGCACCGCCACCGAGGACGCCGTGATCAATGGTCATCCCATCGCGAAGGGCGAGATGGTGGCCGGTCTGGTGTCCACCGCCAATCGGGACCCCGAGCGCTTCGCCGACCCCGACCGCCTCGCCCTCGACCGGCCGCACGCCTCCCATCTCGCGTTCGGACACGGTGTGCATCAGTGCCTGGGCCAGCAACTGGCGAGGGTGGAACTGAAGGTGCTGCTGCAGCGGTTGCTCGCCAGGTTCCCCAGCCTGCGTCTGGCGGTGGCCCCGGAGGAGATCCGGTACCGGGAGAACACCTCGTTCTACGGTGTCCACGAGCTGCCGGTGACCTGGGCGGCCGAGTAGCCCCAGCCGGTGGCCGGAAGGCCAGGGGCGGGCGGCGGTGGCCGGCGCGTGAGGAAAGAGGCCGCGTACGCCGACGGCGGACCTCAGACGCCGAGCCGGCCACCGGTCAGCCGTGCGAGCGGGCGGCGGCGACGTGCGGCGCGCCTGCGCAGGACCACCGCGGTGGCGCCCGCCGCGGCGGCCCCCGCACCGGCGACGGCTGCCTGGACCTTCCGCGCCTTGAGCGCCATCCAGGCCGAACCCGCCGCCGCGGCAGCCTTCTTGGGGGCCTCAGCCGCCACGGTACGACCGGTGGCCACGGCCTTCTCGGCAGCCACATGGGCCTTGTCGGCGGCGACATGAGCGGTGTGCGCGGCCGTCGTCGCGGCGCTCGCGGCGGCGGTCTTCGCCGTCGTCTCCGCCTCGCCCGCGGTGTCCTTGGCCTTTGCCGTCGTCTCCTTGGCCTTGGTGGTGGTGGCCTTCGCGTGCGCGTTGGCGCTCCTGACACTTGTGTGTGCGTTCTTCTTCTCGGTCATGTCCACCGCGTTACCACTCGGCCCGACAGCAAACCCGGGGCGCCGGGCCGTCGGCGCGGCGGGACGCCGCCTTGGCTCATTCCGTGCCCGAGCCGCGCCGCTGCTGGAACAGCACGAAACCTCCGGCCAGGGCGACCAGACAGACGCCGATGATGATTCCCACGGCGGGCCACGGGGACCCGTTGTCCGACGTCGCCGCCTTCGAGGGCGACTCGCCGTCCGAGTCCGGCGCCTCGCTCTCCGGCCGTGTAGAAGCCGAGGGTGAGGCGGACGGGGCGGCGCCGACAGCCGCGCGCTTGAGCTTCAGCAGTGAGGCGGCATTCTCTGGCTCCGACTCGAACGTCAGTGTCACGTTCTTCGCCAGGGTGTGCGAGTCGGAGGCGCTCACTTCGGTGTGGGCCAGGGCGGGGGAGGCCGTGGCGAGGACGAGCGCCGACGCGGCGATGGCCAGGGCGCCGAACCGCCGCGTCCGCGGGCGGGACGGCAGATGATGTGCGTTCACGGTGTCTCTCCTCGTCATGGGGGGGCACCCGAGCCCTCCGCACCCGGCGCCGGGTGCGTTCATCATGTGCGCCACACTCCCGATACGTACGGCCCGGACACGATGTTCACCGTGTCCGGGCAGGGTTTCGTCCCGGCGCCGTTCGTCGGGCTCGTGGTCTCGGCCGACGCCATGAGGGCGCACCCCTCGCTCGGAAGGGGAGACGAGGGGGTCAGGCGGTGGTGACGGGTGCGGCGGGCGGGTTGGCCTCCCGTGGCGCGTCGGGGCGCTTCGACGCAGGCCCTCGCAGCACGGTGAACGCCACGGCGAAGGCCGCCACGATGAGCCCCGCTCCGACGGCGAAGGCCAGGTGGTAGCCGCCGGTCAGCGCCTCGGCCCGGCCCTTGCCCCGGGCGAGCAGCGCGTCCGTGCGGGAGGCCGCCAGGGTGGACAGCACCGCGACGCCCAGCGCCATGCCGATCTGCTGAGTGGTGTTGAACAGCCCGGAGACCAGCCCGGCCTCGTCATCCTTCGCACCGGACATCCCGAGACTGGTCAGCGCGGGGAGAGCCAGCCCGAAACCGGCGGCGAGCAGCATGACCGGGAGGAGGTCGGGGAGGTACCGGGCGTGCACGGGGACGCGGATGAGCAGCCCGAGGACCCCGGCCAGCAGCGCCAGCCCGGCGAGCAGCACCGCCCGGTCGCCGAAGCGGGCGCTGAGCCGCGCGGAGACGCCGAGTGACACCGCGCCGATGGCGAGGGCGGCCGGGAGCATGGCCAGACCGGTCCTGGTGGCGCCGTATCCCAGCACATTCCGCAGATAGAGGGCGACGAGGATCTGGAACGAGAAGAGCGCGGCCACCATCAGGACCTGGACCAGATTGGCCCCCGCGACACCGCGCGACCGCAGGATCCGCAGGGGCATCAATGGGGTGCGGGCGGTGGCCTGGCGGACCAGGAACAGGGCGAGCAGGAGGAGCGAGACGGCGCCGAGGCCGAGCGTATGCGCCGCCGTCCAGCCGTAGTCCGCCACCTTGACGACGGTGTAGATGCCCAGCATCAACCCGGCCGTGACGAGCAGGGCGCCGAGGACATCGGCACCGGCCGCGAGACCGGGCCCGCGGTCGGCGGGCAGGACGGATATGGCGACCGCGAGGGTCAGCAGTCCGATCGGCAGATTGATCAGGAAGATCCAGTGCCAGCTGAGCGCGTCGGTGAGAAGGCCCCCGAGCACTTGGCCGATTGACGCTCCGGCGGCGCCGGTGAAGCTGAACACGGCGATGGCCTTCGCGCGTTCGGCGGGCTCGGTGAAGAGCGTGACGAGAATGCCCAGGCTGACCGCGGACGCCAGCGCGCTGCCGACCCCCTGTAGAAACCGGGCGGCGATCAGCGCCGCGGGGGAGGTGGCCACGGCCGCCAGAAGCGAGGCCGCGGTGAACACCGCGGTGCCGGCCAGGAACATGCGCTTACGGCCGATGAGGTCGCCGATGCGGCCCGCGAGCAGCAGCAGACCGCCGAACGCGATCAGATAGGCGTTGACGACCCAGCTCAGCCCGGCGGGGGAGAACCGCAGATCGTCCTGGATGGCGGGCATGGCCACGGTCACGATGCTGCCGTCGAGGATGACCATCAGCATCCCGGTGGCGACGACCCCGAGGGCCAGTTGGCGTGATGGAGGGACACGGGAAGAGGGCGGGGCGGACTCGGACGCGGTGGCGGACATGCGGTCACTCCTGTCGGTAGACGCGACAGGAGTGACCGTAGCAGATGGTTTTGTTGCAGACTATTTGTTTCGGTTCTACTCGCGGCTCCAGGTGTGGCTCTGGGTGCGGTCTTTGGGTGCGGCGCTACTTCTCGCTCTGGCGCGCCCGCCGGGCCGGGCGGGGGCTCTCGGCGGGCGCGGCCAGATGCCCCTCGGTCAGCCGGGTCAAGGCCCGTAGCAGGGCGGCGCGTTGGGTCTCGGGTAGCGTCGCCAGCGCCTCCCGGTGAACGCGGTCCACGATGTTCTGGCTCTGCTCGGCGATCCGCGCGCCCTCCTCGGTCACCGCGATGATCCGGGCCCGGCGATCCCGGGTCGAGGCGCGCCGCTCCGCGAGACCCGCCTTCTCCAGGGCGTCCACCGTCACCACCATCGTGGTCTTGTCCATGTCGCCGATCTCGGCGAGCTGTGCCTGGGTGCGCTCCTCCTCCAGAGCGTGGACCAGCACGCAGTGCATCCGTGCCGTCAGTCCGATCTCGGCGAGCGCGGCCGACATCTGGGTGCGCAGGACGTGGCTGGTGTGGTCGAGGAGGAACGACAGGTCCGGTTCGTTCTGGGTGGGCGCCATCGCGGTCATATGGCCCAGGGTAACAATTCGATCCGTACTGGATTATCCGGAACAGTCCTTACCCGGGTGGAGTCAGCCGTTGCGATAAAGCGTGGTGAGCAGCTCGATCGCGGTTTGGGTGGCGGGGTGCGGGTCGTCCCGCCACCAGGCGAGGCGTACCGCGATCGGCTCGGCGTCCCGGACCGGCCGGTAGGCGATACCGGGCCTCGGGTACTGGTTGGCGGTGGACTCCGCCGTCATGCCGACGCAGCGGCCCGCGGAGATCACCGTGAGCCAGTCCTCCACGTCGTGGGTCTCCTCCGTGGCCGGACGGGAGTCGGGCGGCCACAGCTCCGCGGTGGTGGTGCCGGTCCGCCGGTCGACCAGCAGGGTGCGTCCGCTGAGGTCGGCCAGCCGGACCGAGCGGCGCCTGGCGAGGGGGTCGTCGGCCGCCACGGCGCACAGCCGCCTCTCCAGCCCGACGATGGCGGAGTCGAAGCGGCGCTCGTCGAGGGCTCTGCGTACGACGGCCAGGTCACAGGCGCCCTCCGCCAGCCCGGCGGTGGCGGAATGTACACGGACGAGGTGCAGATCCGTCTCGGGGTATGCCTGGGCCCAGCGGCGCTGGAAGGCGGGGGTGTGGCGGCCGAGCGCGGACCAGGCGTAGCCGATCCGCAGATGGGCGTGGCCCGATATGGCCTCCCGGATCAGGCCGTCCGCCTCGGCCAGCACCCGCCGGGCGTGTGCCACCACGCGCAGCCCGGTGCCCGTAGGGGTCACCTCGCGGGAGGTCCGCCGCAACAGCCGTGTCCCCAGGGCGCGTTCGAGCGAGGCCAGGGTCCGGGACACGGCCGCCTGGGAGACGCCGAGCGCGATGGCGGCGTCGGTGAAGGTGCCCTCGTCGACGATCGCCACGAGGCAGCGCAGTTGCCGCAGCTCCACATCCATACGTCCAGCGTATAGATAAGACGTCGAACGCATTATGTGCATGCGTGGGCCCGGCGCACGATCGACGCATGCGACCAGCTCCCGCGTCACGTATCGCCACCGCACGATCGACGGGAACCGCACACCGGATCCCGTCGACCGCCGCCGACTCCGACCCGGGCCTTGGCCTGGATTCGGGCCCCGGCCTCGGTCCGGGCCCGGGACCGAGCCCGGACGCGGACCCGGACCCGGCCTCGGACCCCGATCAGCAGCCGACCGCGCGTCGCTTCGCCGGTGTGGCCACGATGATCGGCAGCGGGTTGTCCAACCAGACCGGCGCCGCGATCGGATCCCATGCCTTCCCCGTCCTCGGCCCGGTCGGGGTCGTCGCCGTCCGCCAGTACGTCGCCGCGATCGTCCTGCTGGCCGTCGGCAGGCCCCGGCTGCGGAGCTTCACCTGGTGGCAGTGGCGGCCGGTGGTGGGTCTTGCCGTGGTGTTCGGCACCATGAATCTCTCCCTGTACACCGCCATCGACCGCATCGGCCTCGGGCTCGCGGTGACGCTGGAGTTCCTCGGCCCGCTGTGCATCGCGCTGGCCACCTCACGGCGCCGGGCGGACGCGTGCTGCGCGCTGGTCGCGGCCGCCGCCGTGGTGACACTGATGCGTCCGCGGCCCTCGGCCGACTACCTGGGTATGGGGCTGGGGCTGCTGGCCGCCGTGTGCTGGGCGTCGTACATCCTGCTCAACCGCACCGTGGGCCGACGGGTCCCCGGCGCTCAGGGGTCGGCGGTGGCCGCAGGGCTCTCCGCCCTGATGTTCCTGCCGGTCGGAATCGCCGTCGCGGTCCATCAGCCGCCGACCGGGAGCGCCGTGGCGTACGCCGTCACCGCGGGCGTCCTCTCCTCGGCTGTGCCCTACCTCGCGGACCTGTTCACCCTGCGCCGTGTGCCCGCCCAGGCGTTCGGGCTCTTCATGAGCGTCAACCCCGTCCTCGCCGCCCTGGTCGGCTGGGTCGGCCTGGGGCAGAACCTGGGCTGGACGGAGTGGACGAGCATAGGCGCCATCGTCGCGGCCAACACACTGAGCATCCTCACCCGGCGCGGCTGAAGGACCGCGTACCACCGCGGACGGCCAGTGTGCGACACCGCTTAAGGTCCCGTCCCAGCGGGTACGACGCCACCGCTCACAGCGCGGTGCTCGGGTGTGGGTGGAGGCTCAGGTCCACCCGGCGTGGACCTGTGGGTTGACGTGTGCGGCGGGGGCTCCGGCCGAGCATGGCGGCATGGATATCAAGGACTGGCTGATCGATATCGCCCTCGTGGGCATGGTGCTGCTGCAACTGCGTGGCCGACGGTTGACGGCGAAGGCGCTGCTGCTGCCGGTGGCGCTCGTCGCGTGGGTGGCGACGAAGTACCTGCACGAGATCCCGACGTCGGGCAACGATCTCCTTCTGATCGTGGCCACGACGCTGACCGGGCTCGCTCTGGGTGCGGGGGCCGGGATGCTGACCCGGGTGTACCACAACGACGCCGGTGAGGTCATCGCGCGCGCCACGGCCATGGCGGCCGTGCTGTGGGTGGTGGGCTGCGGCTTCCGTATGGCCTTCCAGCTATTCGCCACGCAGGGCGGCGACGAAGCGATCGGCCGCTTCTCGACCGACTACCACCTTGATCCGACGGCCTGGGCCCCGGCGATTCTCCTGATGGCGCTCGCCGAGGTGATCGCCCGCACCGCCATCGTGGCCTGGCGCGGACGGGAGGCGCTCCTCGGGTCGGACCGGGGCCGGCTGGGCGTCCAGTGAGCGACGGGCCACGGTGCGAGCGGTGGCCCCTGGGGCTGGGCTGGTCACGGGCACGGCATGCTGGTCGGATGAGTACAGGTGATCTCCGGTCGGGACCCGGCGGACGGTCCGTCCGGCCGGACGGCAATGAGCCGACCGCGGAATGGGCCGTGGGCATGCTCGCCCTGGGCGGCTTGATCTACGGGGCGGTGCGGGCGACACATCCTGGGCTCGACGCCCGCGGCCTGGTCGCGCTGGTGGTCACCGTGGGCCTGGGCCTGGGCTGGGTCGGCTGGCTGGTGGGCATGCGGAGAGGCCGACCGACGGTCGGTGTGTGCTCGGTGGCCCTGGTGGCGGTCTGTGGCGGGGTGGCGGGGGCATGGGCCTCGTTCGGCGCGGTGGTCGTGGGGGTGGCCGCGATGTGCGCCGTCATGCTGGTGGGGCTGCTCCCCGCCACGGCCCTGGCCGGCCTCGGTATCGCTGCCGCCGCCGTCGCCCTCGCCATCGACGGACAGGACGTCGCGAAGCTCGCCGCCGTGGGGGTGGCCGCGCTGCTCGGCCTGCTGCTGGGCGTCGTACGCCGCCAGCGCCGGGAACGGCTGCGGTCCGAGGCCGAGCTGGCGGTGGCGTGGGAACGCGGCGCCGTCGAGCACGAGCGCGCGGAGCTGTTCGCCGAGCGCAACCGGATCGCCCGGGAGGTGCACGACGTGCTGGCCCACACGCTGTCGGCGCTGTCGGTGCAGATCACCGCTCTTGATTCCATCGTCGAGGACGGCGCCGGCACCGACGAGGTGCGGGCCGCGATCGGCCGGTCCCGTCGGCTGGTCGTCGAGGGCCTGGACGAGACCCGCCGGGCGGTGCGGGCGCTGCGCGAGGAGCCGGTCGCCCTCGACGAACAGCTCACCGCCCTCGCCACGGACGAAGGCGCCGACTTCCGGATCGCCGGTTCCGTACGGCCGCTGCCGCCGGCGGCCGGAATAGCCCTGCTGCGGGTCGCCCAGGAAGCACTCACCAACACGCGCAAGCACGCACCGGGCGCCGCCGTCACGGTCACCCTGGCCTTCGGCGAATCGTCCACCCGTCTGACGGTCACCAATGAGGCAACGGTACGATCTGGCGTCGATCCGGCCGGAGAGCTTGCCGAGATCGGCGGTGGCTTCGGCCTCACCGGCATGCGCGAGCGCGTGGAACTGCTCGGCGGCACGCTCGACGCAGGTCCCGAAGACGCAGGTCCCAAGGACGCAGGTCCCCAAGCCGGTGGCTGGAGTGTGGAAGCGGAGGTCCCGGCGTGAAGGTGATCATCGTGGACGACCAGACCATCGTCCGCGACGGACTGGTCACCATCTGCGAGCGGCTGCCCGACGTCGAAGTGGTCGCCGCTGTCGGCGACGGTCGGCAGGCCCTGGCCGCGGTCGCCGAGCATTCCCCGGACGTGGTGCTGATGGACCTGCGCATGCCCCACATGGACGGCATCGAAGCCACGCGGCACATCACCATGGACCATCCCGCGACGCATGTCGTCGTGCTGACCACCTTCATCGACGACGAATCGATCAACGCGGCGCTCACCGCCGGAGCACTGGGCTACCTCACCAAGGAAGCCGGGCGCGAGGACGTCGATCGGGCGCTGCGGGCGGCCGCCCGCGGGCAGGCCCTCCTGGACCCCGCCGTACACGCCCGCCTCGTCGCACTCGCCCGGCAGCAGCCCGCCGCCGGGTCGGGGGAACTGCCCGCCGGGCTGACCGCACGCGAGGCCGAAGTGCTCATCTGCATGGCCAAGGGCCTGTCCAACCGCGAGATCGCCCGATCGCTGTTCGTCAGCGAAGCCACCGTCAAAACCCATGTCAACCGTGTCTTCGCCAAGACCGGCAGCCGTGACCGCGGGCAGGCCATCGCCTACGCGCACCGGCACGGACTCGGTTGAGCCCGGGTGCGTCGTTCGACCTCACCGCGGACCCTGGAGCCGGTGTGGGCGTAGCAGCGGATGCTCGTGCCGAGGGCGCCGGTGTGCGTGTACGGCGTGGCATTTGTGCGTATGCGGCGTGACGTTGCCGAGGCGCCGGTGTGCGGGTGCAGCGCGGCGTTGCCGAGGCGCCGCGCTGCCAACGCGCCCAGGCCACCGCTCAGTCGGCGGCTGCGAACAACGCCTCCGCGTCGGCGACCGCCTCGGCCAGGGCGACGGGCTCCGGCCGCAGCCCTGCCACGATCGTGTCGATGCCGCGCAGGCCCGCCCGCTGGAGGAGGCGTTTCTCGTTGGTGGCCCACTCACCGCGCGCCGCCAGCACCGCGTGCGCCGTCTGCAGGGCGGCGGTCGCCACCGCCCCCGCCACCTCGGTGGCCTGGCCACGTCCGAGGTACGCGGCCGAGGCGTACCGCAGTGTCAGAGCCGCGCGCCCGCGCCACATCGGGGGCGCCGCCTCGCGCAGCGCCGCCGGGTATTCGGGGCGGGGCAGGGCGCCCCGCAGCACCTGGTTGAGGGCGAGTTCGGCCACCACCAGATAACTGGGGATGCCCGCGAGGTGGAACATCAGCGGCTCCCAGCGGAAGCGGCCCTGCCGCGACTCGGCGAGTTCGTGTTCCACCACCTCGAGGTCGCGGTAGTGGACGTCCACGCGCCGTCCGTCGATCGTCAGCCAGGCGCCCCCGTTGAAGACACCACCGCCCCACTCGCCGATCCCGGAGACCTCGCCTTCCCAGCCGACGGCCCGCAGGTCGGCCGGGTCGAAGCCGCCCCGGTAGTACACGGCCAGGTCCCAGTCGCTCTCCGGGGTGTGGGTGCGTTGCGCACGTGAGCCCCCGAGGGTGACGGCGCGTACGGCGGGCAGGGCGGCGAGCCGCTCGGCGACCTCGTCGAGAAACATGTCGTCGGTCATGTTGGTCATGTCGGTCATACGGATCCGATCGTGCGAAGTGGATGACGGGTGCGGCGGGCACACCGAACGGACGCCGGAGCACAGGCTCGTACGGCGTTCACGCGGATCGCGATCGGTGCGCCGGGTCATCACTTCATGACGCCGACCTTACCGCCCCCGCCGGACCCGAGCCCGGCGCTCCGGAACACCGACGGACGGCGGGGCGGGCGGCACGGCCAGGGGCGGTTCAGCCCTTCACCAGGCCCAGGCGGAACAGGCTCTCCGCGGTGTCGAGGATGGTCGTCACCGTGTCACGCGGGGTCCAGCCGAAGACGGAACGCGCCTTCTCGGTGCGCAGGATCGGTACGCTCCCCGCCTGCCCCGCCGCTTCCCGCACCGACGGGTCGGAGCCGGCGGCCATCCGCGTCTCTTCGTCGCTCAGCTCCCGCGTGGGCACTCGGGCGGCGCGCTCGCCGAGGTGCTCGGCCAGCACTCCGGCGATCCACAGGAAGCTGACGGCCCGGTCGCCGCTGGCCAGGAAGCGCTGTCCCGCCGCCGCGGGATGTGTCATGGCCCGCAGATGGAGGTCGGCCACATCGCGCACGTCCACCACGCCGAAGTGCGTACGGGGGACGGCGGGCATCTCTCCCGCCAGCATCGCCCGCACGAGCTCTGTCGAGGCGGACAGCCGGGGGCTGAGTGTCGGACCGAAGATCCCGGTCGGGTTGATCACCGTGACTTCGAGGCCGTCCCCCTCCTTCTCCGCGAATTCCCAGGCGGCGAGCTCAGCGATGGTCTTCGACCGGATGTAGGGCGCGTTGTCGTCCGCGGGGTCGGTCCAGTCGCTCTCGTCGTACTCGTCCCCGTCCTTCGCGCTGTATCCCACCGCCGCGAACGAGGACGTCATCACGACCCTCTTCACACCGTGGTCCCGTGCCGCCCTCAGCACACGAAGGGTGCCGTCCCGAGCGGGGACGATCAGGTCGTCCGCGTTCTCCGGCTGGACGGAGGGGAACGGCGACGCGACATGAAGGACGCGGGTGCACCCCGCCACCGCGTCGTCCCAGCCGTGATCCGCGGTCAGATCGGCGCTGACGACATCGAGCCGCCCGCCGGGATCGACATCGGAGGCCGCGATGGCCGACCGTACGCTCGCTTCGGCGCTCGTGGCCCGGCCGTGCGAACGGACGGTGGTGCGGACCCGATGGCCGCTCCGCAGCAGGCCGCTGATCACATGGGTGCCGAGATAGCCGTTGCCACCGGTGACCAGGACGAGTTCGCCACCGTCGGTGTCGTTGTTGTTGATATCGGAGTCAGTGGACACGGGGATCGTCTTGCCTTCCTTGGATTGCTGTGGATTCCTGTCCCATACGGTTGCTTCTCACAGTGCGTCCATGACGCCCGTGACCTCTTCGATCGCCCGGCGCTCCGCGTCGGCGTCGCCGCGCTCCCGGGCGTCCCACATGCCCGCCTTGAGCCGTAGATAGCGCAGCCGGATCTCCATCAGCGCCATCTCCCGCTCCAGGCGCTCCGCGTTGCGCCGGAAGAGGTCGCGCAGCGGGGCGGCGCCCTGCGCGCCCTCGTCGAGGTGGCCCAGGTAGGCGCGCATGTCCTGCACGCTCATACCGGTGGATCGCAGACACCCCAGTGACCTGATCGTCTCCACCACGCCGGGGTGATAGCGCCGGTGGCCACTGTCCCGGTCGCGGTCCACCGCGGGGATCAGGCCGATCTTCTCGTAGTAGCGCAGTGTCGGCTCCGAGAGACCGCTCAGCCTGGACACCTGCTGGATGGTCATCGGGGAGCCCCGGACCTCTGTCTCTGTCTCCGTCGCTGTCATATGTCGAGCATCCGACACTTGAAGCGCTTGAGGTCAAGCGAGCCGATCGGCAGGCCCCGCCGCAAGCGCCCGGCCGGTGGCTACCGGGACGTCCCGGGCGTGGCGACGGCAGACGGGGAAGCGGGCGCGCCGGGGCGCCGTCCGGGCGTGGAGATGGGGATGTCGCGCATGAGGAGCAGCGCCCCGAGGGCGAGGAGCCCCGCGGCGCTTCCGCTCCAGGCGATGGTGGAGCCGATGGCCGTCGCGGTGGGCGCGGCCGTGCCGGAGTGGCCGATCAGGGACTGGGCGCAGGCCAGGCCGACCGCGCCACCGAGCTGCTTGGTGAGGGCGGAGCCCGCGGTGGCGGTGCCCATGTCGGCGCGCGGGACGGAGTTCTGGGTGGCGATGGTGAGCCCGCCCATGGCCGGTCCGGTGCCGAGCCCGACGAGCAGCAGCAGAACGGACGTCAGCGCGAGCGGTGTGGTGGCCCTCAGGGCGAGGAAGGCGGCGGTGCCGGTGGTGAGCAGCCCCGCTCCGGTCAGCAGGACCGGTTTGACGTGTCCGCTGCGCAGCACGGTGGCGGCGGTGAGCCGGTTGCCCAGGGTCATGCCGATGAGCAGGGGGAGCAGCAGCAGACCGGAGGCGGTGGCCGAGTGGCCGCGGATGTGCTGGAAGTACAGCGGCAGGAAGATCCCCACCGGCAGGGCGGCGACCTGGAAGAAGAATCCGGCGGTCAGCAGGGCCGTATAGGTGCGGTGCCGGAACAGCCGCAGGGGCAGGACGGGGACGGCGGCCCGCCGCTCGACCGCTACGAGCGAGGCGAGCAGGGCCAGACCGCCGAGCAGGCAGCCCATGACGGCCGGATCCGTCCAGGAGGGCGCGTGCCCTGCGGTCGCGTTGCCTTTGAGGCTGAGGCCGGTCAGTGCGAGGGAGAGCCCGGCGGCGAGGAGGAGGATCCCCGCCGCGTCGAGCCGTCCGGACGGCGGAGTGGCGGGACGGCGGTCGGGCAGGGCCAGGGCGATGACGGCGATGGCGGCCAGCCCGAGGGGGAGATTGAGCCAGAACGCCCAGCGCCAGCCGACATGATCGGCGAGCACCCCGCCGAGGAGCGGGCCACCGACCATGCCCATGATCATCATGGTGGCCATCGCCGTCTGCATCCGGATCAGGCCCTGGGGGCGGGACGGTGGGTGGAGGTCGCGGGCCAGGGCCATGCCGAGGGTCAGCAGGGCTCCGGCGCCCAGGCCCTGGAGCGCGCGGGAAAGGATCAGAGTCGGCATGGTGGCGGACAGGCCGCAGGCGATGGAGCCGATCAGAAAGACGGTGAGCCCGCCGATCAGCAGCCGGCGGCGGCCGTAGAGGTCGGAGAAGCGGCCGTAGACCGGCACGCTGACGGAGGAGGTCAGCAGATAGGCGGTGACCAGCCAGACATACCAGGCGTCCCCTCCGCCGATCTGCTCGACGATGCGGGGCAGCGCGGTGCCGACCACGGTGCCGTCCAGCATGGCCAGGAAGGCGCAGCCCAGCAGGGCGAGTGTGACCAGGGTCCGGCGGCGGGGCGGGAGTTCCTCGTACGCGTCGAGTCCGGTCACCTGGCCTCCCCGGACGCCGCGAGCGCGCCGTGCAGGAAGAGGTCCACGACTTCCTCGGTGGTCAGCGGGTCGGGGGCGCCCAGCCGCCCGGCCGACATCAGCGTCAGCTGGAAGGCGTCCGCGAGCCGTTCCGGGGCGAGCCGCAGGCGGTCCCGGTCGGGCTCGAAGAGCGCGGCCAGCGCCGCGCGCGGCCGGGCCAGGCTCGCCTCGCGGTCCGGGAGGCGCCCGTCCTTATCGGGCTTGGGGGCGGCGCGTTCCAGCCGCCCGGCCGCCGCGAGCGCTCCGGCGACCGCGCCGATGCGGGCCATGTGCCCGCGCACCACATCGGCCGCCTCGGCGAGCCGGTCCGTCAGCGGCTGATCCAGGGCGATCGACTCCAGATGGGCCACGGTGTCATCGGGCCGCACGGCCTCGGCCATACAGGCCGCGAGCAGGGCGTCCTTGTCCTCGAAGACGCGGAAGATGGTGCCTTCCCCGATGCCCGCGGCCCGGGCGATCTTCGCCGTCGTCACGGAGGCGCCGTATTCGACGACGAGGGGGAGCGCGGCGGCGACGATCATCGCGCGGCGCTGGTCGGGATCCATAGCCGGCGCACGGCGCCGGGGCGGGGTGGAGGAGTTCTCTGCCATGCCGATACCGTACGGAGTGAGTACTCACTCCGTCAATGCGTTTGTGGGGAGCCACGAGGGGAGTGCCTGCGGGGGCCACCCGGCGCTGAGCGCGGGGCGGGCGGAGGTGCCACGGCGCCGGGCGGACGGCCCGGCGCCGATGGCCTCATCCGCTGACGTCGTGCCGACACCTTCCAATGGAGTGTCGCCGCGCCCGCGACGTCATGTTCCGGGCCCGATCACACGAGCCGCCACAGATGGTCATCGGTTCCGTTGTCGTCGTACTGCACCACCTGGGCGCTGTTGGCGGTGGACATGCCGTCGACGCCCAGCACCTTCTGGCTGTTCTTGTTGAGGACGCGGAACCAGCCGTCGCCGTTGTCCACCCTCCTCCAGAGGTGATCGGCCGTGCCGTTGTCGTCGTACTGGACGACGATGGCGCTGTTGGCGGTCGACATCCGGTCGACGCCCAGGACCTTGCCGCTGTGGCCGTTGCGGATCAGGAACCAGCCGTCGCCCCGGTCGATCCACTGCCAGGCGTGGTCTCCCGTCGGCGTGTTGTCGAACTGCACCACGCGGGCGCTGTTGGCGGTGGACATCTCGTCGACCGCCAGCACCTTGCCGCTGTGTTTGTTCCGCAGACGGCGGAAGGGCGGCTCCGGGGTCCATGTCCGGCCGTCCGGCGAGGCCGTCGGAAAGCAGGTGATGCGCAGCCGGGCCGCGCCCATGGGGATGAGGGTGACCGTCTCGGCCGGTGTGTCGGCCCGGGCCGGGCTCTGCTGCAGCGGGGTGACCACCTGCTCGTCGTCGGAGACCCACTCGGGGATGCGACGCGCCTGGGCGGTCATGCGGACCGGGGTGCCCTCGTGGGTGAAGGGATTGGCGGCGAGCGGACCGTCGTCGCGGGTGAGGACGGGAAGGGCTCCGGGGGTGAGGCCGTAGTTCCACGGCGTGGTGGCGTGCACTTCGTACTCGGGAAAGGCGTCGGTACCGGCGTAACGCACGAAGTCCTCGCCGATGCGCAGGGAGTACGTCAGCGGGCCGTGGTCGACGCTGACCGCGTCGTGCTGCCCGGACCACGTCCGCAGGGTGGTGCGCTGCGGCAGGCGGATCGTCACCACATCGCCGTCCGACCAGCTCCGGTCGACCTTGACGAAGGCCGGACCGCCGCCCGCGGCCACCGCCCGGCCGTTGACCTCGATGCTCGGGTTCGCGCACCAGCCGGGGACACGCAGATGGAGCGGGAAGGCCACCTTCTCGCGGGTGGACAGGGTGAGCCTGATGGTCTCGTCGAACGGATAGTCGGTGTCCTCGGTGAAGGTGACCGTCGTACCGTCGGCCACCTTCGCGCTCACCTGGCACGCGGCGTAGAGGGAGGCGGCGAGCCCCTTGTCGGGAGTGGCCAGCCACAGCTCCTCGGCGAAGTACGGCCAGCCCATGCCGTAGTTGTGCGGACAGCAGCGGTACTGGTCGACACCCGGCTGGTACGACTGCATCGCGAAGCCGTTCTGGAACTGCCCCTGGGACTTCACCGCGTTGTTCAGATCGATGCTGTTCGCGCTGGTGATGTAGTGGGTGCCGGTGCCCTGGGGGTCGAGGGCGGCGGGCAGCATATTGAAGGCCAGGTCTTCGCAGCGGTCCGCCCAGACCGGATCGCCGGTGATCCGGGTCAGCAGCTCATGGCTGGTCATGAACTCGACGATGCCGCAGGTCTCGAACCCCTGCCGGGGGTCCGCGAAACCCGGGCGGTAGTTCTCGTCGCCGGCGATGCCACCGCCCGGGAACTGGCCGTATGCGCCGAGCACCGACGCGTAGGTGCGGTAGGTCGCCTGTCTGAGCTCGGCGGAGCCGGTCACCTGCGCGTACTGGGCGGGCTCGCGGAAGCCCTGGGCGATATTGACGTTGTGCGGGCTCGGGAGGTTGCCGACCCAATTGGCCCCGTAGGTATGCATCTTGTGGACGAGGTCGAGGAGGAACGCCTCGCCGGTGCGGCGGTACAGCCACATCGCGGTGTCGAGCCCGTCGCCCCAGCGGTAGGAGACCCAGCTGGAGTCGAAGGCGCCCGGCCCCTGCGCGTTCATGAAGCTCAGGAAGCGGGTCAGGAAGGGGACGACGCGCTGGTCGGCGGTGAACTCCTCATGGGTGCGCAGGGCCATGAGAAGGGGGAGGAACGGCCAGAAGTCGGGGCCGCCGTTCAGCTTTGTCCGCAGGGAGCGCGGCCCGAAGAAGCCGTCGCTCTGCTGGGTGGCGAGGATGGCGTCGATCCACCTACGGGAGTTCGCGAGCGCTGCCTGGTCACGGGTGGCCACGGCCAGCGGGACATAGCCACGCAGCCAGTAGGGCACCTCTTCCCAGCCGTCCTGGTCCGGATGGGTCCACCCGGTGGCGTTGACATCGAGGAAGTGCGAGCGCTCCTCGTACCGGCCGCAGAGCCCATGGAGTTGGAGACGCAACTGCTCGGCCAGCCATCCGCGCGGGGTGATGCTCCCGGACGGGAGCCGGTCGAAGGCGTCGGTCAGCGGGGCCCTCGGCCGCTGGGCCGGGGATGCCGGGGATGCCACGGCGGCCGGGGCCAGGTAGGCGGCGAGCGCGGGGGCACCGAGGGTGAGGGCGCTGGTGCGGAGGAAGCGACGTCGGTCGAGGGGCATCGTGCGGCTCCTGTCGGTGGGGTGCCGAGGAAGTGCCGAAGAATTGCCGAGGGATGTCAAGGAAGACACGTCGTGCCTGACATCGTTGTCGGGCATCACAGCACGCCACCGGCGCCCTGTCCAGGTGCATGACAGGCCGGGAGCGCGACAAGCCGGGAGTGCGGCAGGTCGCGAGTGTGACAAGCCGGGAGTACGACCGTCCTGCCCCGGTGGGGTTCTATGCTGAGCGTGATGTCCGTACCCCAGGGCCCTACCTTCCGTGAGCTCGTCGTCCAGGCGTTGTCCTCCGTCGAGCACGGCTACGACCTGCTGGCCCCGAAGTTCGACCACACCGGGTACCGGACCCCGGTATCGGTGCTGGACTCGGTGACCGGCGCCCTGCGCGGGCTCGGGCCCTTCGACGGCGGCCTCGACGTGTGTTGCGGAACCGGCGCGGGCATGGGCGTGCTGCGGCAGGTGTGCCGGGAGCGGATCACCGGCGTCGACTTCAGTGCGGGCATGCTGGCCGCGGGCCGGGCCCGTACCCCGGTGGTGCCGGAGGCACCGCGCATGGACTGGGTACGCGCCGACGTGCGTGCCCTTCCGTTCGGTCCGGTGTTCGACCTGGCGGTGAGCTTCGGGGCGTTCGGCCACTTCCTGCCGCGGGAGCTGCCGGGGCTTTTCGCCCAGGTCCACTCCGTGCTCCGGCCGGGCGGTCGGTTCGCCTTCCCGATCGGGGCACCGGCCCGTCCGGGATCCCGGCAGTACTGGGAGCTCCTGGCGTTCGACACCGCGATGCGGGTGCGCAACGCGGTATGGCGGCCGCGCTTCGTGATGTACTACCGGACCTTCCGGCTCGCGGAGGTGCGGGAAGAGCTGGTCCGGGCCGGGTTCGAAGTCGAACTGCGGGTACTGGAGGAGCTCGGCCGACGGGTGGACGGCAGCCCTCGCTGCCGACTGGTGGTGGCCACCCGGCCCGTCTGAGCGGGCTCGTTGGCCACCGGCCGGTCTGAGCGGGTTCGTTGGCCACCGGCCGGTCTGGACGCGCCCCACACGGTACGCGGCGGATCGCACGCACGGGCGGCAACCCAAGCGGCGGTGGCGGCGACCTGAGGCTGACAACTTGTCAGCTAACCAAGGGAGTTCACAGTGCGCTCATTCCTCGCGCGCCTGGCCACCGTGCTGGCCGCCCTGGCCGCGCTGGTCGCCGCGCCCGGTGTCGCGACGGCCGCCCCGTCGCGGGTCGCCGACGACTGGAACCCGCCCGCCAACCTGGTGCAGCCGCTGGGCGAGGTGTGGAACCACGTCGAGTCGACCTACCCGGATCTCTACGGCTTCCGCAACTACGGCTGGGACCAGGTCATGGCCAACAGGGGAAGCGTCAACTACTGCGTCCGCTGGGAGTCCGACGCACCCGTCAGCGCGGCGCTGCGCGACCAGATCCACGCCGCGGTCAAGAAGCAGTACGCCAAGTGGATGGCGGCCATGGTGGAGAACGGCAAGGGACACAACGCCTGGCCCTACACCAACGTCCCGGTCAACATCGTCGGCTGGGCCGTGAAAAACCGCTCGACACTCCAGTGGACCGACAACTCGGTCGACATCTACGCCGGAAACCTCGACAGTGGCGGCGCCCCGCAGTGTTCACCCGACTGTGGACGCTTCTTCCACCAGGACGGTAACTACTCGCGCTGCCCGGGTGGTGCGGCCCGCCACTACGACCAGTCGCTGTGGCTGACGAAGGGCTTCCAGGGTGGCGCCGGCGGGGACTGGGGCCAGCGCGTGGGACAGGAGTACTTCACCGGTGCGCTGAACCAGGAGAACATCCACATCTACCTGCATGAAGTCGGCCACACCTTCGGCCTCGACGACTTCTACGACTGGACGCCGACCGGCCAGTGCTGCTTCCTCATGAAGGCGGGAAGCGCCACGCAGATCACGGAGTTCGACAAGTGGATGCTCCGTGACTTCTGGCGCCATCTGAAGAGCCGCTACGGCCTCTGAGCGGACGGTGTCCGCACCCGCTCACCATGACCCCTGGTCCCGTTATCCGAGCCGTACCGGGCCTTCGGCGACGTCCCCTGCCCGGCCGGCAGGGGACGTCGGCCCGTTCAGCCGTCACATTCGCCGCGCCAGGCGAGGCTGGTCAGGGTGGCCTTGGAACCGATGATCAACTTGTAGTCGCCGGGGCCGGGGTTGAAGTGGAGGCACCTGCCAAACGTCTGTCCGTTGAAGACCCAGGTGGCCTGGATGTGATCGTGGCCCGGCTGACGGGTGCCGTTGTTGAAGATCGTGCTGCCGACGATGCCGGTCGGGTGGGAGCCCCTCCAGTTGCCGGTCGTCTTGATCACGGCCGGACCGTCGGTGCCCACGTTGCTGTCGAAGACACAGACGTTCCCTGAGGGGCAGTCGGGCGGACTGGGCTCGGCCGACGCGGTGGGCGCACTGGCGAGCACGGCGACGAGGGCCGCGGACAGGGCTGCCGTGACGGCGATGCGCTGGTGCATGGTGTTCCTCCCGGCTTCCGCTGCGGGCGCCCTCCTGGGCGGCCCCTTCCGCCGACAGGGCACCACGAACCGGCGGGGACTGGTCCCCAAGGCCCGTCCCCCGGCCATCTATGAGGAAATCGGTCCCATCCGGAACCAGTCGAACTCCGCCACACCGCCCCTACCGCCGGTCGCCGGACCGGTGGCGAAGAGTCCCACGGTCGCTCCGATCCACTTGCCCGCGGTCGCGGGGAACGGCTCCCCGAGCGGCGTGAACCCCCGCTCGTCCACCTCGGCCGCGAACTGGCACACCGCTCCCGGCCGCACACTCACCCGGAGCCGTACGGCCGAGCGTCCCCTCCGCAACGGCACCGGCGTGACGGCGTCCACCTCGGCGGCGTCCTGGGCCGCGGTACGGCATACGAGGACGATCCGGTCGCCGTCGTGGCGCAGGCCCACCCAGGCGTAGGTCTCACCCAGAACCACCAGCCCGGCCCGGGACCCCTCCGTCATGGTCGACAGGCTCATCGAGGTCGTCGCGGTGAACGATTCGGCGGGCAACCGCTGGGTCAGCACATGGGGCAGCAGCCGTAAGTCACCCGCGACCGGGCTCGGTTGGCAGACCAGGGCGAGCCGGCCCGGGGAGCGGCGCAGCGACCACCACGCCGGGTCGGCGTTCGCCTGCCACATCCACTGCCCGCCCAGCTCCGCCCCGGTGAACTCGTCGCTACTGGCCGGCGCGGTGACCTCCGTCCGGCCGTTCACCCGGGGCTTGGTGTGCACCAACACCGGCGTACCCCGGCCACTGCCGTCGTCGGTGCCCATCACCGGCCAGCCGTCCGTGCGCCACCGCATCGGCTGGAGGTGCACCACCCGCCCGTAGGCATCGCGGTCCTGGAAGTGCAGGAACCAGTCCTCACCGCTCTCCGTGGTCACCCACGCTCCCTGGTGCGGCCCGTTGACGGGGGTGTCGCCCTGGGCGAGGACGATGCGGTCCTCGTACGGGCCCCAGATGGAGCGGGAGCGGAACGCCGACTGCCAGCCGTTGGTGACGCCTCCGGCAGGTGCGAAGATCCAGTACCAGCCGTCCCGCTTGTAGAGTTTCGGGCCCTCGAGCGTGGTGTAGCCGGGGAGGTCATCGCCGTTGATCACGATCCGGCCCGCGTCGAGCAGCTCGGTCCCGTCCGGGCTCATACGGTGCAGTGTGAGCCGGTTGTTGATACCGCTGCGGCTCTTCGCCCACGCGTGGACCAGATACGCCTGCCCGTCGTCGTCCCACAGCGGACACGGGTCGATCAGCCCCTTGCCCGGTTTGACCGGACGCGGTGTGCTCCATGGCCCTCGCGGGTCGGTGGCGGTCACCATGAAGATGCCGAAGTCGGGGTCGGGATAGAAGATCCAGAACCTGCCGTCGTGATGGCGCAGGGCCGGGGCCCACACCCCTTCGCCGTGCCTCGGCTCGCTGAAGTGGTCCTTGGGCTCCAGCTCGGTCAGGGCATGACCGATGACACTCCAGTTGACCAGGTCGACCGACCGCAGCACGGGCAGTCCGGGAACGCGGTTGAAGGTGGAGGCGACCAGATAGAAGTACGGGCCCACCCGGATCACATCGGGGTCGGACCAGTCGGAGTTGAGCACCGGGTTCTGATAGCGGCCGTCCCCCAGGTCGGCCACCCATGGCAGATGTGTCCGGGCCGCGGCCGGTTCACTTGCCGTCACCGCGCCACCTGCCTCGATCGGCCCGCCTGGCCGTGGCGTCGCCGAGGCCGGGGTGGTGGCGCCGACTCCGCCGAGCACCGTCGATCCGGCGACCGCGCCGAGGCCGGTCCGTAATACCTGCCTGCGACCGTGTTCGCTCACTGTTCCCTCCGGGGCGACTCATGGGGATGCGTCCGTCGGTTGGGTGGTGCGTCCGTTGGTAAGCGCTTTCCGTCTTCCGTCGGAGTCTGTCAGCGCGCCATGGCCCGGGCAAGACCGGCGAGAATCCGCCACCGGACAATGGGCGGCCCCGGCAACCTCCTGCCGCGCGGTGGCGACAGTCGCACGGCAGATGTCGTCGAGCAGTGGGAGTGGTGGGCCATGGAAGCCGAACGTCGGGCGGTGGGGCGCGGCAGGCGTCGTGGGCTGGCAGCGATCATCGGGGCCCTGACGCTGGCGGGCGCGGTCGCTCTGCCGGGGGAGGGGGCATTCGCCGAGGGCACGCGCGGACCGGCCGCCGCGCCCTGGAGCGCCGATGTCGCCGACGGGTTCGCATCCGTCAGCGCGCTGGGGCAGAACGGTACGTACGGGGGCCGGGACGGCCGTACGGTCACCGTGCGGACCCTCGCCGATCTCGAGAAGTACGCGACGGCAGCCGAGCCGTACGTCATCGTCGTGGCCGCGGCGATCACGATGGATCCCAAGGGCAAGGAGATCAAGGTCGCCTCCGACAAGACCATCGTGGGCTCGGGCACCTCGGGTCAGATCGTCGGTGGCGGCTTCTTCCTGGGCCAGGGCGTGCACAACGTCATCATCAGGAATCTGACGATCCGTGATTCCTACGAGGGCACCTGGAACGACAAGGAGCACGACTGGGACGCCATCCAGATGGACGGCGCCCACCATGTGTGGATCGATCACAACGAACTGCGGCATATGGCCGACGGGCTGATCGACAGCCGTAAGGACACCACCTTTCTCACGGTGTCCTGGAACCGGCTGCAGCAGAACAACAAGAGCTTCGGGATCGGCTGGACGGAGAACACCACGGCCGACATCACGATCCACCACAACTGGTTCCGCGAGAGCGAGCAGCGCAACCCGTCCGCCGACAACATCGCCCATGCGCATCTCTACAACAACTACCTGCAGGACGACCCCGGCACGGACATCAATTCCTCCTACGGCAACTACGCCCGGGGGAACACCAAGATGGTGCTGGAGAACAGCTACTTCCAGGGCTTCGAGAACCCCGTCATCAAGGACGCCACCGCCGCCCTGGTCCAGCGCGGCAACGTCTTCGTCAACACCACCGGCCGCAACGAGAACGGCGGCACCGCGTTCGACCCGAAGGCGTATTACTCCTACACCCTCGACTCCGCCGACCGGGTGCCGTCCATCGTGACCTCCGGCTCGGGCCCCACCCAGGCCATCGGCACCACCGGCTGACCCGGCCGGCGCCGATATCGGCGTGACCTGCCCTTACGTGGCGTCGTAGCCGGGGAGGGCCAGTGCCGAGTGCGCCTTCCGGCCCCTGCTGTTGAGCACGGGGGACGGGTCGCGCAGCGCCTCGTTGCGCCGTGCCAGATCCTCGGGGGTACGGGGAGACAGGCCCGCGCTCCCTTCGGTGGCGAGTGCCTGGTTCATCTCCACGAACGACCGCACGGTGCGCTCGTACCTCTCGTAGGCGTCGGCGTGGTCGGGGCCCGTGGCCAGCTCACCGGCGAGGACGTACGCGCCGACCAGCGCCAGGCTCGAGCCCTGGCCGGAGAAGAACGACGGCGCGTAGGCGGCGTCGCCGACCAGGGCGACCCGGCCCGTGGACCACCGTGGCATATGGATCTGGCTGACCACGTCGAAGAAGAGGTCGTCGCTGTCGCGCATGGCGGCGACCATGCGCGGGATCTCCCATGTGTATCCGGCGAACGTCCCGGCCACGAGGTCGCGCTGGGCGGCGGGGTCGCGGAAGGCGTCGAGGGGCGGGTCGGGGCGCAGGAAGCTGAGGAAGGCGTGCACCCGGTCGCCGTCGCGGGGTGCGTAGAGGACGGCGGTCCTGCCCGGCACGTTCCAGGTGAGACCCTCGTGGGCGAGCCCGAGGTGGTTGGGCATGGTGAATCCGGCGAAGCTGTGGCCGAGATAGCGGTGGTAGGGCTCCTCGGGGCCGAAGGCCAGGCCCCTGGTGTGCGAGTGGATGCCGTCGGCGCCGATGACCAGGTCGAAGGTGCGCCGGGCTCCGCCGCGGAAGGTCACGTCCACACCGCCGTCGTGGTCGTGGAGGGTGGCGATGGAGTCGTTGAAGAGGAGTTCGACGTCGTCGCGGATCGCCCCGTAGAGGATCTCGGCCAGCTCTCCGCGAGGGATTTCGAGGTCATGGCCTTCCTCGCCGCCGGAGAGCGCTTCGGGCCGGAGGTCGGCTATCGGACGGCCTTCCACGTCGACGAAGGAGATCCGGCGGACGGCGACGTGGGCGTCCTGGAGCCGGGGGAGCACCCCCATGCGCCGGACGACCTCGACCGCGGTGCCGCGGATGTCGATGGGGTAGCCGCCACCGCGTAGTGCGGCCGCCTTCTCGACGAGCGTGACCGCGAAGCCGTACCGGTGGAGCCAGTAGGCCAGCGCGGGGCCGGCGATGCTGGCCCCGGAGACCAGGATCGTGCGCTTCGGCGCGGTGTTCATGCCGCTCATGGGCACTCCTCTCCGGCCCTCCTGCGGGGAGGGCCTGGCGTATACCTAACTCAGGTATCCTTTTTAGTGGCGTGAAAGGGCCCTGGATGCGGGGCCGATGGGATGACTATATACCTAACTTAGGTAGATGTGGAGGGCGGGCATGACCGCCGAGGAACCGGAGGCCGGGCAGAGCGGCGGCGGTGAACACGACCTGCTGGCCATGCTGCCCCGTCTGACGCAGCTCAGCGGTGCCGTGAACCGGGGCCGCCTGACCGAGCGCGCCATGGAGGCCGCCGGTGTATCCGTGGACCGGCCCGCGATGTCGGTGCTGATCTCCCTGCACGTGGCGGGCGGTCCACTACGGGTGGGGGAGATCGCCGCACGGATGCAGGTCGTCGGGCCCCATGTGACCCGGCAGGTGAATGAGCTGGCGCGGCGCGGACTGGTCCACCGGGTCACCGATCCGGACGATCAGCGCGCTCGGCTCATCGAGCCGACCGCCGAGGGAGCGGCGGCGACCGACCGCTATATGCGGACCGTCCTCGGGTGGTTCGGCGACGCCCTCGCGGGCTGGAGTCCGCACGACCGCGAGGTCTTCGGCAGGCTTCTGGCGCGCTTCGTCGACGACCTCACCGCCCATCTGGACTCCCTCGACGACGATCGGCCCGCATAAGCGGACACGCGCCCGGCCGGAGGTCCTCCTACCCGGACGCCCGGCCCGTCTCGACGAGGTCGGCCAGCTTGTCCAGGCTCATGCGGGTGCCCAGCTCGTTGTCGGCGGCCGGTACGGCTTCGGGGAGCCCCTCGTGCAGGATGTGGACGTCCGTGCCGCCGCCCTCCGCGTCGGTGAGCGTGGTCGTGATCGTCATCGTGGTGCGCAGGGCGGGATCCGTGGTCTCGAACTCGGACACCTCGACCACCTGCTCGTCCGGCACCAGCCGGCTGAAGCGGCCGTGGTAGGTGTCCGTATGGCCGCCCGACTTGCCGGTGCTCGCCGGGTCGTCGTAGATGAGCGAGATGCGGAAGGTCCCGCCTTCGCGGGGGTCGAACTCATGCACCCGGCAGGTCATGCCGTCGGGCACCCGCCAGGCCGCGACGGCGCTCGCGTCGAGAAGCGCCCGGTAGACGGCCGAGCGCGGAGCGTTCATGCGTCTGGAGACTCGCGTGGCATACATGCGCCCAACCTAGCGGCCGGGTGGCGGGCACATAAGCCGATGGCCCGGCGCCCGGCCGCTGGGTTGGGCGGCGGAGGTCTTGCGTCCGGAAAGACCTCCGCCGCCGGGACACCCCATCCACGGAGCGTTGTCGAGGGGTGCCGTTTTCGGGGGAGTGCGGGTCAGCGCTTGACCTTGCGGGTCGCCCGCAGCCACTCCTTGTTCATCGCGGTGATGGAGAACAGGGGGATGCCCTTGGGGCAGGCGGTGGCGCACTCACCGGTGAGGGTGCAGCCGCCGAAGCCCTCGGCGTCCATCTGGGAGACCATGTCCAGCACCCGGGTCTCCCGCTCGGGAGAACCCTGGGGCAGCACATTGAGGTGGTTGACCTTGGCCGAGGTGAACAGCATCGCCGCACCGTTGGGACAGGCCGCCACGCAGGCGCCGCACCCGATGCACTCGGCGTGCTCGAACGCGAAGTCCGCGTCCGCCTTGGGCACCGCAGTGGCGTGTGCCTCCGGCGCGGCCCCGGTCGGGGCGGTGATGAAGCCACCGGCCTGGATCACCCGGTCGAACGCGGAGCGGTCCACCACCAGGTCCTTGATGACCGGGAAGGCGGAGGCACGCCACGGCTCGATGTCGATGGTGTCGCCGTCCTGGAAGGACCGCATATGGAGCTGGCAGGTGGTGGTGCGCTCGGGACCGTGGGCGTCACCGTTGATCACCAGGCTGCACGCACCGCAGATGCCCTCACGGCAGTCGTGGTCAAAGGCCACCGGCTCCTCACCCTTGACGATGAGTTCCTCGTTGAGGATGTCGAGCATCTCCAGGAAGGACATGTCCTGGGAGACGCCGTCGAGCTGGTAGGTGGCCATGGCACCGGGGGTGTCGGCGTTCTTCTGGCGCCAGACGCGCAGGGTGAGCTTCATGCGTAGCTCCGCTGAGTGGGGTGGACGTACTCGAAGGTCAGGTGCTCCTTGTGGAGCACGGGGGCGGCGCCGGTGTCGGTGAACTCCCAGGCCGCGGCGTAGGTGAACTCCTCGTCCCTACGGGCGGCCTCGCCGTCGGGGGTCTGGGACTCCTCGCGGAAGTGGCCACCGCAGGACTCGGCCCGGTGCAGGGCGTCCAGGCACATCAGCTCGGCCAGCTCCAGATAGTCCACGACCCGGTTGGCCTTCTCCAGCGACTGGTTGAACTCCTCGCCGGTGCCCGGCACCTTGATCCGCCGCCAGAACTCCTCGCGGATCTGCGGGATGCGGTCCAGCGCCTTGCGCAGCCCCTCGTCGGTGCGGGCCATGCCGCAGAACTCCCACACCAGCTCGCCGATCTCGCGGTGGAAGGAGTCGGGGGTGCGGTCACCGTCGACGGCCAGCAGCTTGGCCAGCCGGTCCTCGGTCTCCCGCACCGCCTCCACGGCCGCGGGGTGCCCGGCGTCGACCTCTTCCTTGTGCGGGTGGCGGGCCAGATAGTCGTTGATCGTCGACGGCAGGACGAAGTAGCCGTCGGCCAGGCCCTGCATCAGCGCGGAGGCGCCGAGCCGGTTGGCACCGTGGTCGGAGAAGTTGGCCTCGCCGATCGCGAACAGCCCCGGCACGGTGGTCTGCAGGTCGTAGTCGACCCACAGCCCGCCCATCGTGTAGTGGATCGCGGGGTAGATGCGCATCGGGACCTCGTACGGGTTCTCCGCCGTGATCCGCTCGTACATGTCGAAGAGGTTGCCGTACTTCTCCTCGACCGCCTTGCGGCCCATCCGGGCGATGGCGTCGGAGAAGTCCAGATAGACGCCCTGGCCGCCGGGTCCGACGCCGCGGCCCTCGTCACAGACGTTCTTCGCGGCGCGGGAAGCGATGTCGCGCGGCACCAGATTGCCGAACGACGGATAGATCCGCTCCAGGTAGTAGTCGCGCTCGTCCTCGGGGATCTCGGCCGCGGGACGGGTGTCGCCCTTCGCCTTGGGCACCCAGATTCGGCCGTCGTTGCGCAGCGACTCGCTCATCAGGGTCAGCTTGGACTGGTGGTCCCCGGAGCGCGGAATGCAGGTCGGGTGGATCTGGGTGAAGCAGGGGTTGGCGAAGTACGCGCCGCGCCGGTGCGCCCGCCAGATGGCGGTCGCGTTGGAGTTCATGGCGTTCGTCGACAGATAGAAGACGTTGCCGTAGCCGCCGCTGGCCAGCACCACCGCGTCGGCGAAGTACGTGGAGATCTTGCCGGTCACCAGATCGCGGGCGACGATGCCACGCGCCCGCCCGTCGACCACGATCAGGTCCAGCATCTCGGTGCGGGCGTGCATCTCCACATTGCCCGCCGCGATCTGGCGGGACAGCGCCTGGTAGGCGCCGAGCAGCAACTGCTGGCCCGTCTGACCGCGGGCGTAGAAGGTGCGGGAGACCTGCACACCGCCGAACGAGCGGGTGTCCAGCAGACCGCCGTACTCCCGCGCGAAGGGCACGCCCTGGGCCACGCACTGGTCGATGATCTCCACCGAGATCTGCGCCAGGCGGTGGACATTGGACTCGCGGGCGCGGAAGTCGCCGCCCTTGACGGTGTCGTAGAACAGCCGGTGGATCGAATCGCCGTCGTTGCGGTAGTTCTTCGCCGCGTTGATCCCGCCCTGGGCGGCGATGGAGTGGGCCCGGCGCGGCGAGTCCTGGTAGCAGAACTGCACCACGTGGTAGCCCTGCTCGGCCAGGGTGGCGCCAGCGGCGCCACCGGCCAGGCCGGTGCCCACCACGATGATGGTGTGCTTGCGGCGGTTGGCGGGGTTGACCAGCTTGGCCTGGAAGCGGCGGGTGTCCCAGCGCTCGCTGACCGGCCCGGAGGGGGCCAGCTCGTCCTCGATCGGCTCGCCGACGGTGTACTCGGTGTATTCGCTGTACGAGGTCATGGTCAGCTCACCACTCCGGTCATGACACCGACGGGTATCGAGATGAACCCGGCGGTGAGAAGAATCGCCAGCCCATTGGCAGTGGCCTTGAGGGCACGGTCACGGGTGCGGCTGCCCGCGCCGAGGGTCTGCGCGGCGCTCCAGAAGCCGTGCTGGACGTGCATGCCCATGGCCAGCATCGCCACGATGTAGATGACGTTCCCGTACCAGGTGGAGAAGGTGTCCACCACGTTCTGGTACGGATGGCCCTCCTGGAATCCGCCGCTGTGCGTGGTGCCGGTGGTGAGGTCCAGGATGTGCCACACGATGAACAGGGCCAGGATCACCCCGCCCCAGCGCATGGTCCGGGTGGCATAGCTCATCCGTGGCTTGGCGTGGACGTAGCTCTGCGGCCGGGCCTTGATGTCGCGCCTGCTCAGCTGGTAGGCGGAAACACCGTGCAGGATCACCGCGGCGACGAGAACGATACGGGCGATCCACAGGCCCCACTGATGGTGCAGGACGGGCGCCCCCATGACGCGCAGCCAGTGTCCGTAGCCGTTGAACTCCCCGGGACCGAAGAAGATCTTCATGTTTCCGAGCAGGTGGGCACAGAGGTAACCGATCATGATCAGACCGGTCACGCCCATGACGATCTTCTTGCCGAGGGTCGATTGCCAGAATGTGAGCGCCATGGACGGCCGTCGCTCCGCCCGCGTCGGACGCTGCTCCGGCCGCGTTGTCAATGCCATGAACACGACGGTAGAACCGGGCGGGTCGAAAGGGCCAAGATATGATTCTGATCATCTCGATAGACAGTGCCTATCGAGGGCCGCTCAGATCCGGCCACGCTTGGCCCAGCCGTCCCCCTGGCCGTCTCCCGGCCGGGTGAAAACGGTCAGCGGAAGCCCTCGCGGGTGATGCCGATGGCCTGCCGGAGCAGGTCCACGACATCGCGCTCACGGCGTTCGAGAGCCGTCTGCCCTACGACGCGGAAGGCGGCGAGCAGGGTCGCGGCGAGGACCTGGGCCCGCAGCGGGGTGTCCGGTCCGGCGGGAAGGCGCTCTTCGGCGGCCTCGGCGAGATCGCGCTCGGCGGTGGCGTAGGTGGCGACCAGCTCGGGGAGCAGCGCCGGATGCAGGCGCAGGGTCCGGTAGTGCTCCTCCTGCGCCGGGTCGGCGGCGAACTCGGTGGAGTGCTGCTCGGCGGCGCGGATGACCGCCGTCATCAGGGATTCCCCCGCCGGGCGGGCCCGGATCAGCTCGACCAGCCGGACCGTACGCGCCCTGTCGTGGTGCAGCAGCGCCTGTTCCTTGCTGGCGAAGTAGTTGGAGAAGGTGCGCCGGGAGACGGTGGCGGCATCGGCGATGGCCTCCACCGTGAGGTGCTCGACGCCGTGCTCGGCGGCGAGGCGCACGGCGGCATCGTGCAGCGACTGGCGGGTCGCCGCCTTCTTACGCTCGCGCAGGCCGGTAGTCATCGCCGGTGAGCATACGCGAGAAGGCCGATTCTTGCCCACTGAGAAATCTTGCGCAATGAGAACGTTTTCTGTGAGGCTGAGCCCGCGCCGCCGATCAACGGACCCCGGGCGGCGCCCGAGCCCCGCAGACCTTCCGACGACAGAGGCACGAGGACCCCCTATGCCCACCCCCCACCACCATCCGCCCGCCGCCACCACGTCCATGGACGCCGAGGAGCTGGGATTCGACCCGGACGCCCTGCGAGCGAAGTACCGGACCGAGCGTGACCGCCGGATCCGCCCCGACGGCAGAAAGCAGTACCGGCGCATCGCCGGCGACTTCGGCTCCTACGCCGAGGACCCGTACGTGGAACCGGAATTCACCCGGGAGCCACTGCACGACCGGGTCGAGGTGCTGATCATCGGGGGCGGATTCGGCGGTCTGCTCGCCGGTGCGCGGCTGCGGCAGGCCGGTGTGCGGGAGATCCGCATGATCGAACAGGGCGGGGACTTCGGCGGCACCTGGTACTGGAACCGCTATCCGGGTGTCCAATGCGACATCGAGTCCTACGTCTATCTGCCCCTGCTCGAGGAGATCGGCTACGTACCGCGGTGGCGATACGCGCCGGGCGAGGAGATCAGACAGCACGCGCGGGCGATCGGGCGCCACTTCGACCTCTACCGCGATGTCTGCTTCCGGACCCAGGTAACCGAACTCCGCTGGGACGACACCGAGTTGGAGTGGACCGTCCACACCGACCGGGACGACCGCATCCGGGCGCGCCATGTGGTGATCTCCAGCGGAACACTCAGCCGGGCGAAACTCCCCGGCATCCCCGGGATCGAGACCTTCAAGGGGCATACGTTCCACACCAGCCGCTGGGACTACGACTACACCGGCGGCGACGCGAGCGGCGGACTGCACGGACTCGCCGACAAGCGCGTGGCCCTCATCGGCACCGGCGCCACCGCCATCCAGGTCGTGCCACATCTGGGACGGGGCGCCGAGCACCTGTATGTGTTCCAGCGCACGCCCTCCTCGGTCGATGTGCGTGGCAACCGCCCCACCGATCCGGGGTGGGCCGCATCGCTGACGCCCGGCTGGCAGCGGCGCCGCAGGGACAACTTCCTCGCCGTCGTCACCGGCGGCCAGGCGGCCGAGGACCTGGTGAACGACGGCTGGACGAGCACCGCGCGGCTGCAACAGAAACTCATCCCGACCGACAGCTACGCGGGCCTGCGATCCCAGGAGCGCGAACGCCTCTACGAAATCGCGGACTTCCAGAAGATGAACGGGATCCGCGACCGCGTGGACTCCATCGTCGAGAACACGGCGACGGCCGAGGCGCTCAAGCCCTGGTACCGCTACATGTGCAAGCGCCCCACGTTCAGCGACACCTATCTGGACACCTTCAACCGGCCCAACGTCACACTCGTGGACACGGCCGACCACGGGGGCGTCGAGCGCATCACCGAGAACGCCGTCGTGGTCGACGGGGTCGAGTACGAGGTCGACTGCGTCATCTTCGCCACCGGCTTCGAGGTCGGCGTCTCCGGCGTCACCTCCGGACTCCTGCCGGTGCACGGCCGGGGCGGTGTCACCCTGACCGAAGCCTGGAGCGACGGCCCGAAGACGCTCCACGGCTTCTACAGCCACGGCTTCCCCAACCTCTTCCAGCTCGGCCCACTGCAGAACGCCAGCGCCGTCAACTATGTGCACATCCTCGATGAGCAGGCGATCCATGTCGCCGAGGTGCTCGCCGAGGCGCACAAGCGCCGGGCCCGGTATGTCGAGCCGACCGCCGAGGCCGAGGCGGCCTGGCGCGCCACGATCCGTGAGAAGGCGGCGGACCTGTACGCCTTCCAGGCCGAGTGCACCCCCGGCTACTACAACAACGAGGGCATGCCCAGGGAGCGCAGCGAGTCCTTCGGCGACGGGCCGATCGCCTTCCATGAACTGCTCAGGCGCTGGCGCGCGGACGGCGGCATGAACGACGTGCTGGTGGTCTGACACCGATGGATATCACCCATTCCCAAGGAGCGACGATGCACCCCAGCCGGTTCGACGACACCGGCCGCGGCCAGGCCACGAGCGACCGTATGGAGGTGCGTCGACTCACCAGGGCGAACCGGCTGTGGGGTTCCAACGGCGTCACGTTCGGCCCCGACGGTCGGCTGTACGTGGCGCAGTTCCTCGCCGGGCAGATCAGCGCCGTGGACCCCGCCTCGGGCGATGTCGAGGTGGTGGTGCCGCTCGACGGCCCGGTGGAGGCGCCGGACGACCTGGCCTTCGGGGCGGACGGCTCGATGTACATCGCCGATCTGACCCCCGGCCGGGTGTGGCGGCGCAGCTCGGAGGGCGCGTACACCCTCGTCTCCGACCAGGTGTCGGTGCCCAACGGCATCACCTGCGTCGGCGACCGCCTCTTCGTCAACGAGATGAAGATGAACGGCCGGCTGATGGAGCTGTTCCCCGGTGGCGGCGACCCGGCGGTGCTGACCGACGGGCTGGCCCTGGGCAACGCGATGCAACTCGGCCCCGACGGCTGCCTGTACTACCCGCAGATGATGCGCAACCAGGTCTGGCGGATCCCGCCCGACGGCGGGGTGCCCAAGCTGGTCGCCGAGGAGGTGGACGACCCGGTCGCGGTGCGGTTCGACCGGGGCGGCGTGCTCGTCGTGCTGTCCCGTGGCATGGCCGGTCTGGTGACCCGGATCGATCTGAACACCGGGGCACGGACGGTCGTGGCAAGCGGCATCGTGGGGCTGGACAACGCCGCGTTCGACCACGAGAACCGGATGTTCGTCTCCAGCTTCGCCAGCGGCGGGATCGCGGAGGTGCACACGGACGGCAGGACGCGGGTGGTGGTCCCCCAGGGGTTCGACGGGCCGTTCGGCATCACGGTCGACCTCGGTGGCACGGTGTACGCGGCCGACCACTTCCGCCTGGCGAGCCCGGACGTCTCCGGCTCCGGCTCCGGCTCCGGTCCCGGTCTCGGTCCCGACTTCCGTCCCGGCTCCGTTCCCGGCGCCGGTGAGGACGGAGACGAGCCCGGTGTCGTCACCCATGAGCTGATATACGCCGTGCACAACGTCACCGCCGACAACGCCCTGCTGCACCTCACCTCACAACTCGGCGATGTGCGCACCCACGACCCCGTCAACAAGACCACGCGGGTGCGGGCCACCGGACTGGACCAGCCCACCGGGATCGCCGTCGCACCGGACGGCTCCCTCGTGGTCGCCGAGACCGGTGCGGGCCGCATCCTGCGCATCGACGACACCGACACGGTGAGCGTGCTCGCCGAGGGGCTCGACCACCCCCTGGACGTCGCCTTCGACGGCGAACGGCGCTGCTACGTCAGCGACGACCGATGCGGCGCGGTGCTCCGGCTGGAGGACGGCGCGGCGGTGGTCGTCGCGGACGGGCTCGGCGCGCCGCAGGGCCTGGCCGTGCGCGGTGACGAGCTGTTCACGGTGGAGGTCGCGCAACGGCGGCTGCGGGCGATCTCGCCGGCCACGGGAGAGAGCAGGATCGAAGCCGAGAACCTGGCGGTCGGCCTGCCGCCCGGGATCACGCGCACCGAACCCGAGCCGATCCCCGGAGTACCCGGCCGCCCGCGCCAGTTCGCCGGGCTCGCCGTCGCCCCGGACGGGGCCCTCCTCGTATCGGCCAATGGGGAGGGGAGTGTGCTGCGTCTGACCGGGCCGGCCGAATGAGGGTCGCCGCCGGGGCGGCTACCGGAGCGGCTGCGCCGGAGCCGCCGCTCAGGAGAGGTCGACCCACACCTCAGGAGAGGTCGACCCACACCTTTCCCGCCGCGGTGTACGCCGCGGTGAACGCCTCCTGGACGTCCTCCAGGGCATAGCCGTCGCTGACCACCGCCCCGAGCCGGGGTGGTGTCCGCGACTCCAGGGCGCTGACGGTCTGTGCGAAGTCCACCGGATGGTCGTAGATCATGCTGCCGATGAGAGTGATCTGCCCCGCCACCAGATCGCGGGGCGAGACCCCGAGAGGGGAGGTGTTCATCCCGATCAGAACGGCGGTGCCGGGTTTGGCGAGCCGTCGCAGCCCCTGCTCGATGACTCCGGGGGCGCCGGAGGTCTCGAAGAGGCAGGGGAGCCCGTCCGTGTCCGGTGGCAGGGGCGTCGCGCCCAGGGAACACGCGCGGTCGAGCCGGGCCTCGTTGGGCTCCTGGACGAACACCGTCACACCGTGGTCGACCAGCGCCTGACACAGCAGCAGGCCCTGGGAACCGGCCCCGATCACCAGGCAGCTCTGCCCCGGAGCGATGCCCGAGCGCCGCATCGCCGCCCGAGCCACGGTCGCCGGTTCCACACAGACCAGGTCCTCGAGCGGCAGCCGCGGGGCGACCGGCCAGACGAACGCGGCCGGCGCCACGACGTAATCACTCAGCAGACCGGGAACGGTCAGTCCCACAGCGGCCCGGCCAGCGCAGGCCGACGTCCGCCCGGCCCGGCAGGGGGCACACGTCAGACAGCAGTAGTCCGGTTCGATGACCACGTCCTGGCCGGTGCGCAGACCGCTGACCGCACTGCCCAGCTCGACGATCCGCCCTGTCCCCTCGTGGCCCAGGATCCAGGGCAGACGCGGTGGCCGCCGGTGTCCCGCGTGCACCGCGAGATCGGAGCCGCACAGCCCCGTGCCCCGCATCCGGATCAGCACGTCCCCGGGGCCGCAGGACGGCTCCGGCACGGACACCACGGACAGCACACCGGGCTCCGTCAGCACGGCGGCCCTCAAGGGAACGCCTGCTTTCCAGAAAGACGCGCCGCCAGCATCATGCCAAGAGCGTGCCACACATGATCCGCGCGGCGGTAGACCACACCACCGGCGCACCTGACCAAGTCTCAGCCGCCGCACACCACCTACGCGTACGCTGAGGACGCGATTTGCCATACCGTGAGCAAGGAGTGGAACGGCCATGTCGGACAGCACCCTGGCCCCCGATATCGATCAGGCCCTGTACGCACTTTCCCCCGAGGGGCGGAAACTTCTCTTCACCGAGGCCAAGACGGCCTATGACTTCAGCGACAAGCCGGTGGGCGACGACCGCCTGCAGGCCATCTATGAACTGTTCAAATGGGCCCCGACCTCGGCGAATATCAATCCGCTGCGCATTTCGTACGTGCGCACCGAGGAAGGAAAGCAGCGCCTGCTGACCGGAGTGGCGCAGCCCAACCAGGAGCAGACCGCCTCGGCCCCGGTCACCGCGGTGCTGGCCGCGGACACCCGGTACCCGGAGTATGTGCCGTTCCTCGCGCCGTCCAACCCGCAGTTACAGCAGATGCTGGAGGCCAACCAGGAGCTGCGCGAGTCCCACATGGACTTCAACGCGGTACTCCAGGCAGGCTACTTCGTGCTGGCCGTCCGCGCGGCGGGGCTCGCCGCCGGGCCGATGAAGGGCTTCAACGCCGCAGCGGTGGACAAGGAGTTCTTCCCCGATGGCCGGTGGCGGTCGATCCTGCTGGTCAACATCGGTTACCCGGGTGCCGAAGCCTACCGGGACCGGCTGCCGCGCCCCTCGTACGAGCAGGCAGTACAGCTGGTCTGACAGCAGTGAGGTGATGTAAGGCGCGCACACCCATGGGATCAGGCCACTTCATACGCGGTGACCTGATCCCTCGTAGCGTCGGGCGGCGCTCCCCTCGCCGTGCCGGCCTCGTTCGGCGCCGGTACGCCGAGCCACGTACGCGGGACCCCTCGAGGACCGTCGACTTTCGGCCCAATCACCGGCCCCCACCGCTCGTCCACACCGCCCGTACGGTGCCCTCCCGTAGGGACGAGGGCCACGTCGAGGCGGCCGAAAAACGCGGCGTGATCGTTTCGTGATGTACGACTCAGTCGCTTGACAGCGCGGCGCGCCGGGACCTACGCATAGGACCCGAGACTGCCCCTATCCGGTGCATGTTGCAGCCACACGCTGTTTACATGCTGTTGAAACAAAAGACTCCGGCCCGGCTCGTGTATTTCCCTCACCCATTCTCTCCCCTAGTGGTGCGCCGCAGGCATCGAGGGTGGGCAACGCGCTTGTGCCGCTGAGGAGTTCTGCCTGCTCGTCATGCGCTTTCGCGCGGACATGCCCTATGAGCGGCCGCGCGGATTGAGGAATTTCAGAAAGCTGGGGTGCCTGTGAGCTTGATGGAATGCCACGATTCCACGGCCGACGCCGGTCGGCCGGCGATCGGTTTCCGGAGGGACCAGGAGGGCCAGGGAAACCAGGGGGATCGCGGGACCGGCGGCGGACCCCCCGACCTGGTCGAGCGCGACGACATCCTGGCCGGCCTGGGCGGGCTGCTCGCCGATGCCTCCGGGGGCAAGGGGCAGCTGGCCGTCGTGGACGGGCCGCTGGGCAGTGGCAAGAGCCGGCTGGTGCACGAGTTCCTCGAAACCCTTGAACCGGACGGCGCCTTGGTCCTGAGGGCCACCGCCTCGCTCCGGGAACACCTTCTGCCGTTCGGCGTGGTGACCCAGCTCTTCCACGGGATGACGCTTCCGCCGCCCAGCCGGGACCGGGTGCGCGCCCTGCTCACCTCGGCGGTCGAGCACACCGTCACCGACGGGGAGTTGGCCGGGGGCGGCTCGGAGGTCCAGGTCGTCGACGTCTTCCAGAAGCTCACCATGGAGCTGGCCCAGCTGGCCGAGACCACCCCCTTGGTGATCTGGGTCGACAACGCCCACTACCTGGACCCGCCCTCCCTGCACTTCCTCGCCGGCATCGTCCCGTGGCTGCATTCCGCCCGCATCCTGGTGCTGCTCACCGATGACCACACGCTGCGGTGGCCGCGCTCGCCCCTGCTGGCCGGACTGCTTTCGCAGAGCCCCAACGCACACCGGATCCCCCTGAGCCCCCTGAGCCGCGGCGCCGTCGACGCCCTGGCCGTCCGGCTGCTCGGACCGCACACCGCCTCCCCTCGGCTGACCGCGGAGCTCCACCGCATCAGCGGTGGCAACCCCCTGGCCGTCCAGGCCCTGATCATCGATCAGCAGGCGGGCGGCGCATGCTATCCGGCGGGCTACGGACGGGCACTGCTCGACCTTGTGACGCACTCCCGGCCGTCGATGCTGTCCGTGGTGCGCGCCCTCGCCGTGCTCGGCGGTGCGGCGTCGGTGACGGATGTGGCCCTGCTGGCCGGGGTGGACGCCAAGGTGACCAGCTGGGCCCTGCACGCCCTGGTCAGCGCAGGACTGCTCACCAAGGGCCATGCCTTCCGCCATCCGGTGGCCGCCACCGCCGTGCTGGACGACATGCCCGCCGACAGCCGGGCCGCCCTGCACCGCGCGGCCGCCGAGCTGCTGCACGAGGCCGGCGCGCCCGCGCTGACGGTGGCCGGGCAGTTGATGAGCGCCGGGGATCCCCGTGCCGACTGCGCCACCGAGGTGCTGGTGACGGCCTCCGACGAGGCACTGGCGGCCGGCGATGTGGACACCGCTCTCGGCTGCCTGGACCTCGCCCAGCGCACCCGGACCGACGACCCCACCGCGGCGCGCATCCGCGCCCGGCTCAGCCGCCTGGAGTGGCAGCTGAAGCCGCAGGTCGCCGTCCGTCATCTCCGCCCCCAATTACGTGACTTCACCGCGGGCCACCTGGACCGGCAGGAGGTCTCCGAACTGGTGCTCGGCCTGGCCAACGCCGGTGCGCTCAATGAGCTCACCGCCCTGCTGGACGCCCTGCGCACCCGCGCCCACCAGGGCGCCGGCTCCGGGACCGAGGACCTCCGCCCGCTGACGAACTGGGCGGCGATGGCGTACCCCCTCCACACCGGGCTGCGGAAACTGGCCCAGTCGGTCGCCGCGGCCACCCCCGAGGCCGCCCCCTGCCACGACCCCTGGTTGCCCTCGGCGGTCACCCTGGCCGACGACCTGATCCGCGGACGCAACGACCAACTGGTGCACCGCGCCGAACTGCTGCTGCGCACCTTCCACCTCGACCACGGCTCACTGTGGAACGCCGAGGCCGGAGCGCTCGCCCTGCGCGCGCTGCTCTACGCGGGTCGTCTGGACGAGGTCGTGGCCTGGTGCGAAAAGCTCGAGGCCGAGGCCGCCGCCCACCATGCCGTCGCCTGGCAGGGGAAGTTCCTCGCCATCCGCGCCGAGGCTCACCTGCGGCAGGGAGACCTGATCTGCGCCCACGACCTGGCGGCCCGCGCCATGGCCCTCGTAGCGCCCCAGGGCTGGGGGATCGGCCTGGCCGGGGTGCTGGGCTGCGCCATCCTGGCCGCCACCCGGTCCGGCAGGCTGGAGCAGGCGGAGAAGTACGTGGCACAGCCGATACCCGAACCGGTCCTGCACAGCCGCCACGGCGCACACTATCTGCACGCCCGGGGCCACTACCGGCTGGCCACCCACCACCCGCAGGCCGCGCTCGCGGACTTCCTCGCCTGCGGCAGATTCGCCGAGACCTGGCACGCGCCCGGCGCCGACGCGGTCTCGTGGCGGACCAGCGCGGCCGAGGCATGGCTGGCGCAGGACGACCAGGACCAGGCCAAACGTCTGGTACGGGAACAGATAGCCCGGCTGTTCCCGGGCCCCTCCCGGGCCCGCGGGCTGTGCCTGCGCACCCTGGCGGCGGTCAGCCGGGTCACCCGCCGCCCGCAACTGCTCACCGAGGCCGTCGACATGCTCAAGGACAGCGGCGATGACTACGAACTGGCCCGTGCGCTGATCGACCTCAGCATCGCCTTCAAGGACACCGGGGATCAGCGCAACGCCCGCCGGGTGGCCCACCGCGCCTGGCATCTCGCGAAGCAGACCGGGGCCGAGCACCTGTGCCGGGAGGCCGCCCTCGACCCCATCGACCCCGAGGCCGAGCTGGCCGCGAAACAGCGCCAGGACGGGCTGTCCGCGCTCACCACGCAGGAGCGCAGGATCGCGCTACTGGCGGCCAAGGGCTACACCAACCGCGAGATCGCCGCCAAGCTCTACATCACCGCGAGCACGGTCGAGCAGCACCTCACCCGGGTGTTCCGTAAAGTCAACGTCAAGCGGCGCCAGGATCTGCCGCATTTCCTCTAGCCTTGTCACTCCAGCAGCCCGGACCTGAACTGGCCTATCAGCGAGCTGAGTTCACGGGAGGTGCGGGCCGCGCCGTAGATGTGGTGGTCCGGGCGTACCAGCAGGAACCGCGCCCGCGCCGCTTTCAGCAGCGGCAGATACACCTCGTCGACGTCGACGACGGCACCCGGTGCCGCCTCGGCGTCCCCCGCCACCATGTGCACCAGATGTGTGCCGAGCCCGGTGAGGAAGGTGAGCTGAGACTCCTCCAACGCGGCGGCCGGATCCGCCGACCCCAGGAGCACCGGACCGGTTCCCACCACCTCGTCGAACAGCCCGGTCACGCCCTCGTGTCGCACCCGGCCCTGCGGCAGCACCTCCCCGGCCGGCGGCACCGGCGCCGTGCCGATCCCGGTGTACAGCAGACCGGTCCGCAGCGGCGGACCCGCGCCGTGCCGCCTGCCCCGGCCGGTGTCCGCGCCCACGCCCGCGAGCAGCGAGGCGTCCCGGCTCGCGGCGGTGGCGGCGTCGGTCACGCACAGCACCCTGCCCAGCCGTACCGAGGTGTCGATGGCCTCCCGCACATGGTCGATGCGCTCACGCGGATAGGTGTCCAGCAGCCGCTCACCGGCGGCGCCCCGCAGCGCCAGGTCCAGTTTCCAGGACAGATTGAGCGCATCCCGGATGCCCGCGCACATGCCCTGACCGGTGAACGGCGGCATCAGATGGGCGGCGTCCCCGGCCAGCAGCACCCGCCCCCGCCGCCATTCGTCGGCCCAGGCGGCCTGGAAGCTGTAGACGGTATGCCGCCGCAGGGTGGCGTTCTTTGGGGTGACGTCGAAGCGTTCCAGCAGGCGCCAGGCCGTTTCCGTCCGGTTCAGCTCGGCCACGCTCTCCCCGGGCAGCCGCATGAACTCCCAGCGCCGCCGCCCCGGTCCGCTGCCCACCGCCGTCGTCGGCCGGTCCGGATCGCAGTGCTGCACATTGAGCGGGGAGAACACCCGCGGTTCATGGAGCACCACATCGCACAGCAGCCAGTCGAAGGAGAAGCCGAGATCCGTGGTGCGCACCCCGATGTGGTCGCGGACGAAGCTGTTCGCCCCATCGCAACCGACCACCCAGGAGGCGGCACACCGCAGCCGCCCGCCCGCCGTGTCCGTCGCCGTGAGCTCGACCCCGGTGCCGTGGTCCACCAGGTCCGTCGCGCCGTAACCGCGCAGCACCCGCAGATTGGGCAGCCGCTCGGCGCGGGCGCACAGCACCGCCTCCAGCGCCGGCTGGTGCATCGTGGTCGTCTCCGGCCAGCCGTGCACACCCCGCTCGGCAAGCTCGACCCGTAGCAGGGACCGGCCCTCGGCGTTGCGCCAGTCGTAGGCGTCGGCCGGCAGCCCGATCTCCGCGAACGAACCGGCCACCCCCAGCGACGCCAGGGTCCGGGCCGTCTCACCGTCGAAGCTGGTCGCCCGGGGCAGTGTGTAGGGGGTCTCCCACCGCTCCACGACCAGCACGCGCCAGCCTCGGGTGGCCAGCAGGATGGACAGCACCTGACCGATGGGTCCGTAGCCGACGATGAGCACGTCTGCTTCTGGCGCATCCGTTTCAGGCCTGTCCGTTTCAGGCGTGTCTGCCTCTGGCGTGTTCGGCCCCCGCCCAGAGCCCGCAGGGCGCATCCGCTCCTCCCTCCTCCGGTGCGGCGAAACCTATCAGCGGGTGCCGGGCGGACTACGGAGAGCGGCCCAACGGACCACGGATCAAGGGGGCTTGGCGATCACCAAGTAAGGGGGGATGAGGGGGGTGAATCAGGGGATTCTTCTAGTTTTCCGGTGTGAAGCTGGAGTGGGTGAAGCCGCTGACGCATCACCGGGAACCCTGACCGCAGGGAGGGGAGAGGTGCATGCTGCGCACCGAACTGATCCGCCCGATCCAGGACCTCCTCACCGAGCAGAGCCGCCGCTTCGGCGACAAAACCGCCTACATCGACGCCCGTCGCGCCATCAGTTACGCCGAACTGGAGGTGCGCACCCGTCGGCTCGCCGGCCATCTGGCCGGACTGAGTCTGCTGCCGGGTGACCGCGTGGCCATGTACCTCGGCAATCGCGTCGAGATGGTGGAGAGCTACTTCGCCGTCGTCCGCGCCGGTGGCATCGGCGTCCCGGTCAATCCGCATGTCTCCCAGGCCGAATTGGAGCATCTGCTCACCGTTAGCAGCAGTCAGGTCGTCATCACCGACACGGCCCACCTGCCGTTGCTGCGTCGGCTGAATCCCGGGGCGAGTCCGCCGACCGTGCTGGTGGTGGGGGAGGATCCGGTCCCCCCTGGCTGTCTGTCCTACGAGCGGTTCGCCACCACCGAGCCGGACACACCGGCCCGCGACGACCACGGGCTCGACGACATCGCCTGGATGCTCTTCACCTCCGGTACCACCAGCAAGCCCAAGGGCGTGCTCGCCACCCAGCGCAACTGCCTCTGGTCGGTCGCCGCGTCGTACGTACCCGCGCTCGGCCTCACCGCCGAGGACCGTGTGCTCTGGCCGCTGCCCCTGTTCCACAGCCTCTCCCACATCGTGTGCGTGCTGGCCGTGACGGCTGTCGGAGCGACCGCCCGGATCACCGACGGATACTCCGCCGAGGATGTGCTGGAGCAGTGGGGCCAGGAGCGCTCCACGGTCATCGCCGGTGTCCCCACGCTTTACCACTTCCTCGTCCGCGCCTCCAAGGCGCCCGGGTTCACCGCCCCCGAGCTGCGGGTGGGCCTGGTCGGCGGCGCCGTGACCACCGCGGCGCTGCGGCGCTCGGTCGAGGACGCCTTCGGGGCCCCGCTCATCGACGCGTACGGCAGCACCGAGACCTCGGGTTCGATCGCCATCAACTGGCCGACCGGGGCCAGGGTCGAGGGCTCCTGCGGACTCCCCGTCCCCGGTCTCGCCCTGCGGGTGGTCGACCACCGCACGGGCCTGGACGTGCCCGACGGGACCGAGGGCGAGGTGTGGGTCCGCGGCCCGAACATCATGGCGGGCTACCACAACCAGCCCGAAGCCACCGCCGAGGCGCTGCGGGACGGCTGGTTCCACACCGGCGACCTCGCCCGCCGCGACCGGGACGGCTATCTGACGGTCACCGGGCGGCTCAAGGAACTCATCATCCGCGCCGGGGAGAACATCCACCCCGTGGAGGTGGAGGACGTCCTGCGGATGGCGCCCGGCGTGGCCGACGCCGCCGTGGTCGGCAAGCCGCACGAGGTGTTCGGCGAAGTCCCCGTGGCCTTCATCGTCCCGGCGCCCGGCGGCTTCGACCCGGCCCAGGCGCTCGCCCTGTGCCGGGAGAGGCTCTCGTACTTCAAGGTCCCCGAGGAGCTGTACGAGATCGCGCGGATCCCGCGCACCGCGACCGGCAAGATCACCCGGCACCGGCTGCTGGACGGCCCGGCACGGCTGCGCGCGGTCGGCAACACCTACCATGACGCACTCTTCCGCACGAACTGGATCCCCCAGCCGTCCAACCCTCCGCCCCGGCCCGGCCGTTGCGCTGTGCTCGGACAGCGGGCTCCCGGGCTCGTCGGCCTGTTGCGGGCCACCGGCGCCGAGCCGGTCGAGCACATCGACACGGATGGCCTGAGTGCGGCGGTGGCCGCCGGAAGCACCCCCTTGCCCACCGTGGCCCTGCTACCGGCCCCCGCGGATACCGGGGCCGACGCCACCAGTCAGGGTTCCGGGCGCGCCACCGCGACCGAGGCGGTTCTGAGGGAAGTCGAGACGTGGCTCGCCTCCGCCGAACTGTCCGATGCGCTGCTGGTGGTGCTGACCCACAGCGCAGTGGCCACCACCACGGGCGAAGACGTGCGGAATCCGGAACAGGCGGCGCTGTGGGGGCTGGTGCGGTCGGTGCAGGCCGCTCATCCCGGCCGTATCGCCATCGTCGATCTCGACGAGCCGGATGACGAGGCGTCTGTCGCCGCCCTGGTGGCGACGGCGGCCTCGGGCTTGCCACAGAGCGCGGTGCGCTCGGGCGTCGTGCTGCTGCCACGGCTCGAACGCGTGGCGCTGGATGTGGGCTTGGGCGTGGGGGTGGGGCCGGATGTGGGCCTGGGTGTGGGCGTGGGGGTGGGGCCGGATGTGGGCCTGGGTGTGGGCGTGGGTATGGACGCCGAGCGGGACACCTCCGTGTCCTTCGACCCCCACGGCACCGCGGTCGTCACCGGAGTGGACACCCGGCGCGGCGCCGCCATCGCCCGGCACCTGGTGGCCGGTTACGACGTCCGCCGACTGCTGCTGATCGCCCCGCCAGGGCAGGGCGGCCGGGCCGCCGAGCTGTGCGCCCAGCTCACCGACGCCGGGGCCGATGTGCGGCTCGTCGAATGCGACCTGGACAATCGCACGAAGCTGAGGCGGGCGCTGGCCAAGGCGGGCAGCCCCTTGAGTGTGGTCGTACACGCCTGGGAGGCCGTGGACGAGCCGTCCGACGGCCGAGTGGCCGCCGAGGCCAGAACGCTGCACGAGCTCACCCGGAACGCCGACCTCACCGCGTTCGTGCTGTCCTCCTCGACCAAGGGGCTGCTGGGCGCGGCAGGGGAGACCACCGAGGCAGCCTCCGCCGCCTTCCTCGACGCCTACGCCCAGCATCTGCGCATGCGGGGGATACCGGCCCAGTCCATCGCCTGGGGGCCGTGGGAGGGGGAGACCGACGCGACGACCGGTGCCCTGAGCCCGCAGCAGGCGCTCGCGGCACTGGACGCCGCCCTGGCGGTGGACCAGGCCCAACTCGTAGCGATGAAGCTCGACTCGACGGCCGTACCCACCGGGACGTTTTCCCCGCTGCTGCAGGACCTGATCGACGTCCCGACACGTACCGCCACCGTGGACGAGGCCGTCGCGGTCGCCCTGCGGGAGCGGCTGACGGATGCGCACGAGGCCGACCGGGACCGGCTGCTCACCGATCTCGTCCGGGCACACCTCGCCGACCTGCTGGGCCTGGCCGACAAGCAGGCCGTCGAGCCCGAGCGGGCCTTCACCGACCTGGGCCTGACCTCGATCACCGTGGTGGAGCTGCGCAACCGGCTGAGCGAGGCCACCGGGCTCCGCCTGCCCGCCACCTCCGCCTTCGACCACCCCACACCGCTGGCGTTGGGGAGCATGCTGCGGCGGGAACTGCTCGGCGGCGGTACGGCAGTGGCATCGGCGTCGCCGGCTGCTGCGCTTCCGGCTGCTGTTTCGGCCGCTGTCGCGGTCGCGGGCTCTGGCGCGGTCGACGAGCCGATCGCGATTGTGGGGATGGCGTGCCGGTTGCCGGGTGGGGTCGGCTCGCCGGAGGAGTTGTGGGAGCTGGTTCTGGCAGGGCGTGAGGGCATCGGGGCATTCCCGGCGGATCGGGGGTGGGATCTGGAGAACCTGTTCGACCCGGACCCGGATCACGCGGGGACGAGCTATGTGCGTCTGGGCGGTTTTCTCTATGACGCGGGGGAGTTCGACGCGGATTTCTTCGGGATCTCGCCGCGTGAGGCGCTGGCGATGGATCCGCAGCAGCGGTTGCTGCTGGAGACGTCGTGGGAGGCGTTGGAACGGGCCGGGATCGATCCGGGCTCGTTACGAGGCCAGGACGTGGGCGTCTTCGCCGGGATGATGCATCAGGACTACGGAGTCGGCTCCACCGAAGGAGCAGACACGCCGGCTGGTCTGGAAGGCCACCTGATGACCGGCACCTCGGCGAGCGTGTTGTCGGGTCGGGTGGCGTACACGCTGGGGTTTGAGGGTCCTGCGGTGACGGTGGATACGGCGTGTTCGTCGTCGTTGGTGGCGTTGCATTTGGCGGCGCAGGCGTTGCGGTCGGGTGAGTGCTCGATGGCGCTGGCCGGTGGGGTGACGGTGATGGCCGGGCCGGACGCCTTTGTGGAGTTCTCCCGTCAGCGTGGGCTTGCTGTCGATGGGCGGTGCAAGTCGTTCGCGGCGTCGGCGGATGGTACGGGGTGGGCCGAGGGTGTGGGTGTGCTGGTGGTGGAGCGGTTGTCGGATGCGGAGCGGTGTGGTCATCGGGTGTTGGCGGTGGTGCGGGGTAGTGCGGTGAATCAGGATGGTGCGTCGAATGGGTTGACGGCGCCGAATGGTCCGTCGCAGCAGCGGGTGATTCGGCGGGCGTTGGCGGTTGCGGGGTTGGTGGCGGCGGATGTGGATGTGGTGGAGGCGCATGGGACGGGTACGCCGTTGGGTGATCCGATTGAGGCGCAGGCGGTGTTGGCCACGTACGGTCAGGATCGTGATCGGCCTTTGTGGTTGGGGTCGTTGAAGTCGAATATTGGTCATGCGCAGGCGGCTGCGGGTGTGGCTGGTGTGATCAAGATGGTGTTGGCGTTGCGGTGTGGGGTGTTGCCGAGGACGTTGCATGTGGATGAGCCGTCGTCGCAGGTGGATTGGGCGGCTGGTGCGGTGGAGTTGTTGACTGAGGAGCGGGTGTGGCCGGAGGTGGGGCGTCCGCGTCGGGCTGGGGTGTCGGGGTTTGGTGTCAGTGGGACGAATGCGCATGTGATTTTGGAGCAGGCTCCGGACCGGTCGGGGGATGGTGTCCCGACGCCGGAGGTGCCGGGTGGTGTGGTGCCGTTGGTGGTGTCGGGCCGTGGCAATGCGGGGTTGCGGGCGCAGGCGCGGCGGTTGCTGGACTTCGTCGAAGGCCGACCTGATGTGGGTGTGGTGGAGCTGGGAGCAGCGCTGACGTCCGGTCGGGCGGCGTTGTCGGACCGTGCGGTGGTGGTGGCTGGGGATCGGGGTGAGGTGTTGGCGGGGCTGGCGGCGGTGGCGGAGGGCGGCGGGGCAGGCAAGGCGGATGTTCGGGGTCGGGTGGTGTTTGTTTTCCCTGGTCAGGGGGCGCAGTGGGTGGGTATGGGTGCGGAGTTGTTGGAGTCGTGTGGGGTGTTTGCGGAGGCTTTGGGGGAGTGTGCTGGGGTGTTGGATCCGTTGACGGGGTGGTCGTTGGTGGATGTGGTGCGGGGTGTGGGGGGTGGGG
>NZ_JAGFNO010000041.1:0-63823 GCF_017592595.1 Streptomyces sp. NEAU-YJ-81 | reverse complement strand
CAGCGGCACCGCGGCCGCCGCCGCGAACTCGATGTCGTCGTACCCCACCAGCGCCACCTCCCCCGGCACCGACACCCCGGCCGCGAAAAGGGCCTGCAGCACTCCGAGCGCCAGGAGGTCGTTGGCGCAGAACACGGCTGTTGGACGCGGTGAGATGCCCAGCAGCCGCGCGCCCGCGTCCCGGCCCGAGGCCACGTCCAGCCGCTCGGCCTCGATATGCACCATCGCCTCCGTCGCCAGCCCCTCCTCCGCGAACGCGCTGAGCAGCCCGGCGCGCCGGTCCTGGCACTGCGGGAGCAGCATCGGACCGCTGACGTAGACCACGGAGCGGTGTCCCTGGGCGATGAGGTGGCGGCCGGCGAGCGCTCCGCCCTCGATGTCGTCGACCGACACCGAGCAGCCGTCGGCGCTGGGCACCTCGCGGTCCACGAAGACGAACGGGATGTCGTGGCGCCGGAAGCCCTCCAGGTTGGCCCCGGTGACATCGGCCGGGGTGACCAGCACCCCGCGCACCCGGTGCTCGGCGAAGAGGCCGAGGTAGTCGGCCTCCTCCTCCGGGCTCTGCGCGCTGTTGCACACCATCACCCCCAGCCCCGCCTCCCGCGCCGCACGCTCCGCACCACTCGCCACGTCCACGAAGAACGGGTTCGCCATGTCCAGCACCAGCAGCGCGATGATGCGGCTGCGCCCCGCGCGCAGTTGGCGCGCGGACTCCTGGCGTACATAGCCCAGGCGCTCGATCACGCCCTGCACCCGGTCGCGCGTGGCCTCGGCGACCATCTCGGGCCGGTTGATCACGTTCGAGACGGTTCCGACGGACACTCCCGCCTGCCGCGCGACGTCCTTGATCCCCACCATGCGTCCCACGACCCGGAGCCTCCGTCTTCCCGCGACCCACCGCGGTCGCGGGAACATGGTAGTGCTCTGTTCGACCGGTCGGGCAGGACCGGGCCGCCGCTGCGGCCCGCTCGGCACGGCTCCGAGGCCGCTCGGGGGCCGATCCAGGGTCGCTCCGGGGCCGATCCGGGCCACCGCGGGGCCCCGTCTCAGCCGCGGGAGCGGACCAGGCTCGACCCGCGGACGACGAGTTCGGGCTGGAGGACGATCCGCTGGTGGCGGTGGTCCGCTGCCCGCTGCCCCGTCTCCTCGATCAGCAGCTCGGCCGCCATACGCCCCATCCGGAAGGCCGGCTGGCGCACCGACGTCAGCGGCACCGCGGCCGCCGCCGCGAACTCGATGTCGTCGTACCCCACCAGCGCCACCTCCCCCGGCACCGACACCCCCGCCCCGTACAGCGACTGCAGCACCCCCAGCGCCAGCAGGTCGTTGGCGCAGAACACCGCCGTCGGCCGCGGTGACATGCCCAGCAGCCGGGCCCCCGCGTCCCGGCCGGACGTCACGTCCAGCCGCTCCACCTCGACATGGCGCAGCGCGGACTCGCCGAGCCCCTGCTCGTGCAGGGCGCGCAGCGCGCCCTCGCGGCGGTCGCGGCACTGGGCCAGCCGCATCGGCCCGCTCACATAGGCGAGGGTGCGATGGCCGAGGCCCAGCAGGTGGCGGACGGCGAGTTCGCCGCCGGTGACATCGTCGACCGACACCGAACATCCCTCGGCGCTGGGCAGCACCCGGTCGACGAGGACGAACGGGATGGGCTGCCGCCGGAAGGAGGCGAGGTTGCGCCCGGTCATATCGGCCGGGGTCATCAGCACCCCGCGCACCCGCTGTTCGGCGAAGAGGCCGAGGTAGTCGGCCTCCTCCTCGGGACTCTGCGCGCTGTTGCACACCATCACCCCCAGCCCCGCCTCCCGCGCCGCACGCTCCGCACCGCTCGCCACGTCCACGAAGAACGGGTTCGCCATGTCCAGCACCAGCAGCGCGATGATGCGGCTGTGGCCGGCCCGCAGTTGACGCGCGGACTCCTGGCGTACGTAGCCCAGGCGCTCGATGGTGGACAGCACTCGGGCCCGGGTCTCCTCGGACACCGACTCCGGGCGGTTGATGACGTTGGAAACCGTGCCGACCGAGACCCCGGCCTCGCGCGCCACCTCTTTGATGCCCACCCCGGGTGCCATCCGTCAGGAGGGGAGCGTGAAGTCGATGACGCGGAGGGCGGAGGGTGTGGTGCCGCTGGACCTCCGCTGATACAGATACGACAGGACGCCGTCCTGCGCGAGCCGGGTGTCGTCCACGACGACCTCGCCGAAGGCGTTCAGGCCACTGCCGTCGAAGAGGGTCTTCCAGTCCGTCCAGCCCGAGGACTTGGACGCGGCCACGATCCGGCCGTACGGCATCACCGCGTAGGCGTTGTCGTAGCGGTCGAAGACCAGGTGGCTGCGCTGGGTGGAGCCTGGCGGCACCGGGATCTCGGTCTTCTTCCAGGTGCCGGCGGCGTCCTTGAAGAGGTGGAAGGTGCGGCCGTTGGCCTTCCGGTCGGCCGCATAGTCGGTGGTGCACTGTCCGAAGCGGCCGGGGACATAGCTGATGAGGGCGTGCGGCAGTCCGGCGGAGTCGGTGGCCTGGCTCTCCTGGTTCATCAGCGAGTGGTCGGGGTTCAGCGGGTCGACGACGGTTCCGGCGTCGCCGACCGCCACCGTGTCCGAGCCACCGGTGGTGCCGACGACCGTGCCCGCCGCGGTGCGCCAGGTGCGGCCGCGGTCGGAGCTGTAGACATAGCCGGTGTCGTGGTTGGTGAGACCGCCGCTCGCGCACATCACCGCGCTGTTCTGCTCGCGCCAGGTGTAGAAGGCTTGCAGCCGGCCGTCGGGCCCGTAGTCGATGCCGTGCAGATACATGTTGCGGGCGGTGCTGGAGCCGTGCTCGCTGGTGTAGGTGCCGGTGGCAGAGGACCATGCGCCGAGCGCCGTCCACTTGCTTCCGTCGTACTCGGCGAGCGCGTTGCGGCCGTTGCCGGAGACGCCGGAGCGGTAGCTGAGCTGGAGCCGGCCCTCGGGGGTGGCGATGAACTGGGGGTAGGTGAACTGGGAGGTGAGCGTCAGGCCGTCGAGGGTGGTCTGGACGGCGCCGAACTGGCCGGTGGTCCAGGGGTGCCCGGCGGGGTCGTCCACCAGCCCGGCCACCGACTTCACATAGAAGAAGCCGCTGCTGTGGGAGTCCATGTTCAGATGCAGTCGGCCGTCGATCCGCGAGATCCCCATGGAGATGACGTTGTGGGAGTCGTCGACGGTGAGCCGGTGCGGCAGGGTGACGGTCTGCCAGCTCTTCTGGGCCAGCGCGCGGCGGCCGATGACCGCGCTGCGGTCGCCGGTGTACCAGACGGCGTACTGAAAACCCTTGTAGGTGAGCAACCCGTTCTTCTGGAAGGCGTTGTTGTTGACCAGGCCGTCGAACGACTCGAAGTAGATGGCCTTGGCGTCCAGTTGGGTGTCGGCGAGCTTGCTGACGGCCGGGCCGGGGGCTGCTCGTTGCCCTCGCGGTGCGGCGTCGGCCTTGCCACCGGGGAGGGAGGCGGCGCCGAGCAGAGCGGTGGCCAGGACCGCGATGGCCAGTGGTCTCATGTCCGTTCCTTTCCTGGTGCGCTTGTGGGGGGCGAGCTTCTGTCCCCGCCCCGCCCCTTCCCGAACCATTGGCTCCGCCCCTGGACCCCATGAATTCCGGGGGCGCCCCCGGGGCCGGGACGAGGCCGGAGGCCGAAGCCCGCCCCGCGGCCCGGCAGGACCGGGGCCCGGCAGGACCGGGGCCCGGCAGGACCGGGGCCCGGCCTCCGGCCAGGGGCCACCCGCTTTGCCGCGTCCCCGCGGCTACGCGAGGTGGAAGACCTCCGTGAGCGGTTTCATCGCCTCGTCCGGCTTCGTGCCATCCAGCGCTTCGAAGAAGGGCGCCATCTCGGCCTGCCAGCGGGCGTTGACCTCGGTGGCGGCCATCGCGGCCTGGGCCGCCTCGAAGTCCTCGGTCTCCAGATAGCCCACCAGCAGCCCGTCCTCGCGCAGGAAGAGCGAGTAGTTGTGCCAGCCGGTCTCCGCGAGCGCCGCCCGCATCTCGGGCCAGACGGTTTCGTGCCGCTCGCGGTACTCCTCGATCCGGTCCTGGCGGACCTTCAGCAGAAAACACACCCGCCGCATCGCCGGACCGCCCTCAGAAGTCGAACTTGTCGATGTTGGACTTGTCGAAGACGGTGGGCGGGCCGAGGATGATCTCGCCGTTCTTGCCGACCGTGTACTCGCCCAGCTTCCCGGCCTTGAACTTCTCCCCCTCGGCCCCGGTGATCTGCCCGGAGGCGAGCGCGGCCGCGGCGTACGAGCCGAGGTAGCCGAGCTTCTTGGGGTCCCAGAGCGAGAACTGCTCGACGGTGCCGTCCTTGACGTACTTGCGCATCTGGTTGGGCGTGCCGAGTCCGTTCAGCACGACCTTGCCCTCGTACGAGGAGCCGCTGATGTAGCGGGCGGCCGCGGCGATGCCGACCGTGGTGGGCGCGATGATGCCCTTGAGCCCCGGATACGCCTTGAGCAGGCCCTGGGTCTCCTGGAAGGACTTCTGGTCGTCGTCGTCCCCGTACACCGTCTTGACCAGCTTCATGTTCCTGTAGGCGGGCTTGCGCAGCTCGTCCTTCATGAAGCCGATCCAGGTGTTCTGGTTGGTGGCGTTCTGGGTGGCGGACAGGATCGCGATCTCGCCCTTGTAGTCGAGCTGCTTGGCGAGGTGCTGGACCTGGCTGCGGCCGATCTCCTCGGAGCCGGCCTGGTTGATGAAGAGCTGACGGCAGGCCGGGGCGGTGTCGGAGTCGTACGCCACCACCTTGATGTCCTTCTTCATGGCCTGCTTGAGCGGGCCGCAGACGGCGTTGGGGTCGTTGGCCGCGATCAGGATGGCGTCCTGGCGCTGCTGGACCAGGGTGTTGATGTACGACACCTGGGAGGAGGCGCTGGCGTCGGACGGGCCGACCTCCTTGCCCTTGCCGCCGAACTCCCCGGCGGCCGTGATCCCCGCCTGGTCGATGAGCTTCTCGTACGGGTTGTTGATCTGCTTGGGCAGAAAGGCCAGCTTGAGGCCCTTCTTCAGGGGCGCGCCGGGGTCGGCCTTGGCGTCGGTCTTGGCGGGGCCGCTGTTGTCGTTGTCCTTCTTGGTGGTGCCGCCGCAGCCGGCCAGGGCCACGGCCAGGGCACAGACCGCGGCGGCGGTGGCGGCGGCGCGGCGGCGCGCGGGAGAGCTCTTCATCGGGAGACCTTTCGCGGTGCGTGGATGGATCAGCTGGTCGAGGCGGCGGCGCGCCGGTGACGCCAGGCGCTCACGGTGGTGATCAGGCGAGGGGTGAGGACGGAGGCCACCAGCAGCAGCCCGGTGACGATCACCTGGACCTCGTTGGCCACGTCGTTGAGGGTCAGCAGGTTCTTCAGGACGCCGATGAGCAGCACCCCGGCGACGGCACCGAACAGCGTGCCCTTCCCGCCGTCGAAGTCGACGCCGCCCAGCAGGACGGAGGCGATGACGAGCATTTCGAAGCCCTGGCCGTTGTCGGCCCGCGCGCTGCCGTACCGCAGGGTGAACACGATCCCCGCGAAGGCCGAGATCAGCCCGCTGACGACGAACAGCAGCAGCTTGACGCGCTTGACGCGGATGCCCGCGAAGTAGGCGGCGTCCTCCTGGGCGCCGATGGCGAACAGCGACCGGCCCAGACCCGTGGCGTGCAGCACCACGGCGGCGATGGCGGCCAGCACGATGAACAGCACCACCGGATAGGTGAGGAAGGTGCCGGGCACGGTGGTGATGTCCACGGCCCACTTGGCGTACGTCTCGGGAAAGTCGGTGATGGCGCCCGTGCCGAGCACCACCGAGGCCAGCCCACGGTAGAGGGCGAGCGTCCCGATGGTGACGGCGAGCGAGGGCAGCCCGACCCGGGTCACCAGCCAGCCGTTGATCAGCCCCCCGACCACCCCGACCAGCAGCACGACCGGCACGATGGTCTCGAACGCCCAGCCCGCGTCCCACAGTTGGCCGGTGAGCGCGCTGCCCAGGCCGAGCATCGAGGCCACCGACAGATCCACCTGCCCGGCCACCACCAGCAGCGTCATCGGCAGCGCCATCAGCGCGACCTCGGCGATGTCGTTGAAGGCGAAGGCGAGGTTGTCGCGGCTCGCGAAGCCGTCCGTCGTGCCGAGTCCGGTGAGGAAGACGGCCACCAGCAGCACCCCGACGGCGGTGTCCCACCTGAGCTTCATCGAGCGCTCCTCTTCCTCAGCGCACGGGTCATGCGCACCCTCACGATCCGGTCCACGCTGATGGCCGCCAGCAGCAGCGCACCCGCGATGGCGTCCTGCCAGAAGGAGTCGACCTTCAGCACGGCCAGGGCGCTGCCGATGGTGGTGAGCAGCAGCGCGCCCAGCGCCGCGCCCCACACCGTGCCGGTGCCGCCGACGATGGCGACGCCACCGACCACCACCGCGCTGACCACGGTGAGTTCCCAGCCGTGGGCGTTGTCGGCGACGACGGTGCCGAAGCGGGCCAGCCACAGCGCGCCCGCGAAGCCCGAGACGGCGCCGGAGAACAGATACGCACCGAGCACCCGCCGCCGGATCGGCACCCCGGCCAGCCGGGCGGCCTCCGGGCTGGAGCCGATGGCGTACAGCTCACGGCCGCTCCGGTAGGTGCGCAGCACGTACGCGGTCGCGGCGAGCACCGCGAAGGCGATCAGAGGGAGATACGGGATGCCCAGCACACTGCCGCTGCCGAGGTCCAGTACGGACTGCGGCACATCGGCCGCGTTGATCTGCTCGCCCTGCGCCCACCAGTAGTCGACGCCCTGAATGATGTAGAGCATCCCGAGGGTCACCACCAGCGCGGGCACCCGGCCGAAGCTCACCAGCGCACCGCTGACGATGCCGCAGCCCGCGCCGACGAGGAGGCCGAGCAGCAGAACCGTCAGCACCCCGTGGTCGGTGCCGGAGACGAACTTCCCGCAGGCGAAGGCGGACAGGCCCACCACGGAGCCGACCGACAGATCGATGTTGCGGGTGATGACCACCACCGACTGCCCGACAGCGAGCAGCACCAGGATCGCGGCGTTGAGCAACAGGTCCTTGATGCCCTGGTCATTGAGGAAGCGCGGCTCGGCGATCCAGGTGAACAGCACCAGCAGCAGGAGGGCGCCGGCGATGCTGATCTCCCGCGCGCGGAAGACGGCGTCGACGAGCGAGCGCGCCGAGCGCGCCGTCTCCGGCGCGGCGGCGGGCTTCCCGGGTTTCTCGACGGTCACGCTCACGTCCGTGTCCTTTCGCCGGTGAGGCCCGTGACGTCGGTGTCACCGGTGTCACCGGTGACACCGATGTCGCCGGTGAGCCCTGTCGCGGCGGCCATGACGGACTCCTCGGTGGCCTCGGCGCGCGGGATCTCGGCGACCAGCCGGCCCTCGTGCATCACCAGGACCCGGTCGGCCATGCCCAGCACCTCGGGCAGATCGGAGGAGATCATCAGCACCGCGAGGCCGTCGGCGGCCAGCGACGACAACAGCCGGTGCACCTCGGCCTTGGTGCCGACGTCGATCCCGCGCGTGGGCTCGTCGACGATGAGCACCGTGGGCTCGGTCGCCAGCCACTTGGCGAGCACGACCTTCTGCTGATTGCCACCGGAGAGCACCCCGACGTGGTCGGCGAGGCTGCCGTACTTCAGCTGGAGCCGGACCGCCCAGTCGGCCGCCCGGCCGCGCTCCAGCGTCCGTTGCACCAGCCCCGCGCGGCCCAGTTGGTCGAGGCCGGTCAGGCCGATGTTCCGTTCGATGGACATCTCCATCACCAGGCCCCGCTGGCGCCGGTCCTCGGGGACGAGCGCGAGCCCGGCGTCCATGGCGGCGGTCGGCGAACCGGGCCGCAGCACCGTCCCGTCGACCCGCACCTCGCCCGCGTCCGCCCGGTCCACGCCGAAGACGGCCTGGGCAACCTCGGTGCGCCCGGCGCCGACCAGCCCGGCGAGCGCGACGATCTCACCGCGCCGCACTTCGAAGGAGACGTCCCGGAAGACGCCCTCACGGGTCAGCCGCCGCACCGACAGCGCGGTTTCGCCGACCCGGCTGTCCTGCTTGGGGTAGAGCTCGGCCAGGTCCCGGCCGACCATGCGGCGGACCAGATCGTCCTGGGTCAGCCCCGTCAGCGGCTCGGAGGCCACCCACCGGCCGTCCCGCAGGATGGTGACCCGCTGGCAGAGCTCGAAGATCTCCTCCAGTCGGTGGGAGATGAAGAGCACGGCGGCGCCCTCGGCACGCAGCGTCTCGACGACCGAGAAGAGCCGGGCGGTCTCGCTTCCGGTCAGCGCCGCCGTCGGCTCGTCCATGATCAGCACCCGGGCGTCGAAGGAGAGCGCCTTGGCGATCTCGACGATCTGCTGATCGGCGATGGACAGGCCCCGGGCGGGCCGGTCCGGGTCGAGGTCGACGCCGAGCCGCGCCATCAGGGCGGCGGTGGAGGTCCGTACGGCCTTGTGGTCGATCCGGCCGAGGGCCCGGCGGGGCTGACGGCCCATGAAGATGTTCTCGGCGATGGACAGATCGGGGAAGAGCGTGGGCTCCTGGTAGATGACGGCGATGCCGACGTCGCGCGCGTCGGCGGGGCCGTGGAAGACCACCGGCTCGCCGTCCAGCAGCACCCGGCCGGAGTCGGGCCGGTGCACCCCGGCGAGGGCTTTGATCAGCGTCGACTTACCCGCCCCGTTCTCACCGGCCAGAGCATGGGCCTCACCGGCGAAGAGCTCGAGCGAGACATCGCGAAGGGCCCGTACGGCGCCGAAGGATTTGTTCACCCCCTCGAGGGCGAGGACCGGCACACCGGTCGAAGCAGGCTGGCTCACGGAGTCTCCTGACGCGTATGCAGGGGCAACAAATGAAATGTTTCAATGCCGGATTCCGGGAAGCTAGCCGCGCCCCATGCGGTCGTCAAGGGGGTGTGCACGGGATATACCCGCATCGTTTCAGCCCCCTTGACGCGCCCCGAGCCGCGGCCCTACGGTCCAGGCGCCTTGGGTTGAATCGTTTTCATCGATCGTTCTCATCCAGCCGTCCCTGGAGGAAGCCCATGATCAGCAGACGCCACCTGCTCGCCACCACCGCCGCCACCGGCACGGCCCTCACGGGCCTGCCCGCCCTCACCCCGTCCGCCGCCGCCGAGGACCGCCCCACCGCCGGGCTGCGGGTCCGGAGCACGACGGTGGAGTACGCGCCCCACCCGCTCGGCCTCGACACCCCCCGCCCCCGCCTGAGCTGGATCCTCGACTCGGACGCCCGCGACCAGTCGCAGAGCGCGTACCACATCCGGGTCGCCACCTCCCCCGACCGGCTCGGCGACCCCGACGTCTGGGACAGCGGCAAGCAGACCTCGCACCAATCGGTCCTGGTCCCCTACGACGGTCCGGCCCTGCGTCCGCGCACCCGGTACCACTGGTCGGTGCGGGTCTGGGACGACCACGGCCGCCCCTCCCCGTGGTCCGCTCCCGCCTGGTGGGAGACCGGGCTGCTGGGCGACGGGCAGTGGCAGGCGCGCTGGATCACCGCGCCCGCCGCGCTGACCACGCCCCCGGCCCTGGACGGCGCCTCCTGGATCTGGTTCCCCGAAGGGGATCCGGCCACCGAGGCCCCGGCGGCCACCCGGTGGTTCCGCGCCGCGGTTCAGGCCACGGGCACCGTCCGGCGCGCCCGGCTGGTGGTGGCGGCCGACGACGGCTTCACCGCCTATGTGAACGGCACGGAGGTAGCCGCCCGCGAGGCGCTGGGCGTGCTCAAGGCATGGAGCCACCCGGCCACCGTCGACGTCACCGAATTCCTGGACCGGGGCGCCGCCACCCTCGCCATCTCGGCCACCAACGCCGAGAAGGGCCCGGCGGGGCTGCTGGCCACCCTGGAGCTCACCACCGAGGACGGCACCACCACCCACCACCACACGGACGCCACTTGGCGCACGACCGACGCGAAACCCCCCGCCGCCTGGCCGGCCCCGGACTTCGACGACAGCGGCTGGGCCACCGCCAAGAAGCTGGCCGCCTGGGGCAGTGGGCCCTGGGGCAGGGTGCTCCCCCTCCAGGCCCCCGCCCAACTGCGCCGCACCTTCCGGCTCACCAAGCCCGTCGCGCGCGCCCGGCTCTACTCCACGGCACTGGGCCTCTACGAAGCGCACCTCAACGGCGTTCGCGTCGGCCGCGACCAACTGGCGCCCGGCTGGACCGACTACCGCAAGCGGGTGGCGTACCAGACCTATGACGTCACCGACGCCCTCCAGCGCGGGGCCAACGCCCTCGGTGTGACCCTCGCCCCCGGCTGGTACGCCGGGAACATCGCCTGGCTCGGCCAGGCCCAGTACGGCGACCACCCCGCCCTGCTCGCCCAGTTGGAGGTCGTGTACGCCGACGGCAGCACCGAGCGCATCACCACCGACCAGCAGTGGCGCGCGGCCGCCGGTCCGCTGCTGACGGCCGACGTGCTGATGGGCGAGGAGTACGACGCCCGTAAGGAGACCCCGGGCTGGTCCTCACCGGGCTTCGACGACACCGGCTGGCAGCCCGCCGTCACGGCCACGGACATCACCGCCGAGGTCGTGGCCCAGACGGACGCCCCGACCCGCGTGGAACGCGAGATCAAGCCCGTCAAGGTCACCGAACCCGCCCCCGGCGTCCACCTCTTCGACCTGGGCCAGAACATGGTCGGCAGCGTCCGCCTCACCGTCTCGGGCCCGGCCGGCCGGAAGATCCGGATCCGCCACGCCGAGGTGCTCAACCCGGACGGCACCGCTTATACGGCCAACCTGCGCACCGCCCGCCCCGTCGACACGTACACCCTCAAGGGCGGCGGCTCCGAGACCTACGAGCCGCGCTTCACCTTCCACGGCTTCCGCTACGTCGAGGTCACCGGCTACCCCGGAAAGCCCTCCCTCGACGCGGTCACGGGCCGGGTCATGCACACCGCCGCGCCGTTCACCATGTCCTTCCACACCGACTCGGCGATGCTCAACCAGCTCCACTCCAACATCACCTGGGGCCTGCGCGGCAACTTCCTGTCCATCCCCACCGACACCCCCGCGCGGGACGAACGGCTCGGCTGGACCGGCGACATCAACGTGTTCTCCAGCACCGCCGCCTACGCCATGGAGTCCGCCCGCTTCCTCACCAAGTGGCTCCAGGACATGCGCGACGGCCAGACCGACGACGGCTCCTTCCCCAATGTGGCACCCAACCTCGGCGACGTCGGCGACGGCGTCGCGGGCTGGGGCGACGCCGGGGTGACCGTGCCCTGGAACCTCTACCAGGCGTACGGCGACACCCAGGTGCTGCGCGAGAACTGGCCGGCCATGCGCCGCTGGATCACCTATCTGGAGCAGCACAGCACCGGCCTGCTGCGGCCCGCCGAGGGCTACGGCGACTGGCTCAGCGTCGAGGCGGAGACCCCCAAGGACGTCATCGCCACCGCCTACTTCGCCCACGCCACCGACCTCGTCGCCCGCACCGCACAGGTCCTGGACGAGGACCCGGCCCCGTACGAAGACCTCCTGGCCCGCATCAAGACGGCCTTCAACCGCGCCTATGTCTCCGCCGACGGCAGGATCAAGGGCGACACCCAGACCGCGTACGTCCTGGCGCTCTCCATGGACCTGCTCCCCGCCGCCCTCCGCAAACCCGCCGCCGACCGGCTCGTGGCCCTCATCCAGGACCGCGACTGGCATCTGTCCACCGGCTTCCTCGGCACCCCGCGGCTGCTCCCCACCCTCACCGAGACCGGTCACACCGACGTCGCCTACCGCCTGCTCCACCAGCGCACATTCCCCTCCTGGGGGTACCAGATCGACCGGGGCGCCACCACGATGTGGGAGCGCTGGGACTCCATCAAGCCGGACGGGAGCTTCCAGGACGTCGGGATGAACTCGTTCAACCACTACGCCTACGGCTCGGTCGGCGAGTGGATGTACCAGAACATCACCGGGATCGCCCCCGCCGCCCCCGGCTTCCGCGAGATCCTCATCCGGCCCCGCCCCGGCGGCGAAGTGCGCTCCGCCGAGGGCCGCTACGACTCCCTCTTCGGCCCGGTCACCACCCGCTGGTCCCAGGGCGAGGACTTCACCCTCACGATGTCCATCCCCGTCAACACCACCGCACAGATCTGGGTCCCCGCACGCCGCGCATCGGACGTGACCCGTCGCGGGGGCCGCCTCCTGCGCATGGCGGACGGCTGCGCGGTGTTCGCCGTGGGCTCGGGGACCCACCACTTCTTGACGCGTGGCCGACCGCGCGACTAGGTTTCTTGAATCGTTTCATGAAGGAGATTCATGTCTGACGTTCCAGCCGTGAAGGCGGCCCTCAAGAGCCAGGCGGTCGAGACGCCGTCATGGGCGTACGGCAACTCCGGAACCCGGTTCAAGGTCTTCGCCCAGCCCGGTGTGCCGCGCTCCCCCCAGGAGAAGCTGGACGACGCCGCCCAGGTGCACGCCTTCACCAAAGTGGCGCCCACCGTCGCCCTCCACATCCCCTGGGACCGGGTCGAGGACTACGGGGCGCTCGCCAAGTACGCGGAGGAACGCGGCCTGAAACTCGGCGCCATCAACTCCAACGTCTTCCAGGACGACGACTACAAGCTGGGCTCGGTCACCCACCCCGACCCGGCGGTCCGCCGCAAGGCGCTGGACCACCTCCTGGAGTGCGTCGACATCATGGACGCCACGGGCTCCAGCGACCTCAAGCTCTGGTTCTCCGACGGCACGAACTACCCCGGCCAGGACGACATCGCGGCCCGTCAGGACCGCCTCGCCGAGGCCCTGAGCGCCGTCTACGACCGCCTCGGCGACGACCAGCGCATGCTGCTGGAGTACAAGTTCTTCGAGCCCGCCTTCTACACCACGGACGTCCCGGACTGGGGCACCGCCTACGCCCACTGCCTGAAGCTCGGCCCCAAGGCGCAGGTCTGCGTCGATACCGGCCACCACGCCCCCGGCACCAACATCGAGTTCATCGTCGCCCTCCTCCTGCGCGAGAAGAAGCTCGGCGCCTTCGACTTCAACTCCCGCTTCTACGCGGACGACGACCTCATGGTGGGCGCCGCCGACCCCTTCCAGCTCTTCCGCATCATGTACGAGGTGGTCCGCGGCGGCGGGCTGACCTCGGGGGTCGCCTTCATGCTCGACCAGTGCCACAACATCGAGCCCAAGATTCCGGCGATCATCCGTTCCGTCATGAACGTCCAGGAAGCGACGGCCAAGGCCCTCCTGGTCGACGGTGACGCCCTGGCCGCCGCCCAGCGCACGGGCGACGTGCTCGGCGCCAACGCGGTGCTGATGGACGCCTACAACACGGACGTACGGCCGCTGCTTGCCGAGGTCCGCGAGGAACTGGGCATCGACCCCGACCCGATGGCGGCGTACCGGGGCTCGGGGTGGGCGGAGCGGATCGTTTCGGAGCGGGTGGGTGGGCAGCAGGCGGGGGGGGGGGCGTAGCGCCTGCGGCGGGCCCTTCCCCACCCCGCCCCTTCCCGAAACCGGGGGCAAGCCCCCGGGCCCCCGGGAACCCGGGGCTGCGCCCCGCACCCCCTGGGGCGCTGCCCCGAACCCCGGGGCGCTACCCCGGACCCCTGGGCTCGGCACCGAACCCGACGGGGCTCCACCCGAACTCGCCGGGAAACCGCCCCGAACCCGCGGGGCTCGCCCCGAACTCCCGGGGCGAAGCCACAAACCCCGGGGCACTACCCCAAACCCCAGGGGCTCCGCCCCAAACCCGACGAGGCTCCACCCGAACACCCCAGACAGCCATCCCAAACACGCGGGACTCCGACCCGGGCCCCAGAGGTTCGCCCCCACAGCCCGGGGCGCTGCCCCGAACTTCAGGGACTCCGACCCGAACTCGCCGGAGCCCGCCCGAACACCTCAGACAGCCGCCCCAAACACGCGAACCCCTTGGCGCCGCCCCCGACCACTATCGGCCCCCAAGCGCACCCCTGCGGGACACGCCTCCCGCCGCCACCGAAACCCGCTGAGACCGGTCCACACAAAGAGGACGACATGACCGCAGAACCCCACCCCGAGGCGGCCACGCTCCTGGAGCGCTCGCACCGCCTCGGCGCCGACCCCCGCAATACCAACTACGCGGGCGGAAACACCTCCGCCAAGGGCACCGCGACCGACCCCGTCACGGGCCAGGACGTCGAGCTGATGTGGGTCAAGGGCTCCGGTGGCGATCTGGGCACCCTCACTCACTCCGGCCTTGCCGCACTCCGTCTGGACCGGCTTCGCGCGCTCACCGAGGTCTACCCGGGGGTGGAGCGCGAGGACGAGATGGTCGCGGCCTTCGACTACTGCCTGCACGGCAAGGGCGGGGCCGCGCCGTCCATCGATACCGCCATGCACGGCCTGGTCGACGCCGCGCACGTCGACCACCTCCACCCCGACTCCGGCATCGCCCTCGCCTGCGCGGCCGACGGCGAGGCGCTCACCAAGGAGTGTTTCGGCAACCACGTCGTGTGGGTGCCCTGGCGCCGCCCCGGCTTCCAACTGGGCCTGGACATCGCCGCCATCAAAAGGGCCAACCCCCAGGCCATCGGCTGCATCCTCGGCGGCCACGGCATCACCGCCTGGGGCGACACCTCCGCCGAGTGCGAGGCGAACTCCCTCCGCATCATCCGCACCGCCGAGGAGTTCCTCACCGCACGCGGCAAGGCGGACCCGTTCGGCCCCGTCGTCCACCCCACGCTCCCCGAGTCCGAGCGCCGCGCCCGCGCGGCCGCCCTGGCCCCCGTGATCCGCGGCCTGGCCTCCACGGACCGCCCCCAGGTGGGCCACTTCACGGACAACGACACCGTCCTGGACTTCGTCTCCCGCGCCGAACACCCACGCCTGTCGGCCCTCGGCACCTCCTGCCCGGACCATTTCCTCCGTACGAAGGTCCGCCCCCTGGTCCTGGACCTCCCCCCGGACGCGCCCCTCGACACGACGATCGACCGCCTCAAGGAACTCCACGCCGCGTACCGCACCGACTACGCGGCCTACTACAACAACCACGCCACCCCCGACTCCCCTCCCATGCGCGGCGCGGATCCTGCCATCGTGCTGATCCCCGGCGTCGGGATGTTCAGCTACGGCAAGGACAAGCAAACCGCCCGCGTGGCAGGCGAGTTCTACGTCAACGCCATCAACGTCATGCGCGGCGCGGAAGCGGTCTCCACCTACTCCCCCATCGAGGAGTCGGAGAAGTTCCGCATCGAGTACTGGGCGCTGGAAGAGGCCAAGCTCCAGCGCATGCCGAAGCCGAAGCCCCTCGCCACCCGCATCGCCCTGGTGACCGGCGCCGGCTCAGGCATCGGCAAGGCGATCGCCCACCGCCTGGTGGCCGAGGGCGCGTGCGTCGTCGTGGCAGACCTGAACACGGAATCAGCGCACACCGTGGCCCAAGAACTGGGCGGCCCGGACAAGGCCACCGCCGTAACCGCCGACGTCACCTCGGAAGAGCAGATCAAGGCGGCGTTCGCTCAGGCAGCGCTGGACTTCGGCGGGGTGGACATCCTGGTCAACAACGCCGGGATCAGCATCTCCAAACCGCTCCTCGAAACAACGACCCACGACTGGGACCTCCAGCACACCATCATGGCCCGAGGCAGCTTCCTGGCCTCTCGCGAAGCGGCACGGACCTTCATCGCCCAGAACATGGGCGGCGACATCGTGTACATCACCTCCAAGAACGCCGTATTCGCGGGCCCGAACAACATCGCGTACTCCGCGACCAAGGCCGACCAGGCACACCAAGTCCGCCTCCTCGCAGCCGAGTTGGGCCAACACGGCATCCGCGTAAACGGCGTGAATCCTGACGGCGTAGTCCAGGGCTCCGGCATCTTCGCAAGCGGCTGGGGCGCGCAACGCGCCGCCGTCTACGGCGTCCCCGAGGAGAAGCTGGGCGAGTTCTACGCCCAACGCACCCTGCTCAAGCACGAAGTACTCCCAACCCACGTGGCGAACGCGGTCTTCACGCTCGTAGGCGGCGACCTGACCCACACCACGGGTCTGCACATCCCCGTCGACGCAGGGGTCGCGGCGGCGTTCCTGCGCTGACACGCGCGTGAGGGGGGCGGGGTCGCAGGGGTGGGGTCCTGGACGCTTACGTGTATTTGTGGCGCCGATCTCCGGCCCACTCAACGTCTCCGGTCAATGGCGCCGTAAATACGGTCCAGGACCCCGCCCCGGAGGCCCCGGCCCCCGCCCCGACGAACCACAGCAACCACCCACGCACCCCACCCACCACGAGGTCCACGTGTCCACCAAAGAGCACCGCTTCGCCGCCGTAGACCTCGGTGCGTCCAGCGGGCGCGTCATCGTCGGTGAGGTCGCCCCCGAACGCCTGACCCTCCACGAGGTGCACCGCTTCCCCAATAGCCCGGTCCGCGTCCTCGGCACCTTGCACTGGGACATCCTGTCGCTCTACCAGGGCATCCTGAACGGCCTGAAGGCAGCAGCGAACAGCGCCCCACACCCCCTGACCAGCATCGGCATCGACACCTGGGCCGTGGACTACGGCCTACTCGCCGCCGACGGCACCCTCCTCGCCAACCCCGTGCACTACCGCGACGCCCGCACCACCGGCGCGGCCGAAAAGGTCGCGGAAGCGCTCTCGCCCCAGGCCCTCTACGCCGCCACCGGCATCCAGCACCTCCCCTTCAACACCATCTACCAGCTCATCTCGGCCCAGGGCACCCCCGCCCTCACCGCCGCCCACCGCCTCCTCCTCATCCCCGACCTCATCTCGTACTGGCTGACCGGCGAGCCCGGCACCGAGCTGACGAACGCCTCCACCACCCAGCTCATCGACCCCCGCACCCGCGACTGGGCCACTCCCGTCGCGCGGGCCCTGGGCATCGATCTGACGCTCTTCCCTCCCCTGCGCCACCCGGGCGACCCCGCCGGAACCCTGCGCCAGGAAGTTCTCGCCGAGACGGGCCTCACCACCCCCCTCCCCGTGACCGCCGTCGGCTCGCACGACACCGCGTCCGCCGTCGTCGGCGTCCCGGCCACCACGCCCGACTTCGCGTACATCGCCACCGGCACGTGGTCCCTCGCCGGGCTGGAGCTGGACGCGCCGGTGCTCACGGAGGCGAGCCGCGCGGCCAACTTCACCAATGAGCTGGGCGTGGACGGCACGGTCCGCTATCTGCGCAACATCATGGGGCTGTGGATGCTCCAGGAGTGCGTCCGCGCCTGGGAGGCCCAAGGCAACACAGCCCGCCAAGCCGCCCATGGCACCCAAGCCACCCAGACGGAGGACCTCACCGCGCTCCTCCGAGAGGCAGCCCAAGCCACCCCTCTCCGCTCCGTGGTCGACGCCGGCGACCCCGCCTTCATCGCCCCGCACCACATGCCCGACCGCATCGCCGACGCCTGCCGCCGCACGGGCCAGCCCGTCCCCCGTACCCCGGCCGAGACCACCCGCTGCGTCCTGGACTCCCTCGCCCTGGCCCACCGCCGCGCGATCGACGACGCCGCGCGGCTGTCCGGCCGTACGGTCCGCACCGTCCACATCGTCGGCGGCGGTGTGCACAACGCGCTGTTGTGCCAGCTCACCGCCGACGCCTGCGGGCTCCCCGTCATCGCGGGCCCGGCCGAGGCGGCGGCCCTCGGAAACGTACTGGTCCAGGCCCGGGCGGCCGGAGCGATCACCGGTGGTTTGCCAGAATTGCGCTCGCTGCTTCACAGCACCCAGCCACTGAGGCAGTATGAGCCCACAGGTGATCATTCGGCGTGGGACCGGGCAGCCGCCCGGCTGGGCGACGCACAGGTCACAAGGGCCGCCACCGGCCTGGGCGACGAGGAGGAACCGTGCGCGTAGCGCTCTTCATCACCTGCGTCAACGACACCCTCTATCCACACACCGGCCGGGCCGTGGTCACGCTCCTCGAACGGCTCGGCGTGGAGGTCGGCTTCCCGGAGGGGCAGAGCTGCTGCGGCCAGCCGCAGTTCAACACCGGCTACCGCCACGAGACCGAACCGCTGGTGCGCCGCTACGCAGCCGCGTTCCGCGACTACGACTACGTGGTGGCCCCCTCGGGTTCGTGCGCGGCGATGGTGCGAGACAACTACCCCCGGATCGGCGCCAAGGCCGCCGCCGAGGGTCGTGGCCAAGAGCTCGCGGACGCGGCGGCCGAGGCCGTCCCCAAGACGTACGAGCTCACCGAATTCCTCACCGACGTCCTGAAGGTCACCGACGTCGGCGCGTACTACCCGCACACCGTGACCTACCACCCCACCTGCCACGGGCTGCGGATGCTGGGGCTCGGCGACCGCCCGCGGTCGCTCCTCGCCGCCGTGCAGGGGCTGAACCTGGTGGAGCTGCCGGGCGCCGACGAGTGCTGCGGCTTCGGCGGTACGTTCGCCGTCAAGAACGCGGCCGTCTCGGCGGCCATGGGCGCGGACAAGGCGCGCAACATCACGGCGACCGGCGCCGAGGCCGTGTGCACGGTCGACAACTCCTGCCAGATGCACATCGGCGGCACACTCGCCCGCCAGGGCTCCACGGTCCGCCCCGTCCACATCGCCGAGATCCTGGCCAGCACGGAAGGAAACGTCTGGTGAGCGGACACCGCCAGGTGAAGGCAGGCCATCAGGCGAGCGGACACCATCAGGTGTGCGAACCCCATAGGGAAGGAAACGACTGGTGAGCGGAACCCACCAAGCCACCTACCTGGGGATGCCCGCTTTCCCGGCGGCGGCCGACGCCTCGACCCGGAACACCCAGCTACGCGCCAACCTCCGCCACGCCACCCACACGATCCGCGCCAAGCGGGCCACGGCGGTGGCCGAACTGGACGACTGGTCGCCGCTGCGCGCCGCGGGCGCGGCCATCAAGGACCGTACGCTGCGCCATCTCGACCACTATCTGGAGCAGTTGGAGAGCGCGGTCACGGCGGCCGGCGGGCACGTCCACTGGGCGGCGGACGGGGACGAGGCGAACCGGATCGTCACCGAGCTGGTGCAGGCGACGGGCGAGCGCGAGGTCGTCAAGGTCAAGTCGATGGCCACGCAGGAGATCGGTCTGAACGGCGCCCTCGCCACCGCCGGGATCACGGCGTACGAGACCGATCTCGCCGAGCTGATCGTGCAGCTCGGCGACGACCTCCCGTCGCACATCCTGGTCCCGGCGATCCACCGCAACCGCGGCGAGATCCGCGACATCTTCGCGGAGAAGATGGCCGAGTGGGGCCGCCCGGCCCCGGAGGGGCTGACCGACGCGCCCGCCGATCTGGCGGAGGCCGCGCGGCTGCACCTCCGCGAGAAGTTCCTGAACGCCAAGGTGGGGATCTCCGGCGCCAACTTCATGGTCGCGGAGACCGGCACACTCGTGGTCGTGGAGTCCGAGGGCAACGGCCGGATGTGCCTGACCCTCCCCGAGACGCTGATCTCCGTCGTCGGCATCGAGAAGGTGGTCCCCACCTTCCAGGACCTGGAGGTCTTCCTTCAGCTCCTGCCCCGCTCCTCGACCGCCGAGCGGATGAACCCGTACACCTCCACCTGGACCGGCACCACGGACGCGGACGGGCCCCGCACCTTCCACCTCGTCCTCCTGGACAACGGCCGTACCGACACCCTCGCGGACACCGTGGGCCGCCAGGCGCTGCGCTGCATCCGCTGCTCGGCGTGTCTCAATGTGTGCCCGGTGTACGAGCGGGCGGGCGGCCATGCCTACGGATCGGCGTATCCGGGACCGATCGGCGCGATCCTCACCCCTCAACTGCGCGGCATCCAGAGCGAATTGGACGCTTCCCTCCCGTACGCGTCGTCCCTGTGCGGGGCGTGCTACGAGGTGTGCCCGGTCGCCATCGACATCCCGGAGGTCCTGGTGCACCTCCGTGAGCGCGTGGTCGAGGGCGGCCCCGTCTCCATCCGTGGCACCCGCACCGTCATCAAGCCCGCCAAGGGCCACGCGGCCGAGCGCGCCGCGATGCGCGCCGCCCGCTGGGCCCTGGACCACCCCCGGGTGCTGCGCACCGGCCAGCGCCTGGCCTCCCGCACCCGCCGGTTCCATCCGCGCCGACTGCCCGGTCCGGGGCGGGCGTGGAGCGATACGCGGGAGCTGCCGAAGGTGCCGGAGGAGTCGTTCCGCGACTGGTGGCAACGCACCCGGGGCGAGAGCGGCACGGAGGGAAGGAAGACGACATGACCCCGCAAGACCCCGGCAGCCAAAGCACCCAGCACTCCGGCACCCGAAGCACCCAGAACCCCGGCGTCCACAGCACCGAGGCCCCCGACACCCAGAGCCCCGGCTCCCGCGCCCTGGTCATGGCCCGTATCCGCCGCGCCCTGGCCGATGTACCGCGCGCCGAGACGCCCGACGCGGTGCCGGTCGAGCGCACCTACCACCGCGTCCACGGCGACCGCACCCCCACCGAAACCGTGGACCTCCTCGCCGAGCACCTGGCCGACTACCGCGCGATCGTCCACCGGGCCGACGCCCCCTCCCTCCCCGCCCTGATCGCCCGCCTCCTCGCCGATCGCGGCGCGACCAGCGTGGCCGTACCCCCCGGCCTTCCCGACTCCTGGCTGTCCGCCGTCCCCGACGCGGTGCGCCGGGTCCCGGACACGGCGGAGCTGACGCCGCACGATCTGGACGCGGTCTCCAGCGTGGTGACGGCCTGCGCGGTGGCCATCGCCGAGACCGGCACCGTGGTCCTGGACGCGGCCCCCGACCAGGGCCGCCGCCGCATCACCCTGGTTCCCGACCACCACATCTGCGTCATCCGGGTGCCCGACCAGGTAGTGGACTCCGTCCCCGAGGGCCTTGAACGCCTGGATCCGGGCCGCCCGTTGACCTGGATCTCGGGCCCGTCCGCGACAAGTGACATCGAACTCGACCGCGTCGAAGGCGTCCACGGCCCCCGCACCCTCGAAGTGGTCCTCGCAGGGCCGCCGGCCGGGCCGGAAACCGCTGGTCAGAGCTGACAAGGCACGGGACGCATACCCGGGCCACGCCGGGGCATATGCCATAGGGGCAGGCGAAGGAACACCCGCGCAGGCGATGCGGTCTTCCTCACATACCGCCGGTAACACCGCAGTTGGGCGGTTTACGCCGATGCCGTTGTCGGTAGGGGCCTCTACTCTTATGGCATGCGTCCCACTCCTACTCAACAACCTGCCTTACTGACCACCTCCTCCACCGACCAGGCCAACGAGGCGATTCGCGTCTTTCTGCGGGCCCGGGCAGGCCGGGCACTGCGGCCTTCGGAGCGGGCCGAGTACAGCCGGTTGCTGAAGATCTACACACGGGCGCTGCGCGGCGAGGTGGAGAAGGCCGCCTGAGCGGCACGAGCGGCACGAGCCGACCACATCTGAAAAGCGGGGGACGCCATGGGGGCTGTGGGCAAGGTCGTCTTCGGAGCGGTGGCGGCGGGGCTTCTGGGCGTCGCCGGGTACGGCGGATACAACCTCTACACGGGCGTGACCGGCGGCGATACCACCGCGGCCCATGACGGTCCGGTGACCGCGGACGAGACCCGGCGGACCGCCCGGGAATTCCTGGACGCATGGGCGGACGGCAATGACATGCTGGCCGCCGGGCTGACCAACGACGCCGAGGCGGCCATCGGCGCGCTGAGCGGCTATCGCGACGACGGCCATGTGCGGAAGGTGACGGTCACCCCGGGCACGGCGCGGGGCACCATGGTGCCGTTCACCGTCAAGGCCGAAGTGGTCTTCGACAAGACCCGTTCGAGCTGGACGTACGCATCGCGGCTGACCGTGGTGCGCGGCCGGACGACCAAGAAGCCGCTGGTCGACTGGCGGCCCTCGGTCCTCCATCCCAAGCTCGCGGCCGATGAGTCCGTACGGACGGATCTGGCGGACAATCCGCCGGTGCGGGTGCTGGACCGCGACGGCAAGGAGCTGCGGCAGGGCCGTTATCCCTCGCTCGACCCGGTACTGATCGCGCTGCGGGCGAGATACGGAGCGGACGCCGGGGGCACGGCGCGGGTGGAGGTGTCGGCGGTCAAGGCCGACGGGACCGCCGGAGCGACGCTTCATGTGGTGAAGAAGGGCACGCCGGGCACACTGCGCACCACCCTCGACGCCGGGGTGCAGAAGCGCGCGGAGAAGGCGGTGGCCACGCGCAACGGCGCCTCCGTGGTGGCGCTCAAGCCCAGCACCGGGGAGATCCTGGCGGTGGCCAACTCCGACCAGGCCGAGTTCAACGCCGCGCTGCAGGGGCAGACGGCGCCGGGGTCGACGTTCAAGATAGTCACCGCGGCCACCCTTCTGGAGGCGGGCAAGGTCAGCCCGGGCCACTTGGTGCCGTGCCCGAAGACGGCGGCGTACGCACAGGGCATGACGTTCCACAACGTCGAGGACAGCGAGAACCCCGGCGCCACCTTCGCGCAGGACTTCGCGGCGTCCTGCAACACCGCGTTCGTCTCGCTCGCCGGGGCCGTGCCCGATGGCGCGGTGGCCCAGGAGGCGCGGACCGTGTTCGGCCTCGGCCTGAACTGGCGGGTGGGCGTCACCACCTTCGACGGCGAGGTGCCGGACGGAAGCGGCGACGACAAGGCCGCCGCCATGATCGGCCAGGGCACGGTCCAGATGAACCCGCTCACCATCGCCTCCGTCGCGGCCACCGCCCAGACCGGCACCTTCAAGCAGCCCGTCATCGTGCCGCGCTCGGTCGACCACCGCGAGATCGCCACCAGCGACCGCAGCCTCAGCCCGGCCACCAGATCGCAGCTCAGGGCGATGATGCGGCTGACCGCGACGAGCGGCACCGCCGCCCGGGCGATGTCCGGGCTCACCGGCGACATCGGGGCCAAGACGGGTTCGGCCGAGATCAACGGCCAGCCCAAGACCAACGCCTGGTTCACCGCCTACCGGAACGATGTGGCAGCCGCCGCCGTGGTCACCGGCGGCGGCCACGGCGGGGATGCCGCCGGGCCCGTCGTCCGCGAGGTACTCAAAACTGGCTGACGGCGCGGTACTCAAAGCCGGTACTCACAACCGGCTGACGCGCGGTATTCAAAGCCACCATCCCCTGGCCTCCCCCGCTGCCTCAACCCTTCGTACAGGGGTTGGGCTAAGGGGTTGTCCATGGTCTGACCCACGCTCTAGCCTGGCGCGGCAGCCGCCAGAGCACAGCACGGCACCGCACCTGCCCGCGCAGAGGGGATTCCGGCGTGAAGCGCACATCCCGCGATATACGCACCGCCAACCGCTACGGGGTGCTGCGCCATATCGTCGCCCAATCCCCCGTCTCCCGGCAGGAGGTGGCCGCCGCGACCGAGCTGAGCCTGGCCACCGTGGCGAATCTCGTCGGTGAGCTGCTCGACCTCGGGATGCTGGTCGAGGTCGGCTACGAGGACTCCGACGGCGGCCGGCCGCGCGGTCTCATCGCGGTCAATGCCTCGGGCGCCGCGCTGATCGGCGTGGATGTGGCGGAGACGTATATCCATGTCGAGCTGTTCGATCTGGCGCTGACCGTCCTGGCCCGCGCGGACGAGGAGTTGCGCCCGGAGGAGAACGACCCGGGCAAGGTGGTGGCGCGTATCGCGGACGCCGTGTCCTCGGTGGTCGGGCAGGCGGGCGTGGCCGCGGACCGGGTGCTGGGCGTCGGCGTCAGCATGCCGGGGCAGGTGGACCGCGAGGGCGGGGTCTCGGTCTTCGCGCCCAACTGGGACTGGCATGACGTCCCGCTGCTGCGGCTGCTGGCCGAGCACATCCCCTACCCCCTCCACCTCGACAATCCGCTGCGCGCCTGCACCGTGGCCGAGCAGTGGTTCGGGGCGGCGCGCGGGCGGAACGACGCCGTGGTGGTCAACCTCGGTACGGGCGTGGGGGCCGGGCTGGCGCTCGGCGGCACCCTGCACCGCGGGGTCAGCAACAGCGCCGGGGAATGGGGGCACACCACCCTCATCCTGGACGGACGGCAGTGCCACTGCGGCAACCAGGGATGTGTGGAGACCTATGTCGGCGCCCCCGGCATCATGCGGAATCTGCGCGAGCTGAGCCCGGACAGCCCGCTGCTGCATCCGGACGACCAGACGGCCACCATCGAGGCGCTCGGCCGGGGCCTTACGGCAGGCGATCCGGTGGCCGTAAAGGTCGTGCACACCACCGCGCGCTATCTCGGCGCCGCCCTCGCCGATCTGATCAATCTGCTCAACCCGGAAGTGATCGTGCTCAGCAGCTGGGTCGCGGCCGCCCTCGGGGAGCCGCTGCTCGCCGAGGTGCGCGCGGCGGTGGCGGCGCGCGCGCTGCGCCGCCCGCTGGCGAACACCGAGATCGTGCTGTGCCCGATCCCGTCCAACCCCGTGAGCCTCGGCGCGGCGACCTTCGCCCTGGAGGGCTCGCTCGCGTCGGTGGGACTGAAGAACCGCCGCACCACACCAAGGAACCGCGGAGGAGAACGATGAGCTCCACGCAGCACACACCACTGCCCTACTACGAGGACGTCTCCCCCGGTGCGGGAGCGCTGCCGCCCCGCCCCTGGACCCCATCCTCCGACGCCGCGCGGCTGAGCCTGAACGGGACGTGGTCCTTCCGGCTGTCGCCGACCGCCACCGCCGAGGACGACTCCTTCGCCCGCCCCGGCTACGACGCCCGCGGCTGGGACGAGCTCCCGGTGCCCGGCCACTGGGTGCTGCACGGCCACGGGGCGCCGATCTACACCAATGTGCTCTATCCCTTCCCGGTGGATCCGCCGCACGTCCCCGCCGAGAACCCGACCGGCGACCATCTGCGCGTCTTCGACCTGCCCGGCGACTGGCCGGAGGGCGGGGAGGCGGTGCTGCGCTTCGAGGGCGTCGAGTCATGCGCCCGGGTCTGGCTCAACGGCGAGGAGCTCGGCACCTTCAAGGGCAGCCGGCTGCCGCATGAGTTCGAGGTCGGGGGTCTGCTCAAGCCGTCGGGGAACGTGCTGGCCGTCCGCGTCCACCAGTGGTCCTCCGGGAGCTATCTGGAGGACCAGGACCAGTGGTGGCTGCCCGGCATCTTCCGCGAGGTGACGCTGGAGCACCGCCCCGAGGGCGCGCTCGCCGACTACTTCGTCCACGCCTCGTACGACCACACCACCGGCGAGGGCACGCTGCGGATCGACTCCGACCCCGGCGGCCGGGTCACCGTCCCCGAGCTGGGTCTTGACCTGGCCACCGGGGAGAGCGCCACCGTCCCCGTCGAGCCGTGGACTGCGGAGACACCGCGGCTGTACGAGGCGCGGCTGACCACCGTGGGCGAGAGCGTCTCGCTGCGCGTGGGCTTCCGTACCGTGGTGGTCGAGGACGGGCTGCTCAAGATCAATGGGCGGCGGGTGCTCTTCCGCGGCGTCAACCGGCATGAGTTCCACCCGGAGAACGGGCGGGCCGTGGACCTCGCGACCATGCGCCGCGATCTGGTGCTGATGAAGCAGCACAACATCAACGCCGTGCGCACCAGCCACTATCCGCCGCATCCGGCCTTCCTCGGGCTCTGCGACGAGCTGGGGCTGTGGGTGATCGACGAATGCGACCTGGAAACCCACGGCTTCGGCGTCCTGGACTGGCGGAACAACCCGGTGGACGACGACCGCTGGACCCCGGCGCTGCTCGACCGCGCCGAGCGCATGGTCGAGCGCGACAAGAACCACCCGTCCATCGTGATGTGGTCGCTGGGCAATGAGTGCGGCACCGGACGCGGGCTGTCCGCCATGGCCGACTGGATCCGGGAGCGCGACCCGTCCCGGGTGATCCACTACGAGGGCGATCTGTCCTGCGCCGACACGGACGTCTACTCGCGGATGTACGCGCCGCACGAGGAGGTCGACCAGATCGGCCGGCGCACCGAGGCGCCGTGGGGCGATCCCGAGCTGGACGCGAAGCGCCGGGCGCTGCCGTTCATCCAGTGCGAGTACGCGCACGCCATGGGCAACGGGCCGGGCGGACTGGGCGAGTACCAGCGGCTGTTCGAGGCACATGAGCGCTGCCAGGGCGGTTTCGTCTGGGAGTGGATCGACCACGGCTTCACCCGGCGCGCCCCCGACGGCCGCTTCTACCACGTGTACGGCGGGGACTTCGGCGAGGAGCTGCACGACGGGAACTTCGTCTGCGACGGGCTGGTCTTCCCCGACCGCACCCCCTCCCCGGGGCTGATCGAGTACAAGAAGGTCATCGAGCCGGTGCGGATCGAGGGCGACGGGGCACAGGGCACGGTCCGGATCACCAACGGCCATGACTTCGCCGATCTGTCCCATCTCGTCTTCTCCTGGAGCTATGAGGCGGAGGGGGAGGCGATCGGCTCGGGTGAGCTGGCGGTGGAGCCGCTGCCGCCGGGCGAGTCCGCCGATCTGAAGCTCCCGGCACCGCCCGCCGCCGAGGCGGGGGCGGAGACCCGGTGGACCGTCGAGGCGCGGCTCGGGGCGGCGACGGCATGGGCCGAGGCGGGCCATACGGTGGCCTGGGCCCAGTTCCCCGCCGCCGCTCCCGGCACCGGCCGGGTGCGCGCCCTCGCCTCGGGGGAGGCGCCGCGCCGCGACGGCGACCGGATCGTGCTCGGCCCGGGTGTCTTCGACGCGGCCACCGGCGCCCTGACGGCGCTCGGCGGGCTGCCCGTCACCGAACCGCCCCGGCTGGACATCTGGCGCGCGCCAACCGACAACGACAACGGCGCGTCCTGGCAGCCGGACGAGCGCTGGGGCCTGATCTGGCGCCGGTTCGGGCTGCACCGGGTGCGGCACCGGACCGACGCGGTGGAGACGACGCCGGACGGTGCGCTGACCGTCCGTACCCGCGTCGCGCCCGCCGCCGTCGACTTCGGTCTGGAGACGGTCTACCGCTGGACCGCCGATGAGGACGGACGGCTGAGCCTGGCGGTGTCCGTCACCCCGCTGGGCGAGTGGACCTGCCCGCTGCCGCGCCTGGGCCTGCGGCTCGGGGTCCCGGCCGCGCTGGGCGAGGCCGAGTGGTTCGGCGGCGGCCCCGGCGAGGCGTACCCGGACACGCGTGCCGCCGCGCGGGTGGGGCGGTGGGCGCTGTCGGTCGACGAGCTCCAGACGCCGTACGTCCGCCCGCAGGAGAACGGCGCCCGGATCGATGTCCGCTGGGTGCGGCTGACCGCGCCCGACGGCTCGGGGGTGCGCATCGAGGGCGAGCCGGCCTTCTGGTTCACCGCGCGCCGCTGGACCACCGAGCAGCTCGACGCGGCCGAGCACACACCGGATCTCGACGCGTCGAACGAGACGGTGTGGGTGAACCTGGACCACGGGCAGCAGGGCATCGGCACCCAGTCCTGCGGCCCGGGGGTGCTGGACGAGCACCGCCTGGACGTGGCGCCGGCCGAGTTCTCGTTCACGTTTTCGCGGCTGAGCTGACACTCGCGTCGGCCGGGGCCGGTCGTGGCGACCGGCCCCGGGCCGTACGCGCCTGCACCACCCGCACCGCGCCCGCTGGTCAGAAGAGTGCGGGGGCAGTCCAAGAGGCTGCCCCCGCCGGGGGTTCGAGGGCGGAGCCCCTCAGAACGGGGTCTTCCCCCACCCCCGCCAGCACGTGTTTTCGGCCGCCTGCCGTACGCGGCCGCGTCAGGCGGCCTTACGCGCTTCTGTCGCGCAGCGCCTCGAGCGCCCGGTCCGCGTGCACGCTCATCCGGAACTCACTCTTGACGATCTCCAGCACCTTGCGGTCGGTGTCAATCACAAAGGTGACCCGTTTGGTCGGCACCGCCGCGATCCCGCGCTTCACCCCGAACCGCTCCCGTACGGTCCCCTCCGGATCCGACAGCAGCGGATAGCCGAAGGAGTACGCATGGGCGAACTCCGCCTGCTTCTCGACCGAATCGGCGCTGACCCCGACCGGCTGGGCGCCGAGTTCCTTGAACTCCGCCGCGATGTCCCGGAAGTGGCACGCCTGTTTGGTACAGCCGGGAGTGAAGGCCGCCGGATAGAAGAACAGCACCACCGGACCGTCCGCCAGCAGCCCACTGAGTGAACGGGCGGCGCCGTTCTCGTCCGGCAGCTCGAAGTCCTCGACCACATCACCGATGTCCATGGGTGCACGCTACCCGCCACCCGCCCGAGCGGCGGGGGAAACGGACGTGCGCAGCGGCACGTCAGCAGCGCAGCCGGGCGGTATGGCCGTCGATGCGCAGGATGCATTCGGTGAACAGCGTCATCGGGGGGCTGTCGTCGGTGGGGACCAGCCGCAGCCCGAGGTCCATGATGGACCGGATGACGTGGGCGGTACGGCTTCCGTCGGGGTCCGGTCCGCGCAGCGCGGACCATGCCTCGAAATGCGCCCGGACGGCTTCCCAGGCCGGTCCCGGCGTGAAGTGGCACAGAAAAACCGGCTGGTCGACCCCGTACTGGCGTAACTCGCCGACTGCGGCCTCACCTTGCATAAGCCACCATGTGGCACTCATCTCGTCCCCAACTCCGTACATGGGAGTGGATACCCATCATACGGGTGGGGAAGACCCGGCGAGGGTCGACTCCAGATCGAGGGCCCATGCCAGCAATCGCTCGTCCGCCCCCGGCCGGGCCACGCACTGCACGCCCAGCGGAAGGGAGCCCGCCGCCCGGCCCGCGGGCAGGGCGAGGGCCGGGACTCCCGCGTAGCTCCAGGGGAGGCTCATCACGGAGTTGCCGGTGCTCTGCAGGCCGTACGGCGCGGGGCCCGTGGCGGCCGGGGTGATCCACAGGTCGATGCCGTCCCGGTCCATGGCGGCCACCAGCCGGTCGCGGAAGGCGGCACGGGCGCGCAGCGCCGCGGCGTACGCGTCGTCGCCGATCCGCTGCCCCTGCCGGATCGCCTCGGCGGTCTGCTCGCGGTACCGCTCCGCGTAGCGCGGAAACCATACGGCGTGGGTCCGCGCCAACTCGTAACGGCCGATCACCACTTGATCCGCCCTGACCTGGTCGAAGTCATCCGGGAAGGGCATGCGGCGGACCGTGAATCCGGCCACCTCCAAGCGCCCCGCCCGCTCCTCGAAGGAGCTCCTGGCCTCGGCGTCGGCGCGGTCGAGGTACGGGCCGAGCGGGATGCCGAGCACCGGCCGCCGCCCCGTCGCCGCGCCGCCGTCGCCGGACGGCCGCCATCCGTCGCACAGCACGGCCGCCGCCGGGGCGAGGGTCGCCACGTCGGGGGCGAAGAGGCCCACGGTGTCGAAGGTCGGGGCGTTGGCGATCACGCCGTCGGAGGGGATGCGGCCGTGGGTCGGCTTGAAGCCGACGACCCCGCAGTAGGCGGCCGGGCGGATCATCGAACCGATCGTCTGGGTCCCGACCGCCAGCGGCACCATCCCCGCCGCGACGGCCGCGGCCGAACCGCTGCTGGAGCCGCCCGGAGTGTGGCCGAGATGGTGCGGATTACGGGTGGGACCGGGAGCGGTCACGGCGAACTCGGCGGTGACGGTCTTGCCCGCCACCAGCGCCCCCGCCGCCCGCAGCCGATCCACGAGCGACGCCTGCGGCCCGGCCAGCGCCTCGGCCGGAACGTCCGAACCGGCCCGCGTGGACAACCCGTCGGCGTGCACGATGTCCTTGACGCCCACCGGCACGCCGAACAAGGCCGGCCGCCCGCCCGAACCGTCCCACCGCTGATCGGCCATCCGCGCCTCACGCAATAACCGCTCACGGCGGCCGGGTTCGGGGACGAAGGCATGTATCTCGCCGTCCGCCGCCTCGATCCGGTCACAGACCCGCGCGGCCGCGGTGGCACAGGAGGTGTCCATGACCCCCGAGGCTACGCCGCCCCCTGCGTCAGTCCACCTCCTCAGCAGCCCTTGACCGTGGGGTGTCCCTGCTGGCGCCGGGCGGCCGGCCGGTGACGCGTTTGAAGGCACGGCTGAAGGCGGCCTGAGAGGTGTAGCCGAGGCGTTGCGCCACGGACTGGATCGGCACGGTGTCCTGGGCCAGCCACTGCCCGGCGAGGAGCATCCGCAGCTCCGTGGCGTAGCGGAGGGGCGGCATGCCGATCGTGGTTTGGAATCGGTCCGCGAAGACGGACCGGGAGACATTGCATTCCGCCGCCAGCTCGGCCACGGTCCAGTGATGCCCGGGCTGCCGGTGCAGGGCCAGAATGGCGCAGGCCAGGCGGGGGTCGCGCAACGCGGCCACGAGGCCGGAGGTGTTGTCGCATCCGCATTCGACCCAGCCCCGCACGATCATGGCCGCCGCCACTTCGGCCAGACGGGCGAGGATCCCGGCGAAGCCCACGCGTCCGGCGCAGACTTCGCGCCTCATGGACGTGAGGATCGGCATGAGCCCGGGGTAACGCTTCCCCTCGGCATCGACCAGCATGACATCGGGCATCAGCCGGCTCAGGCCCTGCATTCCGCCGAGGTCGAAATCCATGAAGCCGTTGAAGAAGATGGCGCTGGGGGTCGGGCTGGTGCTCGGGCAGGCATCCACATCACACACCGCATTGCTGAGCGGGACCGCATCGAAACTGTCTATGCCCCGGACCGGTATATCCGGACCGGAGAGCAGCTGATGAGACTCGCCGTGGGGCATGAATACGGCATTTCCAGCCGAAAGCTCGTGGACAGTTCCGTCCTCGGTGCGCAGGACGGCGGAGCCGACGGCGAGGAAATGAAAATAGGCGCGTCCTGGCTTGGCATCGAAATTGAGGCCGAACCGCGGGCCAGCATGGACACGACGATACCGGACACCGCGCAGCCGCATGCTGGTCAGCAGTTCGCTGATGAGGTCGGACGACAGGGCGAACTGCCCCGCAGGCCCTCCACCCGCAGGTGCCCCATCCGCAGGCGCCCCGCCCGGAGTCCCCCCGCCCGGACTCCCGGTCAAATATTGCAGACGTTCTGTCATAGCTCATCCTGAAATTCGTGCTTAGCCTTGACTCGAAGCTCTCATGCGATTCAGGGAGAAGCAAACAGTTGAGTAGCGATGTGCGCACCACCGTGCCCGATGCCAACCCTGGCGAAGCGGCCGATGGGGAATTGGTACCACCCGAACCGGCCGCACCGTCCTGGGCGGCGGTGTTCTCGCTGGCGATGGGTGTATTCGGATTGCTCACGGCGGAATATCTGCCGACCAGCTTGTTGACTCCGATGGCCGCCGACCTAGGAGTATCGGAAGCTCTGGCGGGGCAGGCGGTGACGGTAACGGCGGCGGCCGCGATGATTTCCGGATTGCTGACGGCGAGCCTGACCCGGAGAATCGACCGACGGATTGTGTTGCTCGGCTTCACCGTCCTATTGATCATATCCAATCTGCTGGTGGCCGTAGCCACCAATATGGCAATGCTGATGCTGATGCGGATCCTGCTGGGTGTCGCACTCGGTGGCTTCTGGAGCATGGCCGCGGCGGTGGCGATGCGTCTGGTGCCCGCGGCTCTGGTTCCGCGGGCGGTATCGATCATCTTCAGTGGCATCGCGGTGGCTACCATCGTGGCGGTGCCGCTCGGCAGCTACCTCGGCGAGCTGGCCGGCTGGCGCAGCACCTTCCTGGCGGCGGCCGCACTCGGGGGCGTGACGTTGGTGTTCCAGCTTTTCACGCTGCCCCGGATGGCGCCCCATGGCACGGCACGGCTGGGCACCTTGTGGGAGGTGCTGCGCCGCCCGGGTTTCGGGGTGGGCATCGCAGGAATGCTGCTGGTTCACATTGGGCACTACGCGCTGTTCACCTATATCCGGCCCGCTCTGGAAAACGTGGTGAAGGTCGACGTCGATGCGTTGGCGCTGCTGCTGTTCGTCTTCGGAGTGGCGAACCTCGTGGGCACACTGGTGTCCGGATGGCTTCTGGAGATCAGCCTGCGCCTGACGTTGACACTGACGCCGGCGCTGATGGGCGTCGCGGCACTGGGCGTGGCGCTCCTTCCCGCCGGGCAGGCCGGGTACGTATTTCTGGTGGTCCTCTGGGGCCTGGCCTTTGGCGGCGTGTCGGTGGCGTGGTCGAACTGGGCGACTCGCATGGTGCCCGACCAGGCGGAAAGTGCGGGCGGGCTCGTGGTGGTGGGCGTGCAGTCCGCTATCGCCGGCGGGGCCGCCGCGGGCGGTCTGATATTCGGTATCGGCGGCGTCGTCACCGTATTCACCGTCTCCGGCGTCGTGTTGCTCGCCTCCGCGTTGCTGATCCTCCTGCGGGTCAAAGCGCCCCGGCGCCTCGTAAGGAACTGATGCGTCGATGCGGTCCTGAGAGGTCCTGACCGCGCTTGGCCGCGCCCGGTCGCGGAACAGCCGCCGAAACGGTGGCCGTTCCGGGACCCTGCCGCCGGTGCCTGGTGGTGGTCGGCCGCGACCGTGTGGTTGCCCCCGGCGCCTCAGCGGGGCATGGCAGCGGCTCATTTAGAGTGAGGTGGTGACTTCGCCGAACAACCTCAGCGGCCCGTCTCGTGCGGGCGCGTCCCCGAGCCGCGGCCGCCGCCGTGAGAACGCCATCCTCGCGGTCGCGCTGGAACTGGTCAGCGAGGTTGGTTTCGATCGCTTGAGCGTCGATGCGATCGCGGCCAGGGCCCGCGCTTCAAAGGAAACGATCTACAGCCGATGGCGGACCAAGGATGAGATCGTCGCCGAGGCGCTGCGCCGTCAGAGTGAAGGGGACGAACCCGAGGCTCCGGACACCGGCAGCCTCAGGGGCGATCTCATGAAGGTCGTCGACGCGCAATGTGCCGCGCTGGGCGGCAAAGGTGACGTGTCGTTGCTCAGCTTGGTGGAGGCCGTCCGGGATCACGCCGGTCTGCGTGACACCGTCCGGGCACACATCGAGCACACCCATGCCGGGATCGGTGGGACGGTCGCCCAACGGGCGACCGCCCGCGGCGAACTGGGGTCCGGTGCTGACGTGCCTACCTGCATCACGCTCGCGCTGGGGCAGCTGCTGTTCTCGGCGTTGCTCGGCGGTTCGGTGCCAGGTCGCGCCGAGCGGGAAAAGCTGGTCGATCAGGTGCTGCTACCCATGCTCGCATCACAGGCTGATCTTCGACGGTAACCAGGATTCCGCTGCCCGACCGGTACGTCTCCGCGCGGTCCGGCTATCCGCCGATCCGCCGCGGCCTGCGGGAACGGGCACGCTCCACCGTCACCGCACCGGACACTCCTGCCAGCAGGACCAGCGCCAGGAACAGTTGCGGATGCATCCCCAGCACCTTGGGCTCGGTGGCCTCGAACTCAGGGTCCGACGCCGCGGTACCAGGGAACAACGACGCTCCGAACATGCCCAGCCACGGCACCGCCCCGATCGCCGCGGCCGTATAGAGCTGGGCTCGTTGATCGCCCCCGCGCCGCGACAGGACTCGCAGCCCGAGCCCTCCGCTCAGCATCCCCATCACGATGTACTGCGCATTGTGAAACTTCGCGTGTGGCGGCCAGTTCGGGTTGTGCAGATGCTGCCTGGCGCTCCGGGGAACGACGAAGTCGGCCAGCAACGGGCCGACCCCGGTGACCACCAGGGCAGCACCGACCACTGCCCGCGACACCTTCGACACCGGCTTGAGGGTCATAGTCATCCACGCTCCTTCTGTTCATCGGACCAGAATCCGATTCCGTTGTGAGGTAAGCCCGGCTCGGGACCGGGTCCGCCTTCGTGGGCAGCGGGCCCGGTCTGGTCGCTCAGGCCGGCTGGTGAGTCGGGTAGTCGGTGTAGCCGGCGGCGTCGCCACCGTAGGCTTTGCTCATGTCGGCCTCGGTGAGCGGCGCGCCGGTGGCGAGACGGTGCGGGAGGTCGGGGTTGGCGATGAAGAGCTGGCCGAAGGAAAGGATGTCGGCAGCTCCTTCCTCGACGAGCCGGAGGTGGTCCGCGCCGGTGCGCGATCCGGGGGTGTTCGGGTTGAGCATGAAGACCCCGGTCCAGGCCGCCCGGAGGACCGCCGTGAACTCGGGGGCCCCGGCCTCCATCACGTGGAGGTAGGCCAGTCCGAGCGGGTTCAGCGCGTCGACCAGCAGGGCGTAGGTCTCGGCGTAGTCATCCTCGACGATGTCGTTGAGCAGGTTGGCCGGGGAGATGCGCAGGCCGGTGCGGGACGCCCCGATCGCCTCGGCCACGGCGGTGACGACCTCGACCGTGAAGCGGATGCGGTTGGCGGGGCCGCCTCCCCACTGGTCGGTGCGCTGATTGGCGTTGGTCGCCAGGAACTGCTGCAACAGGTAGCCGTTGGCGCCGTGCAGTTCTACGCCGTCGAAGCCTGCCTCGATCGCGTTGCGCGCCGCGGCGGCGAAGTCCTCGATGGTCTGACGGATCTCCCCGTCGGTCATCTCATGCGGGACGACGAGATCTTCCAAGCCCTTGGGCGTGAAGATCTGTCCGTCAGCTCGGACCGCGGAAGGGCCAACCGGGGTGAGCCCGTCGCGGTAGTTCGCCGGGTGGCCGATCCGGCCGGTGTGCATGAGCTGGGCGAAGATCACTCCCCCCTGGTCGTGCACCGCGTCGGTGACCTTCCGCCACGCCTCCACTTGGGTCTTGTGGTGCAGGCCGGGAGTGTTGGGGTAGCCCTGGCCGATGACGCTCGGCTGAGTCCCCTCGGTGACGATCAGGGCGGCGCCGGCCCGCTGGGCGTAGTACTCGGCCGTAGTCGCCGTGGGGCTCTGGTCAGGCCCGTATGCACGGCTGCGGGTCATCGGAGCCATCGCGATGCGGTGCTTCAGCTCCAGCCGGCCGATCTTGATGGGCTCGAAAGCGGTGGTCATCGTCGTCTTCCTCTCTGGGATACGCGCAGGGAGCGACTGTCCCGCCTCGCATAACCGTACGCCACCGTACGGAATTCCCTGTGTGCCGCAGGTCACACACCTGCGTTTTCGCGCCCATACGATCTTCGAAATCAAGCGCGGGGGAGGAAGCCGTGACGGGTGACGGCATTGTCACGAGAGGGAAGCGCCTGGACGATGGCCCGGTGAGTGATGCCTGGGCGGGGGTCGACCCCGTCGCGCTGGAATGGGCCGTACGGGAGCGGGCCGGGCGGCCCGTGGCCGGGGTCGAGGACATGGAGAGCTACCTCGCGGCGCAGGTGGCGGATGTCTCGCACCGCGAGGTGATCGGGCCGCTGCTGAGCGGAGACGGACCCAGTGGTGTGGTCGTACGCCGCGGAGAGGTGCTCGCCCGCTGGGGCGACCCGGGCCGGGAGGAGATGGCCTTCAGCGTGACCAAGAGCGTGCTGTCCCTCGTCGCGGGCGTCGCCTTCGACGACGGACTGCTGCGGCTGGACGAGCCCGTGCACACCTCCGTGGAGCTGCCCCAGTTCGCGGATGAGCACGGGCGCGGGATCACGTGGCGGCATCTGCTGGACCAGACGAGCCAGTGGGAGGGCGAGCTGTGGGGAAAGCCGACGCGCGTGGACGCCCAGAGCGTCCGCGAGGGCACGGAGTCGGCGGGCGGGCCGCCCGGTGAAGGCTGGGCCTACAACGACGTTCGGGTGAATCTGACGGCGCTCGCGCTCACGGTCCTGTTGCGGCGTCCGCTGCCGGAGGTGCTGCGCACCCGTGTCATGCAGCCCATCGGGGCCTCCGGCTCATGGTCGTGGCACGGCTACGGCAAGTCCTTCGTGGACCTCGATGGCGCCCGCCTCCCCGTGGTGTCCGGCGGCGCTCACTGGGGCGGCGGGCTGTGGATCAGCGCGCTCGACCTGGCCCGCATCGGCCAACTCTGCCTGGAGGACGGGGTATGCGCCGGGCATCGGGTCGTGTCCCGACGCTGGATCGCGGAGCTGTGGACGCCGTGTTCCGTCAAGCCGGAGTACGGGCTGTCCTGGTGGCTCAACGACGGCCGCGTGGTGTGGCCACAGGCCCCGTCGACCGGGCGCTGTGCCCGGGGCAACGGCGGCAACCACCTCTTGTGGGTGGACCCGGCCCGTGACCTCACGCTCGTCTCACGCTGGGGAGCCGATGTGGAAGCCCTGATCGTGGCGGTCTCGGAGGCGGTCCGCCCCGGATGACGGCCTGAGGCCACCGCTCAGCGGGCTTCCACATCGGCTGTCTCCGTCAGCTACCGCCCGTCACCTTGACGTAGTCGACGACCAGCTGCTGCGGGAAGGAAGTGTTGCCGTCCGGGTCGCCGGGCCAGTAGCCGCCCACGGCCAGGTTGAGAATGATGTAGAAGGGGTGGTCGAAGACCCAGCGGTTGCCGTTCAGGTCGGCGGGGGTGCGGGTCTGGTAGACGTTGCCGTCGACGGACCAGGTGATCTTGTTGGGCGACCAGTCGATGGCGAAGGTGTGGAAGGCGTCGGAGAACTTGCCGCCGTTGGGGAGGGTGTAGCCGGCGCCGATGCCGCCCGAGCCGGAGTAGCCGGGGCCGTGCAGGGTGCCGTGGACGGTGCTGGGCTCGAAGCCCACGTTCTCCATGATGTCTATCTCGCCGCAGTTGGGCCAGCCGGCGCTGCCGATGTCATTGCCCAGCATCCAGAAGGCGGGCCACATGCCCTGGCCCTGGGGCAGCTTCATCCGGGCCTCGACATGGCCCGAGGCGGTGGTGAACTTCTGCGAGGTGTTGAGGCGGGCGGAGGTGTACTCGCACCGGCCGTACCAGCAGTTGTAGTTGGCCGGGTTCTCCTTGCGGGCGGTGATGACGAGGTTGCCGTTGCCGTCCAGCGCCGCGTTCTTGTTGCCGTCGGTGTAGTACTGACGCTCGTGGTTGTTGACGTTGTCGCCGGTCTCCACGCCCCACTTGGAGCCGTCGACCCCGCTGCCCGCCGCGCCGTCGAAGTTGTCGGTGAACTCGGCGGCGGCGGCGGTGTTGGCCTTGGTGTCGGTGGCCTGGGGGGTGGCCGTGGCCGGGGCGGTGAGCCAGGGGGTGGCGGCGAGTGCGGTCGCGGAGAGCAGACCGATCACGGTGTTGCGCACAGTTTTTCTCATGGAGCGGTGGTGCCTTCCTGTGTGGGGGATGGGACCGGTGGGTGCCGGTCCGGTGGGGGGAAGGTATGCGTCCGGCGGCTGGGGGCCGGGGTCCGCGGCGCTATGGCACGGGCGTACGGGTGGGAGGGGTGCCCATCAGCGCTCGTCGGGGAGTGGCGGTCGGGGGACGGTCGGGAGGGGTGCCCGTCAGCGCTCGTTGGGGGGTGGTGGCCGGGCGACGGGCGGGACGGTGCGCGTCCTCGGTGAGGAAGCGGCCGACGGGGACGGTGGCGGCGCCGAGCGCCACGGCGTGGGGGCCGAGCCGGCACAGCCCGATGGTGGTGTGGGCGTACGGCCGGCGCAGCGCCTGCGCGGCGACCGTCTCACGGATCCGGGGCAGCATACGGGCGCCGAACAGCAGCCCGGCCCAGCCGCCGAGGATGATCCGCTGCGGGTTGAAGAGGTTGACCAGGTTGGCGATCCCGGCGCCCAGATACACCGCCGCCTCCTCCAGCACGCGCTGTGCGGCGGATGAGGTGTCGGCGGCCGCGAGCAGCCCGGCGAACGTGGACTCCTTGTCGACGCCGGGGATGGTGCGGCCGCGCCGGGCCTGCCGGAAGCGCTCCAGGACCGCCTCTGCGCCGACGTACGCCTCCAGGCAGCCGCGCGCGCCGCACCGGCAGCGGCGGCCCCCGGCCTGGACGGTGGTGTGGCCCCACTCGCCCGCGCTGTTGGTGGCGCCCCGGTAGGGGGCGCCGTGGGTGATGACGCTCGCGCTGACGCCGGAGCCGATGACCGCGACGACGGCGTGCTGGACGCCGCGTCCGGCGCCGAACCACATCTCGGCGCGGCCCATGGCCTCGGCGCCGTTGTCGATGTGCAGGGGCAGTGCGGTGCCGGTGCTCAGCAGCCGCTCCAGGGGGAGGGCGTTCCAGCCGGTGGCCGATACGCCGATACCGACGCCGAGGATGTGCCCCTGGGGGATCCCGGCTTCCTCGACGACGGCGTCGAGACCGGTCAGGATGTGGCCGACGACGGTTTTGGCGTCGCGCCCTTCGGAGGGTAACGGGTAGACGACACCGGCCCGTTGGGTGAGGGCGAGGTCGAACAGCCCGACGCGGACCCGGGTGTCGGCGACCTCGACGCCGATGACGTACCGGTGCTCGGGGACCAGCCGCAGCCGGGCGCCGGCCCGGCGGCCCACCGCGACGAGGGCCGATTCCGCCTCGGTGACGGCGTCTTCGGTGGCGATGCCTTTGGTGACGGCGTCTTTGGTCGCGGCGTCTGTGATGACGGTGCCGTTGGTGACGGTGTCTTGGGTGATGAGGCTTTTGGTGACGGCGCCTTCGGTGACGACGCCTTCGGCGATCAGTTTGCCGATGACCGTGCGCACGGTGGTGGCGCTGAGCCCCGTACGGCGGACGAGCTCCTGGCGGGTGAGCGGGGCATGGAAGTACAGCGCCCACAGCAGTGAGGCGCGGCTGCCGTGCCGCGGATCGCGCACGGTGGTGCGCAGCGAGGGCTGGGCTGCCTGCGCCTGGGCCGTCATCGGTCACCTCCGGGGAGACACAATGTCCAGCCCTGTTCGAGTCATGTCAATAGGTCTGGACCTTCTTGTCTCAAAGAATTTGAGACGGGCCCTGACCCAACTCCCCCTGAACCGACAGAAGTCGAACCCTCAGCGCGCTCCGCCGGTGGCGAGGAAGTGTGCCAGCGGAAGGGTGGCCGCGCCCAGCGCCACGGCGTCGGGCCCCAGTTCGGCCAGCCCGATCTCGGTCTGCGCGTACGGCCGGTGCAGCGCGTAGGAGGCGGTGGCGGCCCGGATTCTGGGGAGGACCCGGCCGCCGAGGAGCAGTCCGGCCCAGCCGCCGAGGATGATCCGCTCGGGGTTGAAGAGGTTGATCAGATCGGCGATACCGGCGCCGAGGTAAGCGGCGGTCTCCTCCAGCACCTCGCGCGCCCGCGCCTCGGTTCCGGCGGCCCCTACGATCGCGGCGAACGCGGCCTGCTGATCCTCACCGGCGCCGTCCGCGCCGTGCTCCTCGGCACCATCGACGCCGCCTTCCCCCGCACCGCCCGCCGCCGCGCGGTCGCCGCGCGCCGCGCGCCCGTAGCGGTCGAGCACCGCCTGCGCCCCCACGTACGCCTCCAGGCAGCCGACCGCACCGCATCGACAGGCGCGGCCGCCGACCTGGACGACCGTGTGCCCCCACTCCCCCGCGCTGCTGGTCGCGCCCCGGTACGGCGCCCCGGCGGTCACGATGGCCGCGCCGACGCCGGAGCCGATCAGCGCGATCACCGCGTTGTCCGCGCCCCGGCCCGCCCCGAACCACATCTCGGCCTGCCCCTGCGCGGTGGCGCCGTTGTCGATGAACAGCGGCAGATCGGTGCCGGTGCGCAGCAGCCGCTCCAGCGGCACCGCGTCCCGGCCGGCGGTCGGGCCGTGGACGAGGACCTCGTCGCCCTGTTCGACGACACCGGGGACACCGACCCCGACGCCGATGACCGCCTCCGGCTCCGTGCCGCTCTTGGCGACGACCGCTTCGAGGCCGGTCAGGATGTGGCCGACGACCGGCTCCGGGTCCCTCTCCAGCCCGCCGGGCGTCAGCGGATGCTCCCACCGGGCCAGTTCGGTCAGCATGAGGTCGAACAGCTCCACGCGCACATGGGTCTCGCCGACGTCGACCCCGATGAGATGGCCGCTGCCCGGCGCGACCCGCAGCAGCGTACGAGGGCGGCCGCCGTCGGACTCGACGGACCCGGCCTCCTCCACCAGTGCGTCGGCGAGCAGTTCGCCGACGACGTTGCTGACCGAACCGGAGCTGAGCCCGGTGAGCGCCCCCAGTTCCTGACGGCTCACCGGGCCCTGGAAGTAAAGCTGGCGCAGCAGCGTCGAGCGGTTGCCGCGCCGCAGGTCGCGGACGGTCCGTCGGTTCATCTGACCCATCGGGCTCCTTCCCCCTGCCCGAACCTACCTGACGGGGCCGCTCTTGACGCCGACTGGTTTCATCGCTTAACTCACGGTCTGAATGAAGTCTCGCGCTTCACCTTTTGAACGGTCAATGGCGTCCGACCGTCAAGGACAGCCCCTGACCGCCGCCGCGCGGCCCCGCTACTCCGCGCCCGGCGCCTGAAAGAGCGCGAGCAGATCCTCCCGCCCGAACATCCGCGCCGTCTCGACGGCCGAGGGCGATCCGGAACGCGGGTCGGCGCCCTTGGCCAGCAGCACCCTCAGCACCTCCTCCTCGCCCTTGAACGCGGCCCCGGCGATGGGCGTCTGGCCCCGTTCGTTCACCCGATTGGGGTCGGCGCCGCGCTCCAGCAGGGCCGACACCGTCGCGGGGTGGCCGTAGTAGGCCGCGAGCATGAGCAGGGAATCGCCCTTGTCGTTGGTGAGGTTGGCCGGGACGCCCGCGTCCACGTAGGCGGCGAGCGTATCGGTGTCACCCTGCCGGGCCAGGTCGAAGACCTTGGCCGCCAGTTGCAGCACCTCCGGGTCGTGGGCGGGCTCGCTCTCGGGGTTCGATTGGGTCATGGCCTGTCGCCTCCGGCTTCGCTACCTCGGTATGTGATCACCCACCCTAAGGACGGCGACCGAGTCGTCCGAGGAGGTGGCCACCCCCGCGGGAGGAGGCGGTCGGCTCGGAGCGCCACGCCTCCATGGTGATGATTACACCGATAATCCACCCAATTGCACCTTTCGCCGGATGGATACATGCTGTGATCCTGGAACCACTCATGGTGACTGATCGCCCCCCATCAGCCAGGAGACCGTGATGATCCTGTCCATTTCCGGCGTCGTACTGCTCGGCATCGTCGTCTTCATCTTCTTCCGCAAGGACGGGCTGAAGGGGTCGCACGCCATCATCTGCGCGCTCTTCGGCTTCTATCTCGCGTCCACCGCGATCGCGCCGAGCATCAAGGCAGGCGGTGCGAGCCTCGCCAGCCTCCTGGGCGGGATCAAGATCTGACGTGGCACGGAGACCGCTCCCCCGCCTCCGCCTCGGCGGAGGCGAAGGCACCCCGCTCATCCCGCTCCTCCGTGGCCGCGCGTTCGCCCGCACCGCGGCCGACGGCGTCGCCGATGTCCTCCACCCCCTGGTCGCGCTCTCCCGGGGGATGCGCCTGCTCGCCGCCACCGGGCGGCGCAAGTGGATGGAGCTACCGGGCGACCGCCGTGGACCGGTATTCGTCCTCGTGATCGCCTGCGGCTTCGTCCTCTTCCTGCTCCCGTACGGGCCACTGACGGCGGCGATCAGCCTGATCGGCGCGGCGGGCTGGGCCGGGCGGGGGCGCGCCCCCGCCGCATCGGGGACGCCCGGCACGGACGGGGCCGAGCGGCTGCGCACGCTCTACGAGGCCCTGGTGCCGTACTTCTCCGCCGCCGAGGACCCCAGCCCGCTCTACAGCCATGGCGGCGACTGGTCCACGGTGTTCGACTCCTTCGCCTTCGACGAGGACGGACGGCTCACCCGACTGCGGCTCCGCTACCCCGCCTACTTCACCGACGGCGAGCCCGCGGCCCGCACCCGGATCGAGCAGTTGCTGTACGCGAAGTCGGGACGCGGCCGTGAATATCTGTTCGAGTGGGACGAGGAGGCCAACGGCCTCAACCTGACCGTGCTGCCCGCCCTGTCCACCGCGATCCACGCCCAGCGCTTCGTCACCGCGCCCGGCGAGACGGTGCTGGGCTTCACCGACCCGTCGTCGGTGCAGCGGACGCTGCCGGTGCTGGCGGAGCCGGAGCGCTGCGAGGAGAGCGCGGGGGACGCGGCGGGCACGGGGGTCGAGCGCGCGACGGGGGACGGACCGCAGACCCATGACGTACCGCCGGTGGTCTGGCGCACCGGCCCGCGGTCGACCGAACCGCATCTGCTCGCGCTCGGCCAGCCCGGAAGCGGCACCACGACCCTGCTGCGCTCCATCGCGCTGCAGGCGCTGCCCCATGGCGAGGTGCTGGTGGTGGACGGCGGCGGAACCGGCGAGTACGCGTGTCTGGGCGGGCGGACGGGGGTGCTCGCGGTGGAGTCCGGGCTGGCCGGGATGCTGGCCACACTGGAGTGGGCGGGCCATGAGACCGAGCGCCGGCTGATCGGCGCCAACCGCGCCCGCCAGTTGGGGCATTCGCCGCCGGACGACATCCAGCGCCCGCTGTGGATCCTGCTGGACCGGCCGTCGGTGATGAGTCAGCTCGCGGCGGCCGACGGCCGCACCGACCCGCAGGAGCTGCTGGCCGTGCCGCTGCGGCACGGACGGGCGGCGAACGTACGGGTCGTGGTGGCCGATCAGCTGGATGCCACGGAGGGGCTGAGCGACGCCGTGCGGCGCCACACCCGGGCCCGGGTGGTGCTGGGCCCGGTCTCCTCCGAGCAGGTCACGGCCGTCCTCGGGGCGCCGCCGCACACCACGCCGACACCCGAGGTGCCTCCCGGCCGCGGCTATGCCCGCCTCGGCGCGGGCCCGGTGCACCGCCTCCAGGTGCCGGCCACGCCCGATCCGTACGACGAGGCAGTGAGCGAGGCCGAGCGGCAGGCGGTGCTCCGGCTGCTCCCCGCTCCGGACCCGGCGGCGCCCACGACCCCGGCGCCCGTCGGCAGATGACCCGCCGGGGTGACCGGCCGGAGTGACCCGCCGAAGCACATCCCGGCGGGGCACATCCCGGCGGGGCACATCCCGGCGGGTCAGGCCACGTACGTACGGGGCGACTCGGCCTCGATCGTGGCGCCCGAGGCCACCAGGTCGGCGGCGGCGGCCAGCCGGGTGGCGGCCTTCTCGGCCACCGCTCCCCCGACGGTGAACGGAAGCCGGACGTACCCCTCGAACGCGCCGTCCACCCCGAAGCGGGGCCCCGACGGCACCCGGACCCCCAGCCGGGCGCCCGCCTCCGCGATGCGCGAGCCGGAGAGGCCGCCGGTGCGGGCCCAGAGGGTGAGCCCGCCGTGCGGAACGGTGAACTCCCAGTCGGGCAGATGGCGTCGGACGGCGTCGACGAGCGCGTCACGGTTGCCGCGGGCGAGCGCCCGGCGCACCTCGATGGCCTCCTCCCAGCCACCGGTGTTCAGCAGCCAGGCGACGGCGAGCTGTTCGATGACGGGGGTGCCCAGATCCGCGTAGGCGCGGGCGGCGACCAGGCTGCGGATGACATCGGGCGCGGCGCGCACCCAGCCGATGCGCAACCCCGCCCAGAACGACTTGCTCGCCGAGCCGACGGTGATCACAGTGCTGCCCCCGGGGTCGAAGGCGCAGACCGGGCGGGGCAGCGCCACCTCGTCGTCCAGGCGCAGCTCGGTCATGGTCTCGTCGGCGATCAGGATCGTTCCGGCGGCGCGGGCCGCGTCGACGAGCTGCCGGCGCTGCTCCTCGGTGGCCAGGGCGCCGGTGGGGTTGTGGAAGTCGGCGATGACATAGGCCAGCCGGGGCGCGGCGGCGCTGAGGACCTGGCGCCAGGCCGGGATGTCCCAGCCCCCGAGTTGGTCGGCCACCGCGACGGGCACCAGCCGGGCGCCCGCCTCCCGCATCAGCTGGAGGATGTTGGCGTAGCTGGGTGATTCGACGGCGACCCGCTCCCCGGGCCGGACCATCAGCCGGCAGGCGGCGGCGACCGCCCCCATGGCGCCGGTGGTGACCATGATCTGCTCGGGCATGGTCGGTATGCCGCTTGCGGTGTAGCGGTCGGCGAGCGCCTGGCGCAGGGCGGGCAGCCCGGCGGGGTAGTCGCCGTGGGTGCGGGCGTAGGGCGGGAGTTCGTCCAGGGCGCCGTGCATGGCGCGGGTGAGCCACGGTTCGGGGGCGGGCAGCGCGGCACAGCCGAGGTCGATGACGGACGCCGCGGCCTCGGGCGGGAGCGGATCGAGCCCCCGGGTGGGCAGCGGGCTTCCGGCGGGCATGGCGGTCCAGCTCCCGGCGCCGCGCCGGGACTCCAGGAACCCCTCGCCGCGCAGCGCCTCGTAGGCGGCGGCGACGGTGGTGCGGCTGACCGCGAGCGCCGCGGCGAGCTCGCGCTCGGCGGGGAGGCGTGCCGCGACCGGAACCCGGCCCTCCAGGATGAGCAGCCGTACGCCGTCGGCCAGGGAGCGGTAGGCGGGGACGCGGCGCCCCCCGGTCAGTGAGGCCGCGGCCCCGGCGGCCACGCCGTCACGGGTGTGCTGCGACCCGAGCAGCCGGGCCAGTTGGGGTGCGCCGACCGCGGACGTCCATGGACTCATCGAAAGCGGTCCACCTTTCGGAAATTGGCCGTAGAACTGGACTGGTTCCAGGCCACAGAGTGACATGCCGCAGGCCACTCACACCAGGAGCTCGCATTGTCCGATCACCTTCCACGCCGCCTTGTCCAGCTCTACGTGGGGCTCGTCCTGTACGGCGCGTCCATGGGGCTCCAGTTGCGCGCCGCCGTCGGTCTTGACCCCTGGGACGCCTTCCACCAGGGCATCGCCGAGCACACCCCGCTGTCGATCGGCACGGTGACGGTCGTCGTCGGCCTCGTCGCGCTGCTGCTGTGGATCCCGCTGCGCGAGCGACCGGGCCTCGGCACAGTGTCGAACGTGATGGTGCTCGGGCCGGTGATGGACGCCACCATGTGGCTGATACCGGAGCAGGAGGCGCTGGCGGTGCGGATCCCGATGCTGCTCTTCGCGATCGTGCTGTGCGGCGCGGCCACCGGGCTCTACATCTCGGCACGGTTCGGGGCGGGCCCGCGGGACGGGCTGATGACGGGGCTGCACCGGCGCACCGGGTGGTCGCTCCGGCTGGTGCGGACCGGGCTCGAGCTGGCGGTGCTGGCCACCGGCTTCGCCCTGGGCGGGTCGGTGGGGCTGGGTACGGTGCTGTTCGCGCTGACCATCGGGCCGCTGTCGCAGTTCTTCCTGCGCGTCTTCGCGATTCCCGCGCCCACCGGGACGTCGGGCCCCGGGATCGTGGCGCGCGGCGGTGCCGAGCCCCAGGTCCGGGACCTGATTTAGGGCTGACGCGATCGGGGCGGTAGTGTACGCCCTTGGCCTACCAGGCGGACCGTTACTGCGCGCTAAAGTACCAGAAACGCTGGGTGACATCTGCTGCCAGATGTGACAAACCGGGCGCCTGTGGGTAGAACAACGGGGCGGCACGACGGGCGACGCATGTCCCAATACGGGAATCTTCACCGCCGACCGGACGTTGACCGGATGACGACGACAGCGACACCTGTCCTGTGGGCGACAAGCCCGGGAGGCACGATTCATGAGTGAGCGAGCTCTCCGCGGCACGCGACTCGTGGTGACCAGCTACGAGACCGACCGCGGCATCGATCTGGCCCCGCGCCAGGCGGTGGAGTACGCATGCCAGAACGGCCATCGATTTGAGATGCCGTTCTCGGTAGAGGCGGAGATCCCGCCGGAGTGGGAGTGCAAGGCGTGCGGCGCCATGGCACTCCTGGTGGACGGCGACGGACCTGAGGAGAAGAAGGGCAAGCCTGCGCGCACGCACTGGGACATGCTCATGGAGCGGCGCACCCGCGAGGAGCTGGAGGAGGTGCTGGCCGAGCGGCTGGCGGTCCTGCGCTCCGGCGCCATGAACATCGCCGTGCATCCGCGGGACACGACACGTAAGTCTGCCTGAATCCGAGCGGCAGCACTGAGAGAACAAGGGCCGGGGGCACAGCGGAGCAGTGGCCCCGGCCCTTGTTCGCGTTCCGGCCCTTGTTCGCGTTGGCGTTGGCGTCGGGTGGGGCTGTGGCCACCGGTGGCCCAGCCCCGGCCCTGAGCAGGTCGGACGAAGTCCACTGCGGTTCGGCAGGTGGCCCTGAAGAGGGCGCGGGGCTGTATAGGTATGCGGCTCCGCCGCGGGGCGCGACCAGCCACGATGGCGCCGCGGACGACCGACGGCACGGCGCGGCACATCCAGCGGAGCGCTTAGCTCAGCCCCGGTCGCGTGGCTGCAGGCCGGGGCCCGGCTCTCCATCGCCGTCCCGGTCCCGGTCGTCCCCGTCCTTGATCACCTCGCCCTGGATGACCGTGCCCTGCTCCGCGCGCGCCTGCCCGCCCCGGCGCTCCCACTCCTCACGGGCCTGAAGGAAGGGGTCGGACGGCGATCCGGGGACGAAGCCCATCCGGCGCGACAGCGCGCTCTCCGCGCGGCGTCGCAGCAGCGCCCGGGTCGGCGGGAACAGGCACACCAGCGCGGCCACGTCCGATATCAGCCCCGGCACCATGAGCAGCAGCCCGCCGAGCATGGTGAAGGAGCTTCCTGGCCGCACCGAGGGCTCCTCGGCACCGCCCGGCCGCATCGACCCGGCCAGGCTCTGCCACGCCCGGCGGCCACCGCGCTTGACCACGGCCCCGCCCACCACCACGCCCGCGACCAGCAGCAAGAAGACGGTCAGCCCACCGGCCAGGTCCGCCACCAATGTCAGCAGCCAGATCTCCAGAACCAGCCAGGCGGCGATCCCCAGCGGCACGAAGGTGCGGGCGCGTGAGCGCTTCGGGCGGGTCGGGTCGCTCTGCTGGGATGCGCCGGTCATCATGCCTCCAAGTGTGCCCGGACCCGTGCGCGAAACGGAGCCCGGGGCCGCGTGGCCAAGGGGATCGAGGGGATCTCATGGGTTCCAACGTGCGAGGTGTCCCAGAGGCTCCAGCAGCCGGAAAAGGAGTCCGAAGAGGAGTCCAAGGACAGGTCCGAAGAGGAGTCCGAAGGAGACCGGACGGAATCCGCGGGGAATCGGCGGTGGCGGTCCGGGTACCCGCTGTCGGCGGAGGTGTCGAATGACGGGTGTGCTGGAGGTCCTGGTGTGGTGGGCGGCCCTGACCGGGATCTGGCTGGTGCTGATCGGCACCGTCGACCCCCTGGAGATCCTGGTCGGTTCGGCCGCCGCGCTGGCCGCCGCCCTGCTCGCCCGCGCCGGGCGCCGGGCGGTGGCGGGCCGGTGAGCACCTCCGAGGGCTGGCTGGCGGCGGCACTGGTGCCGCTGCTCGCGCTGGTGCCGGTGCTGTGGCGGATCGCCTACGGCTCGCCCAAGGACCGGCTGATCGGCCAGAACCTCACCTCGCTGCTGGCCGGGCTGGTGCTGCTGCTGGCCGCGCAGGGCTTCCACCGGACCTCGTACACCGATGTGGCGCTGGTGGTCAGCGTGCTCGGCCCGACCGGAACGCTGATCTACGCCCGCTTTCTGGGCGTCCTGCCCGACTCGCGGCTGGTGCGGTGGACGGCGCTGGTGGGGGTGCCCGCCACGGTGCTGCCGCTGTGCGTGGCGACCGGGCCCGGCCAAGCCATGGCGAAACTGCTGCTGATCGGCGCGCTGCTGATCGCGGGCAGCGTGGTGACCAGCGCCCGCGGCGGAAACGGGGGCATCACGGCATGACCGATGTACTGATCGTCGTCGCGCTGCTGCTGGTCGCGGGCGCAGCCACCGCCGCCGTGCTCAACCGGGACCCGGTGCGGCAGGCGCTGGTGCTGTCCTTCCTCGGCCTCGCGCTGGCCCTGCTGTTCACCTTCCTCCAGGCGCCGGACGTCGCGCTCTCGCAGCTCGCCGTCGGCTCCGCGGTGACGCCGCTGATGATCCTGCTGACCGTGCGCAAGGTGCGACGGCGCCCGGGGGACGGCGACGGCGCGGACCAGCGGGCGGGCCGTGAGCGATGAGCGCCCGGGTCCGGCTGTGGGTCTTCCTGGTGGGCGCCGCCGGGTTCGCCGTGCTGTTCGCCGTCGCCTGCTTCGGCCTACCGGCGTTCGGCACCGGCCACCATCCGTACGGCGTCCGGGCGGTGCACGCCTCCTTGAGCCATCACACGGCGAATGTCATCGCGTCCGTCAACTTCGATCTGCGCGCCTTCGACACGCTCGGCGAGGAAACCATCTTCTTCTCCGCCGTCCTCGGCACCGTGGTGCTGCTGCGCCAGGCCCGGGACGAGCACCGCAAGGATCCCGAGCCCGCCGTGGTCCACCCACGGGTGCGACGGTTCGCGCTGCTGACGCTGCCGCTCGCCCTGCTGGTGGGGCTGTATGTGATCGCGCACGGTCAGGTCAGCCCGGGCGGCGGCTTCCAGGGCGGGGTGGTCGCCGCCACCGCGCTGCATCTGCTCTACATCGCCGCCGACTACCGGGCCCTGGAGCGGGTCCGGCCGCTGACGCTCTACGAGATCGGGGAGGCCGCGGGCGAGGTGGCCTATGTCATCACCGGGCTCGCGGCCGTCCTCGCGGGGTCGGCGTTCCTCGCGAACGTCCTGCCGTTCGGCACCTTCGCGACCCTGTCCTCGGGCGGCACGGTGCCGGTGCTCAACGCGGCCGTCGGCCTGGAGGTCGCCAGCGGGGTCGTGGTCCTGCTGGCCCGCTTCCTGGACCAGGCCGTGGAGATCGAGGAGCCCGGGGAGGACGACGGGAGCCCGCGTGGCGCGGGAGACGGCGGAGACAACGGAGACGACGGAGACGACGAGAGGGAGCGAGCGTGACGGTCCTGCCGTACCTGGTCGCCGGATGGATCTTTCTGATCGGTGTGTACGGGCTGGTGACCAGCCGGAACCTGATCCATGCCGTGGGGTGCCTGGCGGTCACCCAGTCCTCCACCTATGTGCTGCTGCTCGCCGTCGGCTACCGCAACGGCGGCACCGCCCCGGTCTTCGCCGACGCGCCCACCGACAGCCGGGTGGTCGACCCGGTGGTCCAGGCGCTGGCCCTCACCGACATCGTGGTCGGCGCGACCGTGACCGCGCTGCTGCTCGCGCTCGTCGTCCAGCTCCGCAAACGCCATGGCACGGTCGACCCGGACGCCCTGTCCGAGCTGAAGGGCTGACCGGGTGGACACCGCGCGACTGCTGCCGCTGGTGGTGGCGGCACCGCTGATGGGCGCGGCGGTGCTGGTGGCCACCGGACGGCGGCTGCCCCGGCTCGCCTCCGACGTTCTGGGCTGCGCCTTCGCGACCGCCACCGCCGTACTGGCGCTCCTGGTGCTGTTCCGGGCCGGTCATCCCGGGCCGGAGGCGTATCCGGTGGAGTGGGTGGGCGGCTGGCGGCCGGTGGGCGGCGGCGCGGTGGGCATCGTGCTGGTCGGCGATCCGCTGGGCGCCGGGCTCGCGGCGCTGGCCTCGCTGCTCGTCGTCGCCGTCCTCGTCTACTCCTGGCGCTACTTCGAGCAGCCGCCGCGCCGTCACACCGGCTCCTTCCCCGCGCTGATCCTGGTGTTCCAGGCGGGCATGTGCGGTTTCGCGCTGACCGGCGATCTGTTCAACGCCTTCGTCTTCTTCGAGCTGATGGGCGTGGTCGCCTACGCGCTGACCGGCTTCCGGGTCGAGGAGCCCAAACCGCTGCAGGGCGCGCTGGCCTTCGGGGTGGTGAACTCCCTGGGCGCCTACGTCACCTTGCTGGGCATCACGCTGCTGTACGCGCGCACCGGGGAGCTGGGGTTCGCGCAGATCGGGCGGAAGCTGGACGCGGGCGGGCCGGACGGGCTGGTGCTCGCCGCGTTCGTCCTGGTGACGACGGGTCTGCTGGTGAAGGCGGCCGCCGTCCCGTTCCACTTCTGGCTGCCGGACGCGCACGCGGTCGCCCCGACGCCCGTGTGCATGCTGCTGTCCGGGGTGATGGTGGAGCTGGGTGTCTACGGGGTCGCCCGGGTCTACTGGACGATCTTCGCCGGGCCCGGCGGTCTCTCCCACCCCGACTTCACCCGCGCCCTGCTGGTGCTGGGCGTCCTCACGGCCCTGCTGGGGGCGGTGATGTGCTGGCAGCAGCGCCATCTCAAACGGCTGCTGGCGTTCTCGACCGTGTCCCACACCGGGCTGTTCCTGATCGGCGTCGCCGTGCTGACCCCCGAGGGGATCTCGGGCACGGCGCTGTACGTCCTCGGCCATGCGGGGGTGAAGGCGGCCCTCTTCGCCTGCGCCGGGGTGCTACTGGACCGGTACGCGTCGGTGGATGAGCACGAGTTGTTCGGCCGGGCCCGGGAGCTGCCGGAGGTCGGGGCCCTGTTCGCGGTGGGCGGTCTGGCCTTGAGCGGGCTGCCGCCGTTCGGCTCCGGGCTCGGCAAGGCCGTCGCCGAGGAGGCCGCGGGGCACACCGCCGCATGGCTGCCCGCGCTCTACGTCCTGGTGTCGGCGGTGACCGGGGGCGCCGTGCTGCGCGCCGGGCTGCGGATCTTCGCCGGAGTGGGGCGGCGGCCCCGGGACGGGCAGGAGAGCGGTCCGGAGACCACCGGCGAGGAGGAGCCCGAGACCGGCCGCCGCCTCGGGCGGATCCCGGTGCCACTGCTGGCGGTGCCCGCCGTGCTGCTGGCCGCGTCGCTGGCCATCGGGGTGATCCCGGCCGTCGCGTCCGCGGTGGGCCGGGCCGGGGCGCTGTTCACCGACACCGGCGGCTACCGGCGGTCGGTGCTCGACGGACGCGCCACGGCCGTCCCGGCGTCCGTGCCGCCGCACTGGCAGGCGACCGGGATCCTGCTCGGGCTGCTCTCCACTGCCCTCGCCATCACCCTGGCCACACTGGCGGTACGGCGGCCGGTCCACACCGGGACGGCCGCACTACTCGCGCCCGTACGGCGGCTGCAGTCCGGGCATATCGGCGATTACGTCGCCTGGTTGGTCGCCGGGACGGCGCTGCTCACGGTGCTGACCGTCCCCGGGGTCCGCTGAGACCGAGACGCGCTCGGTCCCGTGGTCAGCGGTGGCGCAGTGCCGAGATCAGCTGACTCTTGGACATCTGGGACCTGCCCTCGATGCCCGCCTTCTGGGCCTCGCGGTACAGATCCTCCTTGGTCCGCATCTCCATGCTGCCCGACTTGGCGCTCCCTCGGGCCGCCATGCCGCGCGCTGTCGACTTCCCGCTCTTCGTGGTCGCTTTAGCCATGTTCCGCCTCCTTCCGCCTCAAGTGTCCGGTACGGGACGGAAGGACGCCTGCGGGACTACTCCGAGCGCGAAAGCGGAGGGCCGGAGGCTCGGGCCGGCTCGGGCCCGGCGGACCGGAAGCCCGGGCCCGGGGCCCGAAGCCGGGCTCAGGGCTCCTTGCGGCCCAGCATCTTGTTGACCCGCGAGCCCACGCCCCAGGACATGACCCGCCAGGCCGCCTCCGTGACGATGTCGCGGCTCATCTTGCTCTCGCCGCGCTCGCGTTCGATGAAGGTGACCGGAACCTCGATGACATGGAAGCCCGCCTTGATGGCCCGCCAAGCCAGGTCGATCTGGAAGCAGTAGCCCTGGGAGGCGACCTCGTCCATGCCGATGCCCTCGAGCGTCTCCTTACGGAACGCGCGATAGCCGGCCGTCATATCGCGGATCGGCACATCGAGGAGGAGGCGGGAGTACGTGCTGCCGCCCCGGGAGATGAACTCGCGGGACTTGGGCCAGTTGACGATGCGGCCGCCGGGCACCCAGCGGGAACCGATCACCAGATCCGCGCCCTTGAGCGCGGTGAGCAGCCGGGGCAGTTCCTCGGGCTGGTGGGAGCCGTCGGCGTCCATCTCCACCAGCACGCCGTAGCCGTGCTCGATGCCCCAGCGGAACCCGGCCAGATAGGCGGCGCCGAGGCCCTCCTTGCCCTTGCGGTGCAACACCTTGACGCGGTCGTCCTCGGCGGCCAGCTCATCGGCGACCTTGCCGGTACCGTCCGGGCTGTTGTCGTCCGCGACGAGGATGTGCGCGTCCGGAACCGACTCCCGGACCCGCTCGACGATCGACTTGATGTTCTCCGCCTCGTTATAGGTCGGGATGATCACCAAGGTCGTACCGAGCGGACCGTACTTCCGCCGGCCACCGTCGTCCTGACGCTCGCGGCCCGGCTCCGCATCCGCGCCGTCGGTGAGCGGCTCGTCGGCTCCGGTACGCGGCTCGTCGGCTCCGGCAAGCGGCGCGTCGGCCTTCGTGCTGGGCTCGTCGGCTCCGGTACCCGGCTCCTCGGCCTTCGCGCTCGACTCACCAGCCTTCGCACTCGGCTCACCGGCCTTCGCACTCGGCTCATCGGCCTCGCGTGCGTCGCTCACGGCGTCGGATTGTTCGCTTCTCCGCCCGTGAGACGAATCATCACGGTCGTTGCTCCGGCGCGGCTCCTCGGCCTCGCGTGCGTCGCTCACGGCTACTGCCCCTTCTCGTCCGTACGTCCCCGACGGCCGATCGTGATCGCGGCCGCGCAGGACAGAACGCCCACCATAGCGAGCACCCACTCGGGGATCGCACCGACGCGGTCGGCCAGGGTCTTGCCGTCACGCAGCGGGATGCGCGCGGTGAGCACATCTTGCGTGAATTCTTTCGTCCGCTGCTCGATCGTGCCATCCGGGGAGACCACGGCGCTGATCCCGCTCGTGGCCGCGGTGATCACCGGCCGACCGTGTTCGATCGCCCGCAGCTTGGACATGACCAGCTGCTGCTCGGGCTGGCCGCTGCGCCCGTAGGTGGCGTTGTTGGTCTGGACGACGATCGCCCGGGCGCCCGCGTTGACCGTGTCGCGGACGATCTCGTCGTAGGCGACCTCGAAGCAGATCACATCGCCGAGCCGGGCGGGGCCGACCTTGAGCACGCCGGTGTGGTCGCCGGGGTAGAAGTCGCGGGGCACCCGCTGGAGCCGGGTGATGATCTTGCTGAGCTGCTGGCGGAAGGGGACGTATTCACCGAAGGGCACCGGATGCTGCTTGGTGTACGAGGCTCCGGGGCCGCTCTTCGGGTCCCAGACGATGCCCTGGTTCTCCACATAGCCCTGTTTGGTCGGATGGTCGACCAGGGCGCCGACCAGCACCGGAACGCCGATCGCCTTCACGGCCTCGTCCATCCGGGCGTATGCCTCCCGGTACTGGAAGGGATCGAGGTCGGAGGCGTTTTCCGGCCAGATGACGAGATCGGGCTTGGCGATCCGGCCCGCCTTGACGTCCTTGGCCAGGTCCAGGGTCGCGTTCACATGGTTATTGAGGATCTTCATCGGGCGGCCCAGGAAGTCCATCCCGGCCTGCTGCACATTGCCCTGGACGACGGCGATGTCGACCGAGTCGTCGGCGGCGGTGGGGATGGGCACCGCGAATCCGGCCACCGTCACGGCGGCGGCGACGGCCACGGCCCCGGCGGCGGGCAGGGCGCCGCGCGGCGAGAGGCCCCCGGCGCGGCGCAGCCGCCACAGGACGAGCGCGGCGGAGGCGAGCGCCCCGCCCGTCAGCGCGACGCCGAAGGTGACCAGCGGGGCGCCGCCCAGCGCGGCGAGCGGGGTGTAGGGCGAGCCGGTATTGGCGAAGGCCAGCCGGCCCCAGGGGAAGCCGCCGAAGGGCACCCGGTCACGGGCCCACTCCTCGGCGACCCACAGACAGGCCGTCCACAGCGGCCACAGGGCCGGTACCGGCAGCCGGGAGACCAGGGCCAGGCCCGCCCCCATCAGCGCGAGGAAGGCCGCCTGAATGACGGACAGGCCGATCACCGCGTCCCAGCCCACGACGCTGAGCCACTTCAGCAGCAGCAGGAAGAACGGCACCCCGAAGGCGAAGCCCGTCCAGGCGCCCTGGCGGGCGGTCCGGCCGTGGGTGAGCAGGGCCAGGGCGGCGACGGCCACCAAGGACAGCGGCCACACCCCGAACGGCGGGAAGGCGAGGCCGAGCGCGAGCCCGCCGGCCGCCGCGAGTGCGCTGCGCCGCGCCTCGCGGCGGGCGAGCAGGCCCAGACGGCGCAGCCGGCCGGGCCGCCGCTCTCCGCCGGACGGCTCGGACGCGGTCGCGGGCGCCGCGGTCCCGGTCTCGCCGCCCTCGGCGGTGTCACCGCCTTCGACGGCGCCGCCGGTGGGCGGCGTGACGGCAGGACCGGACCGCGGACCCGGACGGTCTGCGTCCGGCCCGGTGGGGGCGGTTTCGGCGGTGGTGTCGGAACCCGATGGCACGGTGCGGCCTTCCTACAGGTCGTGCTGTGGTGAAGTGACCGTATAACGCGGGCGCCCAGAAGTTGTCCCGAGGTGCGGATTGTGACCTCGGGCTATGGAAACGCTTCGGCCATGGCGGGGGTTCCTCGCCCGGCGGCGGCCCCGCCCCCGCGTGGGGGGGCGGTCCGCCGGTGTGCGCGTGCGGAGTGGGGGCCCGACGCCCTTCGGGCCGACCTGGGACCCGCTGGCTGCGGATCGACCGAGAGCCGTTGTCTACTGAGCGTCCGGGCCCCTCCCGGGTCGCACCTGCCGACCCGGCGATCCCTCCCTCGCCCCCGTGCGCTGGACCTGGCTCCCAGTGGCGGCGCACCACGGCGGCGCGTCTCCCTCTGGCCCAGCGGCGTTCGACGACTGCGTGAAGATTCCCCGGTCGGGCGTCCAGTGGTGGACGAGCCCGAACCTACCGGCCACCGACCGCACCCTGTCAACAGCCGGATGACCTGCGCCGTTTCCTCAAATGACCAGGTCAGTACGGACGATGTTCAGATGCCACGACAGGCCGGGGGCTCATCGTTCGGCGGTACGGGGCGCCCGCTCGTCACTCGTCCGGCCGGAGGTGGACGGTGCGTCCGCCCACCACCGTGCGCACGCAGACGGGCAGTTGACCGCCGGGGGTGAGGTCGGGCAGGCCGGGGGTGCCGGAGCGGGGGTCGGTCGACCATCCGGCGACCCGCGTGTCGGGCACCTGCACGATGAGTTCACCGGTACGCCAGATCGCGTAGTCGGCGGGCGCGCCGGGCACCAGGACGCCCGCGTCGTCCCGCCCGATGGCCCGCCAGCCGCCGCGGGTGTGGGCGGTGAAGGCGGCGCGGACGGAGATCCGGTGCTCCGGGGTGCGGTGGAAGGCCGCGGCCCGCACGGTGCCCCAGGGGTCGAGCGGGGTGACCGGGCTGTCGGAGCCGAGCGCCAGGGGCACACCGGCACGCAGCAGCGCCGCGTACGGGTTGAGGGTGCGGGCCCGCCCGGGGCCGAGCCGCTGGGCGTACATGCCCTCCTCGCCGCCCCACAGGGCGTCGAAGGCGGGCTGGACGGAGGCGGTGAGGCCGAGGTCGGCGAAGGCCGCGATGGTCCCGGGGGTGAGCATCTCGGCGTGTTCGACGCGGTGGCGGGCGGCGCGGACGCGGGCGAGCCCGGCCTTCTCCGCGGCGGCCCGTACGCCCTCGACGACGGCCGTGACGGCGGCGTCGCCGATGGCGTGGAATCCGGCCTGGATCCCGGCCTCGGTGCAGGCGATGACATGGGCGGCGATGGCCGCCGCGTCCAGATAGGCGGTGCCGGTGTGCGGCGTGTCGGCGTACGGCTGGTGGAGACACGCCGTGTGCGAGCCGAGCGCCCCGTCGGCGAAGAGGTCGCCCGCCGCGCCGATGGCGCCGAGTTCGCGCAGCTTGTCCAGGTCGGCGGCGCTGCTCGCGGCCTCGGCCCAGTAGCCGTACACCCGCGGTCCCGGCTCCCCGGCGGCGAGCTTCAGCAGCCCGGTGAGGTCGTCCTCGGAGGAGATGTCGGGCCCGGCGCATTCGTGGAGGGAGCCGATGCCGAGCGAGGCGGCGCGGGCGAGGGCGGCCCGCTGGGCGTCGGTGCGCTGCCGCTCGGTGACGGCCGCGTGGGCGGCGGCCCGGACGGCGTGGTGGGCGGCGCCGGTCAGGGGGGCGTCGGCGCGGTGGCCGGCCAGGTCCGACACGCCGGAGACGCGGTCGAGGAGGGCAGTGGTGACGACGGCGGAGTGCACATCGATGCGGGTGAGATAGAGCGGGCGGCCGCCGGTCGCCTCGTCGAGTTCGGCCCGCGACGGCGGCCGTCCCTCGGGCCAGCGGGCGGCGTCCCAGCCATGGCCGAGCAGCACCCGGTCGGCGGGGTGGGCGGCGGCGAAGGCGCGCACCCGCTCCAGCGCGTCGGCGAGCGTACGGGCGCCGGTGAGATCGAGTCCGGTGAGGGCGAGCCCGGTCGCGGTGGTGTGCACATGCGCATCGGTGAACGCCGGGGTGACCAGTGCCCCGTCCAGCGGGATGATCTCGTCCACGCCGTCCGCGAAGCTGTCCGCGGCCCCTTCGGAGCCGACCCAGGCGATGGTGCCGCGCTCGACGACCATCGCGGTCGCGAACGGATCGGCGGGGCTGTGGACCTCACCTCCACGCAGCAGGACGGTACGGCCCTCGGGGGCCTGGGCGGGGGTCGGGTCGTTCACGGCGGGCTGCCTCGGGGGGTATCAGATGAGGGGGCTAGGAAGGGGCCGGGTAACAGGGGCCGGGCGGTCAGACGCGCGGCGGGCGCGCCTCGTAGGGCGTGGAGAGGACCACGGTGGTGCGGGTGGAGACCCCGGCCAGCGAGCGGATCCGGCTGAGCAGGTGCTCCAGCTCCAGCGGGGTGGCGACGCGCACCTTGAGGATGTAGTTCTCATCGCCCGCGACGCTGTGGCACGCCTCGATCTCGGGCACCTCGGCGAGCCGCTCGGAGATGTCGTCGGGCGCGCTGGGGTCGAAGGGTTTGACCGAGATGAACGCGGTGAGGGGCAGCCCGACGGCCTCGGGGTCCACGACGGCGGCATAGCCGCGGATCACGCCCCGTTGTTCGAGGCGGCGAACCCGCTGGTGCACGGCCGATGTGGACAGGCCGGTGGCCTTGCCCAGGTCCGTGTAGCTCATCCGGCCGTCCTTGACGAGCAGCTCCACGATCTGTCTGTCCAACTCCTCCACAGCCGATCACCTTATGTGGTCGGGAGGGCTCCGGCACAACGGGTGGGCACACCGGGCAGAGATGCCCGTACGCCGCACCTGCACCGGGCATGTGACGAACGCCACATCTCCTCATGGGTGTCCTATGAGTTGCCGCGATTACCTATGCGGCCGCGAGGGAAATGCTTGCTGTGGTCGAGGCCGACGCGCCCGGCCAGCCCACCCGAGGGGGAAACACATGCCTCATCTCGAGCGCCTCGACACAGGCGACATCGATACCGACGAGCACAACGACACCTATGAGATGTTCCGGGTGATCTGCCCGGACTGCGCGCGCCCCATCGCGCTCCTCGCCGACGAGGACGTTCTTCCCGAGCACGCGCTCTGCTCCTCCCCGTGGGACCCGTTCGGGCTCACGGTCTGCGCCGGCACCGGCCGCCGGGCGGCCGACGCCGCCCCCGCCGACGCGTCGCTGGAGGCGCGGGAGCGGGACGCCGCGCTGCTGCTGACGCTTCCGGCGGGCCTGGACTGGCGGACGCAGCCGTTCTCGCACCTCGGCGGCCCCGGCTCGCAGCCGGTCCGCTCCCCGGTGACGCGGCGGTAGGCGAACGGCGGGGGCGCATACCGCGCCCCCCACCGAAACACCCGGCTCAGCCGGTCCCAGGACCCCTGGCTCAGCCGGTCTCAGGTCCCGCGAGAGCGCGGGCGATGACCACCCGCTGGATCTGGTTGGTGCCCTCCACGATCTGCAGGACCTTCGCCTCGCGCATATAACGCTCGACCGGGAAGTCCATCGTGTAGCCGTATCCGCCGAGCAGTTGGACGGCGTCGGTGGTGATCCGCATCGCGGCGTCCGTGCAGAACAGCTTGGCCATCGCCGCCTGCTTGGAGAACGGCCGCCCCGCGTCCCGCAGCCGTGCCGCCGCCAGGTACAGGGCGCGTCCGGCCTCGATCTGGGTGGCCATGTCGGCGAGCATGAAGCGCAGCCCCTGGAAGTCGGCTATCGGCCGGCCGAACTGCCGCCGCTGCGCGGTGTACGCGAGCGCCTCGTCCAGCGCCGCCTGGGCGACGCCGACGGCGCAGGCCGCGATGCCCAGACGGCCCGCGTCGAGCGCGGACAGGGCGATCGCGAACCCCTGGCCCTCCTCGCCGATGCGGCGGGCGTCGGGAACGCGCACCCCGTCGAGATGGATCTGGGCGGTCGGCGAACCGGCCATGCCCATCTTGTGCTCGGGTGCGGCCGCCGAGAGCCCGGGGGTGCCCGCGGGGACGAGGAAGGCGCTGATGCCCCGGGTGCGCTCGGGGCCGGTGCGGGCGAGCACGGTGTAGAAGTCGGCGATTCCGCCGTGGGTGATCCACGCCTTGGTGCCCTCGAGCGTCCAGGTGTCCCCGTCACGGGTGGCCCGGGTGGTGAGCCCGGCCGCGTCGGAGCCGGAGGAGGGCTCGGAGAGGCAGTACGCGCCGAGCAGACCGCCGCCCAGCATCGCGGGAAGGTGCTCGGCCAGCTGCTCCTTGCCGCCAAAGCGGGCGAGGGCGTGGCAGGCCAGGGTGTGGACGCTGACGCCGAGGCCGACGGTCAGCCGGGCCGCCGCGAGCTCCTCCAGGACCTGCAGATAGACCTCGTACGGCTGGTCGCCGCCGCCGAACTCCTCGGGCTGGACCAGCCCCAGCAGCCCGGACTCGGACAACAGGGTGAACAGCTCACGGGGGAAGCGCCCGGCGGCCTCCTCCTCGGCGGCCCGGGGCTTGATCTCCCGTTCGATCAGCTCGCGGACGAGCGAAATCAGGTCGCGGGCCTCCTCGGTGGGCAGCTCGCGTTCCACCGGCTGCGGGCCGTGGTCGGTCATGGCGGCGCTCTCCTCTCCCCTGTTCAGGCGCTGCGGCGACGTGCGCCGGGGTGTGGCGGCGCCGCCGGTGTTACTGCCGCCGGCCGGCCCGCCCGCTCGGATCGCGAGGGGTGGTGACCTGTACCGCGGCGGTTGGAGTATGCCCGATCCCGGGCCTTCCGCCACCAGTTGCCCGATCTTCGATCAACTTCGCACACGAACGCCCACCACCTTCTTACGCGCATTCCCACCAACGGCGCACGTGCGGAGCAAATTGGCCCAGACCATTGACCCCACTGGTCTAGTCCTTCTACCTTTTCCCCACCCTGCCCTGCGCGTTCATGTCAAGCTATGGGCAGGTCGTCGGGCAGTTCACTCTCCCCTCACCCCCCACCGAGGAGATTCCATGCTCAGACCAGGCAGACTGTCGGCCGCGCTCGCGGCGCTCTGTACGGCGGTCCTGACCGCCACTCTGCTCGCGGGCTCGGCCGCGGCCGGTGAACCCCAAAGCGCCGGCATAACCAAGGCCACGCCCAAGGCCGCACCCAAGGCCGCCGAGGCCCCCGCCGCGAAGGCCGCCGGTGACAAGGTCGTCGGCTACTTCACCGAATGGGGCATCTACCAGCGCAATTACCACGTCAAGAACGTCGAGACCTCGGGCTCGGCCGCCAAGCTCACCCACATCAACTACGCCTTCGGCAATGTCACCGGCGGCAAGTGCGCCATCGGCGACGCCTACGCCGACTACGACAAGGCGTACGACGCGGCGAGCAGCGTCGACGGCCAGGCCGACACCTGGGACGCGGGCGCCCTGCGCGGCAACTTCAACCAGCTGCGCAAGCTGAAGAAGCTCCACCCCGGCCTCAAGGTGCTGTGGTCCTTCGGCGGCTGGACCTGGTCCTCCGGGTTCACCGAGGCCGCCAAGAACCCCGCGGCCTTCGCGCAGTCCTGCTACGACCTGGTCGAGGACCCGCGCTGGGCGGATGTCTTCGACGGCATCGACATCGACTGGGAGTACCCCAACGCCTGCGGGCTGACCTGTGACACCAGCGGCAAGGACGCCTTCAAGAACCTGATGGCCGCGATGCGCGCCAAGTTCGGTTCGTCCAATCTGGTGACCGCGGCGATCACGGCCGACGCCTCCTCCGGCGGCAAGATCGAGGCCGCCGACTACGCGGGCGCCGCGCAGTACGTCGACTGGTACAACCCGATGACGTACGACTTCTTCGGCGCATGGGCCGCACAGGGCCCCACCGCCCCGCATTCGCCGCTCAACTCCTACAACGGCATTCCGCAGCAGGGCTTCGACACCGACGCCGCCATCACCAAGCTCAAGGGCGCCGGCATCCCGGCCTCGAAGCTGCTGCTGGGCATCGGCTTCTACGGACGCGGCTGGAGCGGCGTCACCCAGGACACCCCCGGCGGCACGGCGACCGGCGCCGCGCCCGGCACGTACGAGGCGGGCATCGAGGACTACAAGGTGCTCAAGAACTCCTGCCCGGCGACCGGCACGGTCGCGGGGACGGCCTACGCGCACTGCGGAAACCAGTGGTGGAGCTATGACACTCCCGCCACCATCGCCGGCAAGATGAACTTCAAGCAGCAGCAGGGCCTGGGCGGCACCTTCTTCTGGGAGCTCAGCGGCGACACCACCAACGGTGAGCTGATCAAGTCCATCAACTGACCCTCGTACGAACCCCGTACGCCCCCTGATGACGCGGGCGGGGAGCCCTCACCGGCTCCCCGCCCGCGTTGTCGTGTGCGGCGGGCCTACGTGCGCGGCGGTCCTACGTGCGCGGCGGGCCCGACCGGCGCGGCGGGCTCGACCAGCGGCCGACCGATCCTCAAGCGTTCAAGCGGCGTGCGAGGGGGCGCGGGAAGCGTAGGGGGAGATCCCTGGCAACGCCGCACTCCCGGTGTGAACACGCTCCATCCGGTGCCCGTACCTGAACGCGGCTTGTTCTGACTGTTGCGGGGCATCCGCCCCACAAGGAAATCTGAGCGCACGGGTGGCCCGCACCGCCTCGTGCGCATGAACCAAAGGAACGATCATGAGCTCCGAGCAGTGCCCGAGCTGTGGTGGCCAACTCGCCGTGAACCAGGACGGGTGGAAGATCTGCCACTCCTGCGGCTATGCGTCCCCGCCCGGGGTCGTGCCCGCCCCCGCTCTGCCCGCCCGAAGCTGACGGCAGACTCCCCACCCCGTCCGCCCCTTAGTACCGTCTCCTCGTATCCCCGAAGCCCCGAATTCCCGAAACCCTGGGACCCTGGACCTCTGAACATTCCGCCCCCCGTACCGCTGAGCGAGGCACCATGGTCAATCCCTGGCTGGCGATGGCGTCCGGCACCGACCCCGCCGAGCGCACCCGTGCCGTGCGCCGCGCCCATGAGGCGTTTCTGACCGAGGGGGCACTCAGCCCGGCCGTGCGGCCGGTGGTGGCGGAGTCCTGGCGGCGCTCGGCCGACGCGCGGGTCGCCCAGGAGCGCAACGCGCCGATCGACCTGGCGGACGACGCGCTGGACACCTATCGCGCGGACCATCCGCTGGCCCGGGTGATGCCGCTGTTCCGGGAACTGCTGGGCACCATCGCCCACGACGGCGCCCATCTGCTCGCGGTCTGCGACGAACAGGGCCGGATGCTGTGGGTGGAGGGGCACGCGGGCGTACGGAACCAGGCCGAGCGGATGAACTTCGTGGCCGGGGCGCGCTGGGACGAGAGCCATGCGGGCACCAACGCGCCCGGGACGGCGCTCACCGTCGACCATGCGGTGCAGATCTTCGCCACCGAGCACTTCAACCGCACTGTGCAGCCATGGACCTGCGCCGCCGCCCCCATCCACGATCCGCACACCGGACGGCTGCTGGGCGCGGTGGACATCACCGGCGGGGACCATCTGGCCGCCCCGCACAGCCTGGCCCTGGTCCAGGCGACCGCCCGCGCCGCCGAGGCCCAGCTGGGCGCCGGGGAGCCGCGGGCGCGCGGGCCGCGGATCAGTCTGACGGCGCTGGGCCGGGACGAGGCGCTGCTGGTCGTCGACGGGCGGCGGCTGCGGCTCGGGCGGCGGCACAGCGAGATCATGGTGCTGCTGGCCGGCCATCCGGAGGGGCTGTCCGGCGACCGGCTGACGCTGGAGCTGTACGGGCCCCGGGCCGACGACCGCTCCCCGGTGACGCTGCGGGCCGAGCTGTCGCGGCTGCGCCGCCTGGTGGGCCCGCTGCTGGGCTCACGCCCGTACCGGCTCTGCGCGCCCGTGAGCACCGATCTGGCCGACGCCGCCGAGGCGTTGGCCTCCGGCGACGCGTATACGGCGCTGCGGGCGTATCCGGGGCCGCTGCTGCCGCTGTCGGAGGCGCCGGGGGTGTGCCGGATGCGGCGGGTGCTGGAGGACGGGCTGCGGCGCACCGTGCTGTCCCACGGTGATCCGGAACTGCTGCGGCGCTGGGCGCAGACGCCGTGGGGCGAGGACGATCTGGAGGTCGCGGAGGCGCTGCTGACCGCGCTTCCGGCGCATGCGCCGGGGCGGGCGGTTCCGGCAGCGCGGGTCCGGCGGCTGCGGGAGCTGTACGGACTGGCGGGCGTTGCCCCGCACGGAGACGGCGCCCACCAAGGGGGCGTTGCCCAGCAGGGCGTTGCCCAGCACGGAGACGACGCCCACCATGGAGACGGTGCCCACCACGGAGGTGGCCCCCGACGCGGAGACGGCGCTGAACGGCAAGGAGGCGGCCACCAGGACGCAACGTCCCCGCAACGTGGCCGCGGCTAGCCTCCCCGTCGGCTCCGCCCGTGTCGGCGCGGGCGGGGCCGGGACGCGCACGAACGACGCGTCCGACAACGGGACCCCATCACGCGTACACCACGGGAGGCCGCCCCATGACGCGTTTCGCAAACCCCGGCTCCGAGGGCTCGGTCGTCAGCTATCAGCCGCGCTATGACCACTGGATCGGCGGCGAGTACGTACCGCCGGCCCGGGGCCGCTATTTCGAGAACCCGACCCCCGTGAACGGGCAGCCGTTCACCGAGATCGCCCGGGGCACCGCCGAGGACGTCGAGCGGGCCCTGGACGCCGCCCACGCGGCCGCGCCCGCCTGGGGCCGTACCGCACCCGCCGAGCGCGCCTCGGTGCTGCTGAAGATCGCCGACCGGATGGAGCAGAATCTGGAGGCGCTCGCGGTCGCGGAGAGCTGGGAGAACGGCAAGCCGGTACGGGAGACGCTGGCCGCCGATATCCCGCTGGCCATCGACCACTTCCGCTATTTCGCGGGGGTGATCCGGGCCCAGGAGGGCAGCCTCTCCGAGCTCGACCACGACACGGTCGCGTACCACTTCCATGAGCCGCTGGGCGTGGTCGCCCAGATCATCCCGTGGAACTTCCCGATCCTGATGGCCACTTGGAAGCTGGCCCCGGCGCTGGCCGCGGGCAACGCGGTGGTGCTGAAGCCCGCCGAGCAGACGCCGGCCTCGATCCACCTGTGGATGAGCCTGGTGGCCGATCTGCTGCCCCCGGGTGTGGTCAACATCGTCAACGGCTTCGGCGTGGAGGCCGGAAAGCCGCTGGCGTCCAACTCCCGGGTGGCCAAGGTCGCCTTCACCGGGGAGACCACCACCGGCCGGCTGATCATGCAGTACGCGAGCGAGAACCTGATCCCGGTCACCCTGGAACTCGGCGGCAAGAGCCCGAACGTCTTCTTCGACGATGTCTCGGCCGCCGACGACGACTTCCTGGACAAGGCGCTGGAAGGGTTCACCATGTTCGCCCTGAACCAGGGCGAGGTGTGCACCTGTCCCTCACGGGCCCTGGTCCAAGGCGGCCACTACCAGGCGTTCATGGACGCGGCCGTGGCCCGTACGGAGAAGGTGGCGCAGGGGCATCCGCTGGACACCGACACCATGATCGGCGCCCAGGCGTCCAACGACCAGCTCGAGAAGATCCTGTCGTATCTGGACATCGGCCGGCAGGAGGGCGCCCGCGTCCTCACCGGCGGCAGCCGCGCCGAGCTCGGCGGTGAGCTGGAGGGCGGCTACTACGTCCAGCCCACGATCTTCGAGGGCGGCAACCATATGCGGGTCTTCCAGGAGGAGATCTTCGGACCGGTGGTCGCGGTGGCGCGGTTCACCGACTTCGAGGACGCGATCGGCATCGCCAACGACACGCTCTACGGGCTGGGCGCGGGGGTGTGGACCCGGGACGGCACGACCGCGTACCGCGCCGGGCGCGCCATCCAGGCGGGCCGGGTATGGACCAACTGCTACCACGCCTATCCGGCGCACGCCGCCTTCGGCGGCTACAAGCAGTCCGGGATCGGCCGCGAGACCCACAAGATGATGCTGGACCACTATCAGCAGACGAAGAATCTACTGGTGTCGTACTCCCCGAAGAAGCTCGGCTTCTTCTAGACGCCCGAAAAAAGGCGCCTGACCGCCTTTCGCTCAACCCGCTCTCAACCGAGCCCGGCTTGCGCGCTAACTCCCAGTTCCTCCCACTGCTGTACCCCTCCTGACCAGTGCTTCCGGACCAGTCACGGACCAAGCCCCGGTTCAGCCCTCGGGTGCGTCACCTTGGCTGACGCGCTGCCACTCGCTCATGGACTGCTCGATGAGGCGGTTCGCCTGCTCTCGAAGGCCGTCGAGGTTGAGCATCCCCCATCCAGTCTTCGGCAAGTGGCATTGAGCCTTTTCCATCCTCAGGTTCCGGCGTGGTGAAGGACGAGGACGGCCTTCACGATGTCGGTGATGCGGGTCGTGCTGCAGCGCAGTTTCCGCAGCAGGCGCCATCCCTTGAGGGCGGCCATCGCCTGTTCTCCGACGCAGCGGGTTTTGGCGTGAG
>NZ_JAGFNO010000040.1:0-65595 GCF_017592595.1 Streptomyces sp. NEAU-YJ-81 | reverse complement strand
GACGGCCACCGACGTTCGACAAGGCCGACTACAAGCATCGGCACGCGGTCGAGTGCGGGATCAACCGACTCAAGCGACACCGCGCGGTCGCCACGAGATACGACAAACTCGCCGTCCGCTACGAAGCCACCGTGCTGGTCGCAGTCCTCAACGAGTGGCTGTGACCAGCACTTTCGCAACAGACCCTAGCCGCTGCCGCAAACGTCGCCCTGGGCACGGGCCTGGCCGTCTCTGACCGCGACGAGGCGACTGCGCGCACCGAGGACGTCATCGTCGGCCAGGGCGCCGACCACTTGCCGAACCGTACGGCCTCGGACTGGGTGACCTACGCCGACCATGTCCTTGTCGTCTCGGCCACCAGGGAGAAGGAGATCGCGCCCACCCAACAGGAGGTGGAGCGCGGGGAGGGCACCGTCGGCCGTACCGTTGCCCTGACGGTCGACAAGGTGCTGTGGTCCCGGCCCGACGCGCCCCGCCCGGCGCCGGACACCTGGGAGTACAGCGCCATGGGCTGGCAGTTCCAGGACGGAGACACCGGGAACCGCACGAAGATGGCACTCGACCAGCCGCGGGTCGAGCCGGGTCACCGGTACGTCATGGCGATCAGGTGGGAGGCGGCCACTTGTTCCCCCGGGGACGACCCGGAACCCGCCCGGTGGCAGGGCCTCGGCGAGGGCTCGGAAGTGCCGTTCGACGCAGGCGTCATAGGCCAGGGCGAGTTGGAAGGTCGCCCTCGCACGGCCGCACAGGCCCGTAGCGCGAAACTGAAGGCTGGGGACGATGCCGGACTGGAGGACCAGTTGGCCGGCCGCGAAGAGGCCACCCTGGTCCAGGAACTGAACGCGGCTCAGCCCCATGAGCCGGAGACGTTCGGCCCCGCGCGACCACGCGACAACTGCGCCTGATCCGCAAGGCCGCCGCCGCTCTGTCCCGCGCCCCAGGCGCGGGGCAGAGGAGCCTTCCCGTAAAGGCCCTGCTCTCCGGGAAGGCCGCTCATCGCCCGGCACAGCCGAACGTTTCCGGATGCTCCCCCGTCCTAGGAGGGACAGGGAGGGAACCCATGACCGGACGCCGCCGCACGCTACGCCGTATCGGGCGCCGCGCGGATGCCGCTGACCCTCGCGGGCCTGACAGACACACGCCCGACGCCCGTACGCCCGACAAGACCGACGTGGATGTCTCGCGCGTGCGCGCGATCCTGGCCCTGGGCGGCGTGCCGTGGGGCGACCTCGACGACGGGGTGCAGGAGGTACGGCTGAAGCTGCTGGAACAACACGCCGATCCGGACCGCGCGGCGGTCCGCGACACCTCCGCGTGGAGCAGCGTCGTCGCCACCCGTGTCGCCACGGACTGGCACCGGGCCGGTGCGCGCGACGACGGGCTGCGTGCCCGGCTCGCCGCCCGCTGGGCGCAGCAGCCCGTCGCGGAACATATCGATGAGGACCGCGCGCTGGCCCTCGCGGTGGCCGATGGACTCGGCTCCCTGCCCCCTCACCAGCGTCAGGTACTGACGTTGCGCTACTACGCCGATCTTCCGGTGCGTGACATCGCAACGCTGCTCGGCATCCCCGAGGGCACGGTCAAAAGCCGCCTGCACACGGCCGTGGCCGCGCTGCGGACCCGGCTACGCGAGACGGAGGTGATCCACGGTGACCGAACCGACCGAGACTGAGGAGACCCGGCTGCGACGGGCGTTTGCGCTGATCGGGGACGAGGCCGGGCGTCCGGACCCCGCGGCATCGGTCCGCACCGTCCCGGCGGCGGCTCTCCCCCCGCGCGGACAGCGGCGTGTCCGGGCGGCACTCGCCGTAGCGGCAGCCGTCTGCGCCGCCGTCATCGTCGTGACCGTAACGGTCACTGCCGACGGCGGCTCCGGGACCGACCCCGACACCACGGGACGAGGACAGACGTTCCCGCAGGCTCTCGCCTGCGCGCATGCCGTAGTGGAGGGCGACCTCACCGCGGTGCGCCCCACAGGCCGGGGCCGGATACAGGTAACCATGTCCGTGGACCGGTGGTTCAAGCCCAGCACAGGCCCTGCCTCGGCACGGTTCGACCTCGCTGACCCCGCCGTCGCGGACCCCGCCGAGGCATACGCCGACGGGGACCATCTCCTGCTGCTCGTCCCCCGGCGGAAAGGCCAGATTCCCGACACCTACCAAGGCCAGGAGCTAAAGCCGATGCGCGACCGGATCACCCGCACCCTCCCGGAAGCAGCTCACACCACCTGTCCCCCGGAGTTCCGTTGAGGGACAGTCACAATCCGGTGACCTGCCGCGTACCGTACCCGCGAGCCGGGCCTCCTGATCCCGGAAAGCGGGCAGCGCCGGTGACGCTGTGAATGCGGTCTGTCGCGAAGCGCGATGGGATCTTTAGGCTCTGCTCATGTCGAAGCAGAAGCGGGGCAGGAAGCACCGAACGCCACAGAAGCGGGTCCCGGCCCGTTCCCCGGTACCGCGTCCGCGTACCGCGGTTCCCGCATTGCCGGATGGCAGGTTGCCGCTGCCGGGGAGTCTGGACCATACGGCGCGGATGCTGCAGCACGCGAAGCCGGACCAGCTGGCGGAACTGGTGCTGCCGTATCTGTGGGTGGCCCTCGTTGACGGTCGTGTCCCGGCGAACGTCTGCGTGGACGCGTGCATGACGCTGCGGAACGCCTACGGTCAGCTGCGCGTGCGGGCTGAACTGCTGCCGGTTGACCTGGAGATCCGCCCACACCCATCCGACCAGACGCCGCACGTCCGGTCGTCCTGGTGCTCGCCGAGATGGCTCCGGCCCCGCTCACAGATCCACCTCTCGCCTGAGGAGTGGTAGATCGCCAGACAGTACAGCTGTCCCTGGTAGCGCACGCGCAGTTCGTCGACGGCCTCGAGCGACGGTTCCACCGTCCAGGCCCGCTGCCTCCAGCGCGGCCACGACCTCATGCACCGCGCGCACCGCGCCCAGCGAGAGCTCCGGCCGCAGCCGCAGCGTGCCGCCGCGCCGCGCACCCTGTCCGACGTTCGATGCGGCCACGATGTACGGGTGCCCGCGCAGCGCTTGGTCCACCAAGCCGATGAACCACTCGTGGGTGGAGACATGGACGTACCCGGTGCGCCGCCCGGCGCCGCCCCGGCCGACCGGGTACCCGTGCAGCTGGCCGACAGCGATGTCGCGCTCCCGCTTTGCCCGTGGCCGCCCCAGCGATCCAGTAGCGCCGGCCGCTGGACCGCCGCAGGATCCGCACCTACCGGGGCGGCCCGTCAACCGGAGCACAGGCCCGGTAGATCAGGCCCCTCTCAAGATGGCGATCCACAACGCCTCTCCGCTGACGTAGGCAACGACGCCGACCCCATCGAGAAGCACCCGCCGCGCACGGGCGCCCAGGACGAGACCAGCAGGCCCACCAGGAGGGTGCCCGCCCAACATCCGAGATGCGACAGGTTCTGATCAGACCTGGTCGGCATTGAGGAGCACTCCTGTATCGGGCGTGGTCGGTATGGGAGGTACTTCTCAGAAGTACGGGGGTACTTGTGAGAAGCGGTCGGCGAGGCCGGTACCCCTTGACCACGGGCCCTGACCTGCAGTGTCATCCTCTCGTACTCGGAGCCCGAGGCAAACTGAAGGGCGACTCGAGGAGCAACCCGAGAGGCAACTTGAGGGGCAACTTCACTTCTCACACCACCGGCGCTTCACAGCACGTACAACGCACCACCAGCTGCCTACCGGCCGCCGGAGAGCAACCAGATCGGGACGGCCGTCCACACAATGCCGATCGCGAAAGCAAGCACGACGCCCCCGATCCGTTTCGAGGAGACGTCGAGTCGTGCGCTCTTCGGGACCCCGGGGAGGTAGAGCACCGGGGCCCGACCACTCACGGGCAGACCCTCGACTCCGGAAAGGTTGGACTCGAACTCGTGCTGATTGCCCTGTGCATCACCGAAGCTGACCACCGCGAAGTAAATGGGCTTCTTTCCTACGGTGTGCTTGATGCGGTGGCGGACCACCAGGCCATCGGTGCGGACCCCTTCACGCAGGAGGCGGCGTTGGAGCGCGGCCTCGCGGATACCGATCCCGATGATGACGGGACCTGCCAGTAGAAACAGCCACAGCAACCACATGGTCACCATCCCTCCGCATTTCACGGCTCTTCATGCATCTCCTGTTGCAGGAATGGACGATGCGCCGCGTTGATACGGTTCCTGGCAGGAGCGCTGGGTCATCGAGCGCACTCGTGGCCGGCCGACTACCACCGACTCAGCGCCCGCTACGAACACGATCCCCGCAACTACCTGGCGTTCCTCGGCCTCGCCACCACCCTGCGCTGCTACAAACGCTACCGCCGCCCCACCACATTGGACATGCTGCAAGCCGCCTCCAAGTCCACCGCCGCGAAGCCACGTGCCGATGCTCGCGACCGCGCCGCACTGCGCAGTCCGATGCACCGATGCGAGGACTGGCGCCAGTTCTCCACACCTACGAACATGCTGCATGACCAGCTCGGATGTAATACTCGACACCCACAGCCCTCGTCCCAGAGGATCGTGTAGGTCAAGAAGCGCGCCCCAGCCCGAGCTGGCCACGGACCTGCTCGTGCGGCACGCCCGTCGCCTGCGGCGGTGGACGCGGGCTGGCATCCGCAGTTGAAGGGGCCGACGTCGTCGGAGGAGGCGCTCTCAGGACAGGGCTTCCGCTTCTGGGGGCACGGCGTCATCGGCGAGGGCCGTGGCCGGGTCCGCCGTGGCTGGGGCCGGAACGACAATCTTGCGCGGCTCGCCCAGGGCACCGTGGTGGGCTTCCTCCCCCCGAGACAGACACTCGATCAGATAGTCGCCGGTTTCGGAGTCGATGGTCACCCCGTGGGTCTCGCTGCGGAACCCGGGAAAAGATCGGTCGAACGATTCAAGGGCGGTCAAATAGCGCAGCAGCGGACCGTTCACGGTGCCGATGCCCTCGCCGGGCATCAGCACCGGGATACCGGGCGGCGTGACGGTGACCATGGCCGCGGCCACCCGGCCCGCCGCGTCGGCCAGCCGCACCCGCTCTGTGCCGCCGCGGATCAGCCGCTGATAGCAGAACTGCGGGGGGACGACCGGCTCCGGCAGCTCCTGGAAGGCAGTGTCCAGCAGCTGGACCAGGCTCACCGCACGCAGATAGTCGTGCATCTCCTGGCAGAGCCCGCGCAGCGTCCCGCCGGTGTAGCGGTTCGGGTACGCGGTGACCAGTCCGGGCAGGACACGGTCGAGCGGTGCGTCCTCGTCATAGAGGGACTTGAAGTCCATCAGGGCGTCCAGGAGCGTGCCCCACTTGCCCTTGGTGATGCCCATGGAGAACAGGACCAGGGTGGTGTAACTGTCCGTCTTCTCCACCACCACGTTCCGGGCGGCCAGATAGGACGTGAGGACCCGGGCGGGAATGCCCCAATCGGCCATTCTACCCGTTGCGTTGATCCCCGGGCAGGTCACGGTCACCTTGAGGGGATCGAGCATGCAGTATCCCTGGCCGAGCCCAGGGAATCCGTGCCAATCCGCCCCGGGCTCCAGCTCCCAGCACGACGGTTCCGTACGCAGCAGCTCGGCCGGGGCCTCGTCGAAAGGCAGCCGCTCACCGCTGGACGGATCGGTCACCGTCTCCGGCTGCCAGACCCCGAAGAACCAGGCGGGACGATCACCGGCGGCCTTGATGCGACGGCCGATCCGCACCACCGCCTGGCGGAAGCGGACCGCCTCGGTCACCGCCTCGTCGATCAGCCAGCGGCCTTGTGGCCCGTCCATCATCGCGGTGGCGACGTCCAAGGAGGCGATCATCGGATACAGCGGAGAGGTGGTGCCGTGCATCATCAGCGCCTCATTGAACCGGTCGTGCTCCACGGGGGCTCGGGGGGCGGGCTTGATGTGCACCATGGCGCTCTGCGACAGCGCGGCCAGCAGCTTGTGGGTGGACTGGGTGGCGAAGACGGTGGGCCGATGCGGGCCGGGGAAGGTGTCGGGCCCTACCGACATCCCGTAGCGCCCGGCGTAGAGGGGGTGGAAGCGGGCATAAGCGAACCACGCCTCGTCGAAGTGAACCCGGGGCGTGCTGGCCGCGAATCCTCGGGCGACCTGAACCGCGTCGTAACACAGGCCGTCGTAGGTGGAGTTGGTGAAGACCGCGTACTGGGCCCGGGGGGAGAGCGCGTCGCGCGCCAGCGGGTTTCCCCCGATGCGGGCGGTCACGGTATCCGCCTGGATCTCGCCCGGGGGCAGCGGCCCGGAGAGACCGTAGCCATTGCGCGTAGGGATCAGATACACCGGCCGCGAGCCGGAGATGACCAGGCCGTGCAGCACCGACTTGTGACAGTTCCGGTCCACGAGGGCGATCTCGTCACGGGTCACGCTGAAGTGGCCAACCAGGCGATCGCAGGTCGAATCGCCGTGGAGGACGAAGTACGTGAGGTCGGCGCCGAAGACCCGGGCGGCGTTCCGCTCCGCCTCGCCGATGGGCCCCGTGTGCTCGAAAAGGGAGCCGAGCGCCTCGACCGAGATGGACAGATCGCTGCGGAACAGCCGCTCCCCGAAGTAGTCGTGGAAGGCCCGGCCCACCGGTGACTTCAGAAACGCGACGCCGCCGGCATGGGCCGGAGTGTGCCAGGAGTACTCGTGCGTATCGTCGAAGTGGCGCAGCGCCTTGAAGAACGGCGGCAGAACGGCCTCGCGGTAGGCGCGGGCAGCGCTGCAAATCCGTCCGGCGATGAAAGCGGCGGTGTCCTCCTCCGGCCAGACGTACCCGACCACGGTCTCCGACACCCACAGCGGCAGGTCCTCGAAGCCCTCGTCGGCCGCGATGAGGAAAGCCGGCAGACCCTGGAACCGCCGTCCGACGTCGCACAGCACCGCGGCACCGCCCGGCTCGCCGTCCGGCCTGCCGTCCGGATCAAGCTCCCAGTCCACCAACGCCGCTGCCAGACCGGCCTCGGTGCGCAGCACCGTCCGGGCCTCGGGGCCGGTACCGGCCCACCGCACCGCGAACCCGGCGGCCTCGACCGCCTCACGGATCCTGCGCAGCTGCTCAGCCCCGGCCGTGTCACCCCCGGGATGCTCCCGGACCGCGAACAGAACCGTGTTGCCCGTCATTTCCCCTCCTCAGCTTGCCACCCCTGTCCGTCAGAGTTTCCGGGGCCAGACGCACGCACGGCGGCACAGCCGGGGAAAGACCACCCGGAAGAAGGAAAATCACCCCGCACCGCCTGGACGGATCCAGGCGGCGTCGGCGACCGAGAGCCGGTGGGTAGCGAAGGCGGTGACGGCGAGCAGGAGCAGGGCCGGTCCGAGAGCGCAGGAGGGGCCGTTGTGCAGGAAGAGCAGTGCGTCGGCGAGGGCTCCGAGGAACATGGCGAGGACGGACAGGATCCGGCGGCTCGAGATCCAGGCGTACCCCGGGAGCCAGACCGGACGGCTTCGCGCCCACGTACACGTCGCCCTCGGCGATCCAGAACAGTCCCACCACGGCCATGGGTTGCTCACTTCCCCCGACGACAGCACCGCCGTCGTGTCACACATCAAACGGTCAGATCGTCCTCCGCAACGCGCGAAGGAGCCGGGCAGTCCCCGCTTCCCGACCCCACACACGCTGCCCGAACCGTCAGGGGATGTCTCTCCGGGCTTCGCGGGCCTGCGATGCCTGGCACGGCACCTTGCCTCCTCGTCGCAATATCCAAGTACGCCCAGCCGGATCAAGATGCTCAAGCGCCAGATGTTCGGCCGCGCAGGCTTCCAACTCCTGTGCAAACGCGTCCTGTTGGCGTGACAGACAGTGACCCCCACATGACCGTTCTCACCGAAGCCAGCCGCCGTGCCATCCAATCCAGTCGACCAAGCAATATGGCCGAGCCGAAGCGTGGTAGCAGGCGCAGTGGCAGGTTCGTTGTCGACAATGACCGCTGAGCATGGCGACCTGCCCGGTGCCGCGGCTCCAGTAGGGTCCGGTCATGACCACGGAACACCCCAACTCGTGGGCTGCCGACGCGATCCGGCGGGTACGGACAGGCGGCCTGCATCTGACACCCACGCCCCTGCGCCCGCTTCCGCTGCCCGCGATCCGGGACGTCGAGATCTACATCAAGGACGAGTCCGCGCATCCCACCGGCAGCATGAAGTATCGCCTGGTGCGGGCCATGTTCTGTGAGGCGATCGCCAGCGGCGCTATCAGGTCGGACACGCCGGTGATCGCGGCTACGAGCGGAGCGGTTGCTGTCGCCGGAGCCCACTTCGCGAGACTGCTGGGCCTGGTGTTCACCGCCGTCGTACCGGCGAAGACCTCTGCGGACGTCCTGGCCAGGATCGAGGGGGAGGGCGGACGGTGGCAGGTGGGTGAGCAGCCGCCCGCCGCGGTGCAGGAGGAGGCGAGGGCGTTGGCCGAGCAGCTCGGCGGCCACTTCCTGGACCACTTCAGCGACGCGGAGCGGGCGGTGGCCGGGTGTGGTGAGCCGACGATCGCCGACGAGATCTTCGATCAGATGAGCGGGGAACCGCACCCGATCCCGGAGTGGATCGTCACTGGTGCCGGAACCGGAGCGACCTCGGCAGCGATCGGACGCCACCTGCGGCGACACGGTCATCCGACCCGGCTGGCCGTGGTGGACCCGGAGAACTCCGCCTACTTCCCCGCGTGGGCGAGCGGGTGTGGCGACTACACCACGGGGATGCCCTCGCGGATACCTGGCATCGGTCGCCCACGCACCGAGCCCGGCTTCCTGCCAGCGGTGATCGACCTGATGATCCCGGTACCGGACGCGGCCTCCATTGCGGCCCTGCGGTGGCTTCGTACTGCTGCCGGAATCGAAGCCGGACCGGCGACCGGCACCAACTTCTGGGGAACGTGCTACCTCGTGGCACGGATGCGCCAAGCCGGGATGCAGGGCAGCGTCGTCACCATCATCGGCGACGTCGCCGATCCGTACCGGAACACCCACCTCAATACGGAGTGGGTGCGTGCGCGGGGACTCGACCCCGCGCCGTACGAGGCCGACATCGAGCTCTTCGCCCGCACCGGGGACTGGCCGGTCGGGTAGCAACCCGCGTGGGGTGCACGGTGCGGTGAGGATGGCCTTGGCCCAGTGGCAGCGGGGATCCCACAGGCAGCGACACGGATCCCGGTCTTGGCCGGCCTGGTGGCGGCATTCCGGTGTCCGCGTCGGCCACGACGGTCACGGCACCGCGGGATCGCGCGGTGCGCCGCGACGTTCCGCCGCGGCCCGCCACAGCATGTCGCCGATCCGTTTCACGGCCCCCACCGCGGCGCCCCGGCGCCACACGAACAACAGCGGGGAGGTGGCACCGCCACCCGCGAGCGGAACGAACCGCACACCGGCCCGCGGGGAGCGGGCCACCGCCGAGGAGACCAGAGCCACCCCGTCACCGGCCGCCACCAGGCCGAGGAGCAGTTCGGTCGCGGTGGCCTGGTACCGGATGCGCGGGGTGAAACCGGCCCGTGCGCAGCCATCGAGGAGCACTGGAAGCAGACCTTGCCTGACGTCCCTCCGGTACACCACGAAATCCTCCTCGGCGAGGGCGGACCACTCGATGGGCGATCCGCCGTGCGGATGCGCGGACGGCAACGCCACGACCAGCGGGTCGTCGAACAACGGCCGTACCAGGACTTCCGCATCGGCGGCGACCGGGCCCCGCACCACGGCGCAGTCCAACTCGCGGGCGTGCAGCCCCGCCAGCAAGTCGGAGGTGTCCCCCTCCCGCAGTTCCCATTCGTCCTGCGGATGGGTGCGGCGGATCTCGTTGACGACCGAGGGGAGCAGTTCGAGGGCGACCGCCTCGACGCAGCCGAGCACCAGGGCGCGGCGAAGCCCGCGGGCCACATGGGCGGCCTCCTGGACCGCGCGGCCCCAGGACGTCAGGGTCCGGGCCGCCTCGGCGTGCAGCACCTCGCCCGCGGGGGTGAGCGCGACGTGGCGCGAGGTGCGGTCGAACAGGGGGACGCCGACGACCTTCTCCAGCGCCCGCACCTGCCGACTCACCGGTGGCTGGGTCATGGCCAGCCGCTCGGCGGCACGGCCGAAATGCAGTTCCTCGGCAACGGTGAGGAACACTCTGAGCTGCTGGAACGTCGGATCCATTCCCATTCGGGAATGGATAGCACGCCAAGAGGAATTGGACAACGGTTTCCGTCGATCCGAAAGTGGAGCAACCTTCGGACCGCGACACGACGGGGTGTACGGCGAAGGGGATCCCGCCCTCTCCCCGATCTTCGGCAACCGTGGAGCGCCCATGCCATCCTCAGTCCCCTCCACACCGCCCGGTACGCCTCCGAGCGTCCGGCGCCCCCTGCTGGCCGGAGCCGCCGGCAACTTCGTCGAGTGGTTCGACTTCGGTGTCTACGGTTTCCAGGCCACCGTCATCGCCACCGCGTTCTTCCCCGGTCACGATCCGACCGCGGGGTTGCTGGCGACCTTCGGCATCTTCGCCGTGGCCTTCTTCATACGCCCCGTGGGCGCCATCGTCCTCGGCAGGCTCGGCGACCGAGTCGGCCGGCGCGCCACGCTCTCCCTGGTGGTGCTGATGATGTCGGGCTCCACCGCTCTGGTCGGGGTACTGCCCACCCACGCGTCCGTCGGGACACTCGCCCCGGTGCTCCTGCTCGTCCTGCGGCTCGTGCAGGGCTTTTCCGCGGGCGGCGAGTACTCGGGTGCCTCCGCCTTCGTGGTGGAGTACGCACCGCGCGAGCGCCGGGGGCTGTACGCCAGCGTCCTCTCGGTGTCCACCAACGCGGCGTCGCTGTGCGGTCTCGGCCTGGCCGCGCTGCTGACGCAAGCGCTGGGCGACACGGCGATGCAGTCGTGGGGATGGCGGATCCCGTTCCTGCTCGCGCTGCCGCTCGGCCTGGTCGGGCTGTATCTGCGGCTCCGGGTCGACGACACTCCCGAGTTCCTGGCCCTGCGGCGTGATGCCGAGGTCGAGTCCGCCCCGCTGAAGGCGACGTGGCACGGTCAGCGGCGGGCCATCGGCGTGGTGTTCGGCGTGGTGACGTTCAACGCGGTCGCCTTCTACGTGCTCGGCAGCTACTGGCCCACCTACCTGACGAGCGTCGTCGGGCTTCCCCGGACCACCGCGCTGTGGTCGTCGGCCGCCACCTATCTGGTGCTCATCGCTCTGGTGCCGGTATTCGGCCACCTGTCGGACCGGTACGGGCGGCGTCCGCTGATGACGTACGCGGCGTGCGGCCTGACGCTCCTGGCCGTGCCCGCCTTCCTGCTCTCCTCTCTCGGCGGATTCTGGCCCGCCTTCGCCGGTCAGCTGCTGTTCGTGTCCGTCGCGGGCGCGACCGGGCCGGTGGTGACGGTGTTGCTGGTGGAGATGTTCCCGACCCGTGTCCGCTACACGGCCTCGTCCATCGGCTACAACCTGTCGTATCTGGTGTTCGGTGGCACAGCCCCCTACGTGGCGACGTTCTTGATCTCCCGTACCGGTTCGAATCTGTCCCCTGCCGTGTACATCACCGTGATCGCGTTGGTATCGCTGCTGGTCATCCGGTTCTGCCTGCCGGAGACCGCGCCTCGCGCGGTGAAGCCGGCGGCGGAGACCGCCGACTCCGGGGCGGTGACCACGGCGTGAACGAACTGCTTGTGGCCGGGGCCTCGGTCGTGGACGGCACCGGCGCGCCGCCCTTCGCCGCCGACGTGCTGGTACGTGGCGAGCGGATCGAGGCCGTCGAACCGCCCGGCAGCGTCGAGCCGGCCGGGCGGCGGGTGCTGCGGGCCGGCCCGGGGCAGGTCCTCATGCCGGGGTTCGTGGACGTCCACTCTCACAGCGACAACGCTCCCCTGCACCCCACCGTCGACCCGTCCAAGCTCGTCCAAGGGGTGACCACGGAGGTGGTCGGCAACTGCGGCTTCTCGCTCGCCCCGGTCGGCGACCCGCACACCTTCGCCGGGTTCGCCGAGCAGGTGTGGCCACCGCTGTCGCCCTCCTGGCGCGACCACGAGGGGCTGTTCGCGGCCGCCGAGGCGGGCGGCCACGGCACCAACCATGTCCCCCTCGTGGGACACGGCACCCTGTGGACCGCCGCCGACGGCGATCCCGCCATCATGCGCCGGATGCTGCGCGAGGCACTGGCGGCGGGCTGTTTCGGAATGTCCACGGGACTGGCCTACGCACCGGGTGCCGCCGCGGACACCGGGCACCTCCTGGAAGTGTCCGCCGAACTCGGCGAGGACGACGTGTACGCCACGCATCTGCGCAGCGAGGGCGCCGGACTCGACACCGCGGTGGAGGAGGCGCTGACGGTTGGCCGCACGGTGGGCTGCCGAGTGCAGATCTCGCATATCAAGGCGTCGGGCCCGCGGCGCTGGGGACGGCTGCCCGCCGTCCTGGAGCGGCTGGACTCGGCGCGTGACGGCGGCCTCCGCGTGGGCCAGGACGTGTATCCGTACATCGCGTCCTCCACCATGCTCTCCGCCGCCCTGCCGCCCTGGGCCCACGAGGGCGGCACTGAAGGACTCCTCGCCCGGCTGGCGGACCCGGCCGGGCGGGCGGCGATCCGCGCCGCGGTCGAGGGCGGCGAGGACGACTGGGACAACCACGTCGACGCCGTTGGGTACGAGGGGATCACGGTCGCCAGCACGGCCTCGGGAACCCACGACGGACTGCCGCTGCCGGAGGTCGCCGACCGCCTGGACTGCGATCCCTTCGAAGCGCTGGTCCGCGTAGTGGCCGGCGAGCGCAACCGCGCCAACATGATCGTGGAGTGCATGGATCCGTCGGACGTGGCCGCGGCGCTGCGCCACCCGCACACCACCATCGGCACGGACGCCGCTCCGCCCGGGTTCGGCGGCCATCCGCATCCGCGGGCGTACGGCACCTTCCCGCGGGTCCTCGGCCGGTACGTCCGGGAGGAGCGCCTGCTGACGCTCCCCGAGGCGGTGGCCGCCATGACCTCCCGCGCCGCCGACGCGTTCGGCCTCGGCGGGCGCGGCCGCGTCGTCCCCGGAGCCTTCGCCGACCTGGTGCTCCTCGACCCGGCCATGGTCGCCGACCTGGCCACGTACCGCACCCCGGTCGTGCCGCCGACCGGTGTGCACACCGTGCTGATCGCGGGCCGCGAAGCGGTCCGGGCCGGCATGCCGACCGGACTCCGGGCCGGCCGCCGCCTGGAGCCGCTCCGCTGACAGTCGGCACACCCCCCGTTCCACCATCCCCCGCAACGAAGGACACCCCGTCACACCATGAGCAGCACCCTCCACCCCGACCCGCACGGCGCCCTCGACCTGCTGCGGGACATGATCCAAGTCGACAGCCGAACCGAGACACCGGGGGAAGGCGAACTCGCCCGGCGCCTGGTGGACCGCATGCGCGACACGGGCCTGGAAACAGAGTTGATCCCGGTCTCCCCCGGCCGCTTCAACGCGGTCGGACGGCTGCGCGGGACCGGCGGCGGGGAAAGCCTGATGTTCAACGGACACCTGGACACCAACCCGCTCACGGAGGGCTGGACCGTCGACCCCTGGGGCGGGGTGACCGACGACCGCTTCGTGTACGGGCTGGGCGTGTCGAACATGAAGGCGGGGTGTGCCTCATACCTCGCCGCCGTGGAGACGCTCCTGGCCCACGGGACACGGCTGCGCGGCGATGTCGTCCTGACCTTCGTCGTGGGCGAGCTCCAAGGCGGCGTCGGAACGCTGAAGCTCATCGACGAGGGACTGAGGGCCGACCACTTCGTCAACTGCGAGCCGACGGATCTCAACGCCCTGACCCTGCACGCCGGTTCGGTGGACTTCAGCGTCGAACTCACCGGTGCCACCCGCCACCTGTCCAAGCGGGAGGAGGCGGTGGACGCCATCATGGCCGCCTGCGAACTGATACCCCGGATCAACGCCATGACGTTCGGCGGCGCGGCGAACGCCGAGCATCGCTCGGTGAACCGGGCCAACGTCGGTGTGATCCGCGGCGCCCTGTCCCGGGAGTTCAATGAGACCAGGCCCCCTCAAGTGGCCGACATCGTACGCCTGTCGGGGGCCGCCCGGTTCGCTCCCAGCCAGAACCCGGAGGATGTCCTGGGGGACATCCGAAGCCTGATCGAGACCGAGCTGCTCCCCCGCTTCCCCGGCCTCGGAGCCGAGGTCGGGCGGCACGGCCCGGAATCCGGAAAGCCCGACTTCCCGCCCTTCGCCGCCGACCTGGACTCAGCGGTGGTCCGCGCCGTCGCCGCCGCCCACCACGAGGTACGCGGAACCGATCAGGCCAACGGCCCGCTGGCGCCCTACTGCTTCTACGGCAGCGACGCGGGACATCTGATGCACTCGGCCGGCATGTCCGGTGTCGTCTGCGGTCCGGGCGGACGCTACAACACGATGCCGGACGAGCGTGTCGACATCGTCGACTACCTGGACGCGGTCCGCATGCACCTCGCCACCATGCTGCGCATCTGCGGAGCCGCTGACATCGCCGATGGCCACAGCGGAGTGGCACGGCCGTGAGGAGGAGCCCCGCCCTCGCGCCTGGCCTGTCGCGCCACGCCCAGCGCCCGTCCTGTCATGCCAATGGCTGGACGGGCAAGGGTCGGTCATCCGGTGCCGCACTCCGCACCGCCTTCCGTTGGTCGCGGTGGTGCACCTCCGGGGTGCGGTGCGGGCAACCGCCAGGGAAACGCGACGTTCTACTGTCGTCCTACTTTGCCGCACTCGAGCTCGTGGGGCGCGAACTGCCCACGGACGCTGGCAGAGCCCGCTGCAAAGGCGCGGTGCAGCGTGTGGAAGGACCATGCGGGGCCCACCGGTGCAGGCCGCGCGCACGCCAAATGCCCGGGTTGGTACGTCCGGGTCAATGCCTACTGCGACAACGGGAGCATCAGCACCAGCGCATGGCTCAAGGGCTACGCCAAGGCCGAGTGCCCCCGCGCGGTTGACGTTGACATGATCAAGCACTGGACGCGGAGGCGATAGACCGCCGCCGGGCCTCGGATCAGAAATCCATGCCGCCACCTCAACGTCCTCCGGCGCGTGGCCGGCGAGCATCCTGATCCACTCCACCGCCGGCACCGACAGGCCCCGCTCTGCCATCTCGCACTCGCCTGGTTGCACTGGCGCGAGAACCAGGAGACAACACCAGGGTTCGGGCCTCGATGCGGGCGTTCCGGCCGAAGTATCCGGGCCCGGATAGTTCGCCGACGGCAAAGACGCGGGTGACCCGCCGTCTCCGAACGGTCAGGGCCGGCTCATCGCAAGCTGCATGATCAACCGCACTGGCTGAGGCGGTGATGGGAACGCAGCCGCGATCACGTGGAGCTGGGGGCGGGGCGCCGGGGAAGAAGGTCGGCAGCGATCACGAAGGGGGCCTCGTGCGGCTGACCTCGGCCTCAACGAAGGAACTCACGGGCAGACCGCGGAGCGCGGTCTGCCACCGCCTCCGCGTTGGGTAGCTGTCGAGGCGTCCATCGAGTGCTCCGGGCAGGGAGGTGTCGGCCCGTCGCCCGGCGGGCGAGCCGACGCTGTGGGGGTGGGTACAACGACCGTAGGGCGCACTCAGCGGCTGCTCAGCGGCTTGCCGTACTTCTGAGCGGTGGACAGGTACGGGAGGCCGAGCGTGCGGGGCGAGAGGGCCGCCGAGCCGCCGGCCGAGCCGCTGCGGAAGAGCCATGCGGCGCCCAGGGAGGCGTTCTCGCCGGGGGATCCGACCGTGACATCCGGTACACCGTCGGCGTTGCAGTCACCCGAGGCGACCGCCGCGCCGAAGGTGTCGCCCGCCTCGGCGACGCCCGGGACACCGGGCGTGTCCTGGTTCCAGGAGACGGATGTGGCAGCGCCGCCTGCGTCGAGCAGGCCCTGAGCGCTGCCGGAGAGCAGCCAGGCGGCGCCCGCCCCCGCTCTGCTTCCGATGGCCTCACCAGGAGCGCCCGCGATCAGGTCGTCGCGGCCGTCGCGGTTGACGTCGGCGACCGCGAGGGCGGCGCCGAAGCGGTCGCCGTCCTCGGCCACGCCCGGGACACCCGCCGTGTCCTGGTTGAGAGTCTGGGCGCGGCTGCCGAACGAGCCGCTCGTGGGGCTTCCGTAGTGGAGGTGGATGCCGCCGCCCTTGGCGAGTTTTTCGGGGCCGCACGGGTCGTCGATGTTCTCGTCGGCGATCTCACGGCACTCGCCGAGGGCCAGGTCGTCGTGGCCGTCGCCGTCGAAGTCGCCGGCGGCCAGGGCGGTCACGCCGGCGTTGTCCGTGTTCCAGAAGTTGGCCATCTCGGACCGGTCGGCGTCCCACTTCCACAGGCGCACGTGAGACTGCGTGTTGGGGTTGCCCGCGGTCCAGTACGCCACGGCCAGGTCCGCCGTGCCGTCGCTGTCGAAGTCGCCAGTAGTCAGGACGGGGGCGCGGCCGCCCATGGGGACGGCGACGACAGTGGTGATCATGCTGTCTTCACCCTGGATGACACGAGCGAGGACCTTGTCCGTGCCGCCGATCACGATCTCCTTGTTGTCGTCGCCGGTCAGCTCGGCTGCCGCGACCGATTTGCCGTACGCGGCCGACGGCGACGGCCCGGTCAGGACCGTCGCCCCCGGTCCCGGCTCGTCCGTCGAGCCGCCTATGGCGATGACCATGCCTGCGTCCGTACCGCGGTCGGTGACGTCCTCGCCGGGGACACCGGCGAGCAGTTCCGCGATGCCGTCGCCGTTGAGGTCCACCAGGACCACGGATGCGCCGAAGCGGTCGCCCGCCTCCGGGGTGCCGGGAACCTCGGGAGTGGCCTGGGTGACACGGATGCTTCCGTAGGCGCCGACGCCCTTCGGACCGCCCCAGACGACGTTCACATACCCGGCCTTGGCCTGGCCGCCGACGGTCCCGTCCGGGACACCGACGGCGAGGTCCGCGTAGCCGTCGCCGTCGAAGTCGCTCGTGGCGCTACGGGGCGCGGCAGCGGTGGCGCCGGACGGGAACACCAACCCGGCGGTGGCCACAGCGCCGGCTGCGATGGCGTACGTCAGGATGCGGCGGCTGTGTGGCACGGAGGCTCCCACTCGGTCGACGGGTGCGGGTTATCTGGTGTGACCGTCGAAGGGCGGGGCTGGTTGTACGGAGTTCACCGGTGGTTGGCGCCGGGTTAACGGTAGGCGGGGCTCGGTCCGAGCGGACAGGCCGGCCCCTCGGCGACGAGCTTGTCGCGGACCTGGTGGACGGTGGCCTCCTCCAGCACGGCGCACGCGGGCGAGGTGATGGGAAAGTAGGCGTCGGCCTCGACGTCGGCCAGCCCGGCCCCGCGCAGCAGCCGCGGCAGCTTGCGCCCGTACTCCAGGTCCGCCCCGCGCTGCTGCAGCAGCGCGCGGAAGCCGCGGCGCAGCCTGTTGGCCAGCGCCCGCTCGGGCCCGTACTCGTCGGGGCAGATCAGCGGCTGCAGCGGCGCCGGGTCGGCGTCCTCCAGGACCAGCCACCCGCCGGGGCGCAGCGCCTTGACCATCGACCGTACGCCCTTGTCTCGGTCGGCGACGTGGACCAGCACGAGCCGGGCATGGATCAGGTCGAACGGCCCTCCGGCCGGGGCGCCTCGGCCGCCACGTCGTGGCGCAGCACCTCGAAGCCCGCCGCCTACCGCATCCAGGAGGTGTCGATGTCGGTGGCCACCACGTGCCCGGTCGGGCCGGGCCGCTCGGCCGGCCAGGTCGGCACGGTGGGCGCACCCGCGCCGACCTCCCAGCACCGCCACCCCTCGCCGGCCCCGACCGTCTGGAAGTGCCGGAACGTCGACGGGTCGAAGAGCGTCGACAGCGCGGTGAAGCGCTCCCCCGCCTCGGCCTGTCCGGTGTCCAGGAGGTAGCTCTTGTCGTGAGTGCCCCGCGTGTCCCGTGCCATGGCCCGGTCATCGCACCCGGGCCAGGGCACGGTTGTGCTGGGCCTCAGGGGCGTGTCTTCACAGGGATGCCCGGCCCTTTGCGGCGCTTCCTCACCCCAGCGTCTTCCGAGGGGCAGGCGGTCACCTGGCCCGCGGGCTGATAGCCGTCCAGGGCACTCCGCGTCATCAGACGTGAGAACTCAACCGGCTTCAGCGCGGTGCCCGCTCATCACTGCCAGGCTTTCGTCGCGGATGGGGTGTGAGGTGTCGCGGTCGGGCCGGTAAGGAGCCAGGGTGGGTTCGGGCATGGAAGTGGTGAGTTCCTCGGCGGCGAGGGCGGCGAGGAGCGGGGCGAGGGTGACGCCGCTGTGGGTGGTGATGGTGTAGAGGCCGGGAGCCTGGAGATGCGGGCCGACCAGGGGAAGGCCGTCTTCGGGAACGGGGCGGACACCGATCCGGGTACCCCCCAGGGAGCGGAAGGCGGGCAGGATCGCGGCGCACCGGCTGAGGAGGTCCGCTTCGGGCGGCACATCAGTTGACGCGGTCGGGGCGAGGAGTGCGTCGACCGGCCAGGAGATGGCGCAGACCCGGTTGCCCGGGGCGGGGCGCAGATCGACGCCGGGGGTCGCGACGATGGCGCGCAGCGGCTCGGCGAGCGGGACGGACTCGCCCACCAGACCGGGGATCTGGCGCAACGGCAGCCGTACCCCGGCCAGTTCGGCGATGCGCCCGGCGTCGGGGCCCGCACAGTTGACGATGTGGTCGGCCTCGAAGCGCCGGCCCCGTGCCTCGGCGCCGCGTACCCGCTCACCGTCCAGCAGCAGGGCGGTGACGGGACTGTCGTAGCGGATGTCGGCGCCCAGGGCCGCGGCCCGGTCGAGGAGGGTGCGCGCGAGGAGGGGGGCGTCGTACCAGGCGGCGTCGTCGTGCACGACGAGTTCGGTGGCGCGGCAGGAGGCGGGGTCGACGGCAGGTGCGAGAGTGCGCAGCTCGCCGGGGTCGGCGGTGCGGCAGGGGTGCCCCCAGCCCGCGAGGCGCTCGGCACGCGCGCGGAGGATGCGCTGTTCCTCCTCGGTGTGGCCCCACTGGACGAGCGGTGCGGGATGGCGCCAGCCGACGGCTCCTGTGCCCGCGTGGATCTCGTGCTCCAGCTCCCGGTGGAGCGCGGCGCTGCGCCGGTTGAGCAGGAAGTAGGAGTGGGGGGTCTTCAGATGGGTGACGTCGATGGAGAAGGTGGCGCTGGAGGTGCCCGGTGTGCGGCCGCCGGCGTCGAGCACGGTGACGCTGACACCTGCCTCGGCCAGGCGGTGGGCGGTGGCGGCGCCTATCACTCCGGCGCCGATGACGAGGGCACGGGTCATGGAGACTCCTTCGGTGGCGGTCAGGTGTGGGGCGGTCGGAGGGCGCGCCCGACGGCCGGAAAACCTTGCCGGGGAGGTCAGAGATCCCGGCGAGGTGGTCAGAGAACCTTGCTGAGGAAGGCGCGGGTGCGTTCGTGGCGCGGGTCGCTCAGCACTTCCGCCGGCGGGCCGGTCTCGACGACGGCTCCGTCGTCCATGAACACCAGCGAGTCGCCGACCTCGCGGGCGAAGCCCATCTCGTGGGTGACGACGACCATGGTCATGCCGTCGTCGGCGAGCGCTCGCATCACCTCCAGCACCTCTCCGACGAGTTCGGGGTCGAGCGCGGAGGTGGGCTCGTCGAAGAGCATCAGTTCGGGCTTCATCGCCAGCGCGCGGGCGATGGCCACCCGCTGCTGCTGGCCGCCGGAGAGCTGGGCGGGGTAGCTGCCCGCCTTGTCGGCGAGGCCGACGCGGTCGAGCAGTTCCGCGCCGCGTTCGCATGCCTGTTTCTTCGGCACCTTCCTGACGTGGACGGGGGCCTCGATGACGTTTTCCAGCGCGGTCATGTGCGGAAAGAGGTTGAAGCGCTGGAAGACCATGCCGATGCCCTGGCGGCGTCGTGAGACGGCCCTCTCGCTCAGCTCGTGGAGCTTGCCGTCCCGCTCTTCGTAGCCGACGAGCTCGTCACGAACGTACAGGCGTCCCCGGTCGATGGTCTCCAGATGGTTGACGCAGCGCAGGAAGGTGGACTTGCCGGACCCGGAGGGGCCCACCAGACACATCACCTCCCCGGGGGCGACGGTCAGGTCGATGCCCTTGAGTACATCGGTGCGGCCGAAGCTCTTGTGCACGCTCTCGGCTCTGATCACGGCTGGTGTCAACGTGCGCTCTCCTTACGGTGGTTCCGGGCCGCGGCGCGCAACCGCTGGAGCGGGGTGGGCGGCAGGTCGCGGCTGGTGCCGCGGCCGAAGCGCCGTTCCAGGTAGTACTGGCCGACGCCCAGCACGGAGGTCGCCACGAGGTACCAGAAGCAGGCGACGACCAGCAGCGGAACCTGCTGGAAGTTGCGTGAGTAGATGCCCTGGATGGAGGTCAGCAGCTCGGGCACGGCGATGGCGAAGACCAGCGAGGTGGTCTTCAGCATGGAGATCGCCTGATTGCCGGTGGGCGGGATGATGATGCGCAGTGCCTGCGGTAGCACGATGCGGCGCAGGGTCTGCCCGCGGGACATGCCCAGCGCCTGGGCGGCCTCGTTCTGGCCGTCGTCGACGGAGGTGATGCCCGCGCGGACGATCTCGGCCATATACGCCGCCTCGTGCAGCCCGAGGCCGAGGACGGCGGCGGTGAGCTGGGTGATGAGGTCGTTCGTGTCGGCCTGCACGAACGTCGGCCCCCAGGGGATGCCGAGGCCGATGGTGGGGACGATCGCGGAGAGGAAATACCAGAAGAGGAGCTGGACCAGCAGCGGGGTGCCTCGGAAGAGCCAGATGTAGCACCAGCTGAGCCGGGAGAGCATCGGGTTGGCGGACATCCGCAGGATGGCGAGGACGACACCGCCGACGATGCCGAGTGCCATGGCGAGGAACGTCAGCAGCAGCGTGGTCCGCAGCCCCTCCATGATCACCGGCGAGAAGAGGAACTCACCGACGGTCCCCCACTGCATACGGGGATTGGTGATCCAGCCCTCCAGGAGGAAGACCAGCAGGAAGGCCACGACGACCGCGGCGACGCGCTGCCCCGGACGGCGCGGCGGGACGGGGCGCAGGGACTCGGCGGCGTCGCCGGAGTCCGCCCGGATGAGGGTCTCGGTCATGCCGCGCCCCCGTTCACCGTGGCGCTCTTCAGGGCTCCGGACCTGATGTTCCACTGCTTGAGGATCTTCGCGTAGGTGCCGTTGTCGATAAGTTTCTGCAGGGCACCGCGGACAGCCCGGACCAAGGTCGGCTCCTCCTTGTTGATCAGGATTCCGTAGGGCAGGAAGCGGTACGGCTCACCGGCCGTGCGGAACCTGCCGTGCGACATCTCCGCCTGGTAGACGACGGTGGGGGTGCCGCCGACGAACGCGTCGGCGCGGCCCGTGGACAGCGCCTGGAAGCAGCCGACGGAGTCGGGGAAGACCAGTTTCTCCAGCTCCGGCTTGCCGTTTGCCGCACACTTCTCGGCCTGCGCCGCCACATCGTCCACCTGCGAGGTGCCCTGCTCGACGGCCACCTGGCTGCCGCACAGGCTGGTGAGGGAGCGGATGTTCCCGGCGGCCTTCCCGGAGGCGAGGATCGAGCTGCTGGTCTTCATGTAATCGACGAACGTGACCTGCGACTGGCGCTCCTTCTTGTCGAGCATGGCCTGGATCGCCACGTCGTAGCGTTGGGACCGGACACCGCCGATGATGCTGTCGAAGTTCGCCTGCACCAGGTGCACGCGGACGCCGAGGATTTGGCCGACCGCGTGAATGAGGTCGGGTTCGGCGCCGATGACGGTCTTGTTGTCGATGTCCAGGAGGGACAGCGGCGGGTAGTCGTTGCCGACAGCCGAAGTGATGGACCCTTTGTCGCGAATGTCCCGAGGGAGCAGGGCACGGAGTGCGGGGTCGACGCGCTGCTCGGGCACCTTGGACTGATTGACGGTCGCGGTGCCGCCACAGGCCGTCACGGTCAACGTGAGCAGCGTCGCGAGCGCGAGGGGAAGTGCGGTGGCGCGGGCTCGCGCATGCCTTCCGGGCACGGGGCCTCCCTTCTGGGCCGCTGGTCAGAGGACCGGCGCGGGGCTGGTGAACGCCCAATCTGCGGGATGGCGGCGGCCTGGGCAAGAACAGGGAGAATGAACGTTTCCATGCGGAGTGTTAAGTTCATTTGATGCTGACTCCGCCGCAGCTTCAGGCGATATGCGAGGTGGTCGCCGCAGGCTCGTTCCGTACGGCCGCCCAGCGCCTCGGCTACACCCCCTCCGCCGTCTCCCAGCAGATCTCCACCGTCGAGCGCGCCCTGGGCGTCCCGCTCTTCGAGCGCGCACCGAGCAGCGTGCGCCCCACTGCGGCCGGGCTCCAGCTCGCCCTGCGCGCGGGACGGCTGCTGGCCGACCTGTCGGCGACGGAGAACGAGATGCGCGCCTACGCCGCAGCCGAGCGAGGACGACTGCGGCTGGGCAGCTTCTGGTCCGCGGGGTTCCGGCTGGTTCCGACGGTGCTGACGGGGTTCCTTCGCGATCGGCCCGAGGTCGACGTCCGCTACGAGGAAGGCGACCCGCAGGTCACCGTGCCCGCGGTGATGGAGGGGCGGCTGGATCTCGCCGTGATCTTCGAGTACGGCGTGGTACCGCACAGCTGGCCCGAGGGCCTGGAACACACACTGGTACGGGAAGAGCCGCTCTACCTCCTCCTCCCCACGGAACACCCCCTCGCCGGACGGCTGCACATCCGCCTCGCCGACCTGCGGCACGAGCGCTGGATCAGCTACCACGAGGACACCGACGCCGCTCACTGCCTGCGCCACATCTGCGCGGCCGGCGGCTTCCTGCCCGAGGTGCTCTTCCGTACGAACGACTACAACCTGCCCTACGAACTGGTCCGGCAGGGCCTGGGGGTGGCGATCGCACCGGAACTCGCCGTCGTGGACGCCTCCGCCTCACCCGACGCATCCGGCACCCGCCTCGTCCGGCTCACCGACTCCACCCACACCCGTCGGGTCTATGCCACCCGGCGTACCACCGACCCCAACCCCTTCCTCCCCCAGGCCATCGCCCTCCTGCACACCGCCGCGGCCGCCCTGCCCGAGCGGGGCGAAGGCGAGTGCCCCGTGGTCACCGGCTGAACAGCGGTGCGCCGGCAGCGATACGTTCCGCGCACCGATGGTGATACGCCCGCTTCTTCTCTCCCGACCTATCCGAGGCGCGCGACGAGGGCGCGGCCGGCCGGACGACGCGCACCTCGGGGTCGTACAGCGCGGAGCCGGGACGACCAGCCGCCAAAAAGCAAACATGTAACGGCCCGTGAAGTCGTCGTAGGTGTCCTCGACACGGCCTCCACCCCACTCGCCCGTCTCGTCGACCGGCTCGGCAGGCCACTCCGCGGCCCGAGTCAACGCCTTCTGCAGCCGGCGATGCCGCTCCGACAGATCAGCCAGTACCTCACTGCTCTCCTCCGCCAGACATGCATACCCTCGCATCCCGTACATCCCATCGGGGACCAACGCCTGCCCCCACACACCGACCGCGCTCGTCCACGCGACCTGCGGCCTGAACGCCACACGCGAGATCCGCGACAACCAACAGCTCATCGAGCGCATCGCCGCCCGTGAACCGTACTACCTCAAGACCAAACAGGGACCCGACGCCCGAGGCTCCATCCGCCTTCAGTGCCCAGCCGCCGGACCCTCGCCGTCGGTGAGCTGCGTGCGCCGCCTCCGCCGCCGCACATCGAGTCCGCCCTCCGCAGTGGTCGATCTCAGCGACAGCCGCAAACGCGCCACGCACCCCGCTGCCCGGCCACCGGTCCAACTCCCCCAGGATGAATGGCTCGCCCCTCCGCCAGCGGACGAATTGCCGCCCGTCTGCGGCAAGTCCGACATCACCGTCCCTGCCGACGCCGGCGGTGATCTCAAGACTGCAAAGTTCCGGCAGGACAGCCACCACCTGTCCGACGACTGGATCGCTACCTACAAGCCGATCCGCTCGCACAACGAAGGCATCCACGGTCGTCTCAAGAGCGACGAGACCGACATCGGCAACCCGAAGTGTCGGCCCGCCCCTGGCCAGGTCGCCCAGAGCCTTCTCACCGTAGTCCTGGTCACCTTCGACTACGCCGATCGTCAGCCGCCAACGCCGCCAGAAGCAGAACCGCCTGCACGGACCGGACGGCCACCGCCGCCCGAACTCCCAGGTCCCGCCGCATGCGGGCCTGGTCCGCTATGACAAAGGCGTCCTTGGCGTCCGTCTTGCCCTGGCCGCGGTAGGCCGCCGAGGCCCGGTGCACAGCCAGACCGGTGAGGTAGACCATCGGTTGGTCGTGGCTGATCAGCAGGCCGATCAGCAGGGCTGCCCCACCGTGGTTGATGTCCACCGCCCACAAGGCGTCCGGGGACAGTGCCAGCACGTCCTTGATCAGCTCAAGGAGCACGGACTCGCCGTTCAGCACTCGGCGAGACAGCAGTCGTTCGCCGTCCGGACCGACCACCACGCAGTGATGGTGTTCCTTGCCGATGTCCACCCCGGCCCAGATCTCGGGCACGGTCACCTCCGCCAGTGGGCCTGACGATCTTACGAATGACCGTCTGCGACCCATGCTTGGAAGGTAGGACACGTACTCAACGCCCGCGGGCACTTCCCCGACGAGCAGGCCGCGTTGCAGGGCCAACCGTGCATGAGTTCGTTTCAGGCCGGTGCAAGCCGAACTCCGCAGCGGGTGCCCAGCCAGCGGCCATCGCGGACGACGACGTGACCTGCCTGCATCACCCAGCGGATACCGGTCGGCGTGCGCCGCGGGTCGGCGTACGTCGCGGTGTCACCGACCGTTGCCTGGTCGAATGCCACCAGGTCCGCGACCAGGCCGGGCGCCAGCCGTCCGCGGTCGGGCACCCCGAAGACCTCGGCGGTCAGCCCGGTCATCTTGTGGATGGCCGTCGGCAGGTCCAGCACATCGCGCTCGCGCACGTATCGGCCCAATACGCGCGGGAAGCTCCCGTACAGCCGCGGATGCGGCTTGCCACCCAGTCCGATGGCCAGGCCGTCGGTGCACACGCTGGTACGCGGGGCACGTAGCACCGTCTCGACGTCCCGCTCGTCCATGGAGAAATCGACCATGTGCACCTGGAGGTCCTCGGTACGCAGCAGATGCACGATCACCTCGAACGGTGCCATGTCCAGTGTTTCGCCGAGCCCGGCGAGCGTGGCGCCCTCATGGTGGTGGCTGCGGGTCGAGGACACCATGATCCGGTCGTATCCGTCTCCCGCCACGATGTTCTCCCAGCCGTGGTCGGCCGGGTCTTCGACCTCGGCGCGGGCGCGCTCGAGCTGAACCGGATCGTTCAGCCTCCGCCGCACCCGGTCGTCACCGCCCTCCAGGAACCAGGGCGGCAGGACGGCGAGCAGAGTGGTGGAACTGGCGTGGTACGGGTAGACATCCTGGCTGATGTCCACGCCCTCGGCGCGGGCCCGGTCCAAGCGGTCCAGCGCGTCGTCCACCCCTCCCCAGAACGGCACTCCGGCCGCCTTGAGGTGGGAGACCTGTACCCGGCGGCCGGTACGAACGCCCAGGCTGATCGCCTCCTCCACGCTGCGTCGCAGATGGCGTCCCTCGTCGCGCATATGGGTGGCGTAGATACGGCCCTCGGGCAGCCGAGCGGCCAGCTCGACCAGTTCGTCGGGTGCGGTGTGGACACCCGGCGGGTAGATCAGCCCGGAGGACATCCCGAAGGCCCCGGCCTCCATGGCCTCGTCCAGCAGCATGCCCATCCGGCGGGCGTCGGCGCGGTCCGGCGGTCCGGGACGGCCACCCATAGCCGCCTCGTACAGCGCTTGGTGACCGGCCAGCGGGCAGTAGTGCGTGACGTAGCCCGCCGCGTCGAGCCTTTCGAAGAGACCGCCGAAGCCGCCGTCGGGACGAGGGTCCGGGCTCATTCCGCAGTTGCCGACGACCTCGGTGGTGATGCCTTGGAGGATCTTGCTGGTGTCGTCCTCGCGCTCCAGGGGCGAGATGTCGGCGTGCGAGTGCGGATCGATGAAACCGGGCGCCAGCACCAGTCCGGTGGCATCCAGCATGGCGTAGCCGTCGCGCTGGACGAAGGTGCCGGGCGGTGTGACGGCCGTGATCCGGTCCGCGGTCACGGTGACGTCGGCGAGGCGAGGCGGCGCCCCAGTGCCATCCAGCACCGTGGCGCCGGTGATCAGGAGGGTGCCGCCCCGGGGGGTCGCGGTCGCGCCGGAAGCCGCGGGCCGCACGGGAGGTGTGACGGGGACGGAGGCGACAGGCCCACTGGAGGCGGCAGACACTCAGATCACCTTTCCGAGGAACGCCTTGGTCCGCTCGTGCCGCGGTCGCGTCAGCACCTCTCCCGGGGGGCCCGACTCCACGACCACCCCGCCGTCCATGAAGACCACCTGGTCGGCGACCTCCCTGGCGAAGCCGATCTCGTGGGTCACCACGACCATCGTCATGCCGGACTCGGCCAGGTCGCGCATCACGCTCAGCACCTCGCCCACCAGCTCGGGGTCGAGCGCCGAGGTGGGCTCGTCGAAGAGCATCAGCTTGGGCTCCATCGCCAGCGACCGGGCGATGGCGATGCGCTGCTGCTGGCCGCCGGACAGTTGTGACGGATAGGCGTCGGCCTTGTCGGCGAGACCGACCCGGTCCAGCAGTACCCGGGCCCGAGCGGAAGCGGCCTCCTTGCTCTGCCGCAGCACTCGGCGCGGCGCCTCGATGATGTTCTCCAGGACGGTCATGTGCGGGAAGAGGTGGAACCGCTGGAAGACCATGCCGATGCGGGCGCGCTTGGCGGCGACCTCGCGCGGTGACAGTTCCTGCAGTACGTCACCGACCTGGCGGTAGCCCACGGGCTCACCGTCGACGTGCAGCCGGCCACCGTCCAGCCGCTCCAGGTGGTTGACACACCGCAGGAACGTGCTCTTGCCCGAACCGCTCGGCCCGAGCAGGCACATGACCTCCCCGTGTCCCACGGTCAGATCGATGCCCCGGAGGATCTCCTGGTGTCCGAAGCTCTTGCGGACGTCCTCCGCCAACAGCATGGGCGTGGTCATGCCTGCTCACTTCCGGTGATGGGGGCCACGCGCGGGCCGGAGCCGACGCGGACCGCTGTGACGCCGCGGCCGAAGCGCCGCTCGAGGTGGCGCTGCCCGAAGGTGAGCGCCGTGGTCAATGCCAGATACCAGAGGCACGCGACCACGAGCAGCGGGATGACCTTGAAGTTCATCGAATAGATGCTCTGGAGGTTGGTCATCAGGTCGTTGCCCGCGATGACCGAGACCAGGGCGGTCATCTTCAGCATGGTGATGGCCTCGTTGCCCATCGGCGGCACGATCACCCGCATCGCCTGAGGCAGCACGATCCTCCACATGGTCTGTCCCGGGGTGAGGCCGAGGGCGTGCGCGGCCTCCCGTTGCCCGGTGTCCACGGAGGTGATGCCGCCGCGCACGATCTCCGCCGCGTAGGCGGCCGCGTTCAGGCCGAGCGCGAGCACGGCGGCGACCGTGGCGGTGACCAGCGCGTTTGTCTCTGCGCTGTAGAAGACCACGTCGGTGAAGGGAATGCCGATGATCAGCCGCTGATAGAAGGCCCCGAGGAAACCCCAGAAGATCATCTGGACGAGCAGCGGCACGCCCCGGAACAGCCAGACATAGCCATCGGCGATCACACGGAGGAGAAAGCTGTCCGACAGCTTCATGATCGCCAGTAGCGTGCCGCCGAGGGCGGCGATCATCATGCAGATGACGGTCAGGTAGAGAGTGACGCCGAGCCCAGAGAGGGTGCGCTCGTGAAACAGGTACCGGCCGACCGTGTGCCACTCCAGGTTGGGATTCTTGGCGACCGACCAGACCACACCGACCAGGCACAGCAGCGCCAGCACGCCGCAGGCGGTGCGGACGGGGTGCCGCAGGGGCTTGATCGTCGGCGCCGGGCCGGTGGCCCGGGAGGACGCGGGGTCGGACCTCGTCCCGGGGACGGTGCTCACGTGTGCCTCCGCTTGCTCGCTCCGTTGATCGTGTAGTGGGTCAGGCCGTAGTCGGCCATGCCGTAGTGCTCCAGAATCCGGTGGTAGACACCGCTCTCCTTCAGACGGCGCAAGGCACTTCGGATGGCTTCGGAAAGCCCCGCGCGTTGCTTGGAGACACCAATTCCGATGAGGTCCCGTTTGGTGCCGAAGTTGAATTTCTTGGCGATTTCCAGCGGCCCATCGCCCTGTCGTTTCACGGCGTATCCGCCCAATGCGGAGTTGGTGACGACCGCATCCACTTTGCCGCTACTCAGCGCGAGCAGCGACTGTGAGAACACGGGATACGCCTGGAGTTCGCTGCCCGGCTGTCCCGCTGCACCGCAGGCACGCGAGTTCTTCTCGATATCTTCGATGGTCGTGGTGCCGGTCTGGGCGCCGACCGTCCGCCCGCACAGGCTCATCATGGTGCGGAAATCGGGGTGTTTCTTCTTGTTGACCAGCAGAGTGGGCACCAGGACGCCGTAGTCGACGAAGTCGATGACCTTCTGGCGATCGGGAGTGTCCACCATGCCCGCCATGACCAGGTCGTACTTCCCGGACCTGACGCCGGGGACCAGCCCGTCGAACGGCTGCTGCTGGAAGTCGAACCTCACACCCAGCACCTTTCCGACGGCCCTGGCAAGATCGATGTCCAGACCGACGAATTTCTGGTCGCTCTCGGAACGGAAGCTCTCGAACGGCGGATAGGGCGCGTTGGTGCCGACGACGACCCGTCGCGTCTTCTGGATGTCATCGGGGAGCAGCGCCTGCAGCTTGGCGTCCTTCCTGACGCCCGACAGGTCTGCCGATGCCGGCGCCAGGCCGGTGGCACCTCCACTGCACCCGGATACGAGCAATGCGACGGCAAGGCACCCGGCGGCTGCGGGCAGGGGAAAGCTGCGGAGGCGTTGACGTTTTCGCATAGGGGCCTCGGTATGTGAGCGGGAACGGGCGGCTACTCGAAGCCCCCTGATGCGGGCAGGCGCATCATTGGCCGTGCCAGCATCTTGGAGCGGCCGCACCCCTCAGTCTTTAGTCGTCCGGACTAAAGCGAACCAGAACATTGGCCGATCCTCCAATGTGCTCGTGACCGACCACCCGACCTGCCTGGACTTGCCCGGCCGATCGTGTTCATGGCCAGATGGTGATAGCTGATGCGGTCGGCCACGGGCGGACCTCGACGCCGGAGGCTGAGGCGGCCGGTCCGCGGCGCGTTGGCCGGATGTCCAAAGCGGAGTGCGCAGCCTTGGCCGATACGCCCACCTCCCACACCCTCCGCTGCCACATCATCGAGGGCCATGCGGCAGCAGAGGGAAGGCGCGGTGCACGGTGGGAACAGACTGACCAGACGTCGGACCGTGACGGATCTGGTCGCCGACGCGAGCGGCGGACCGGCGCCTGGATAGCGGCCAGGCTCGCGGTCCACGGGCTCTACGACATCCGACATTCCACCCTCAACCGGCCCGCCGCACCGGAGCGGACCGCCCCGGAGAACACCCCATGACCTCATCCCCCTCCGCCACCGTCCTCGACCCGGCCGCCGATGTCGTCGCACTCACCCGCGCCCTGGTCGACATCCCCTCCGAAAGCGGCCACGAGGCCGCCCTCGCCGACGCCGTCGAGACCGCGCTGCGCGCCCAGCCGCACCTGACCGTCGAACGGCTCGGCAACTCCCTGGTGGCCCGCACCCGGCTGGGCCGCGACCGGCGCGTGATCATCGCCGGGCACCTCGACACCGTCCCCGCCGCCGGAAACCTCCCCGCCCGCCTGGACGGGGAACGCCTCCACGGCCTCGGAGCCTGCGACATGAAGGGCGGCGTCGCGGTGGCGCTGCGCCTCGCGGCGACGCTCACCGCCCCCGTCCACGACGTGAGTTACGTCTTCTATGAATGCGAGGAGGTCTCCGGCGACCGCAACGGCCTGGCCCGGATCGCCGCCGAACGCCCCGATCTGCTCCAGGCCGATCTGGCGATCCTCATGGAGCCCTCCGACGCCGGGATCGAAGCCGGCTGCCAGGGCGTGCTCATGGCCGACATCACCGTACGCGGCGAGCGCGCGCACACCGCCCGCGCCTGGAAGGGCGTCAACGCCGCCCACCGCGCCGCCGCCGTCCTCCAGCGGCTCGCCGACCACCGCGCCGAGCGGGTCGTCATCGACGGCCTGGAGTACCGCGAAGGGCTGAGCGCCGTCACCGTACGCGCGGGCGTGGCCGAGAACGTGGTCCCCGACCGCTGCGTGATCACGGTCAATCTGCGGTTCGCGCCCAGCCGTTCACCCCGGCAGGCCCAGGCGTACCTCCGCGGTCTGTTCTCCGAGTACGAGGTCGAGATCACCGAAACCACCCCCGGTGCCCTCCCTGGCCTCGACCGGCCCGCCGTCGCCTCGCTCGTCGCAGCGCTGGGCGCGACGCCCCGCCCCAAACTGGGCTGGACCGATGTCGCCCGCTTCACCGCGCTCGGCACCCCGGCGCTCAATTACGGCCCCGGCGACCCGTCCCTGGCACACTCCGCTGGGGAGCACGTGCCCCTGGCCCAGCTGCGGACCTGTGAGACACGGCTCGCGCACTGGCTTCGCGGCTGACGACCTACCCGGTCGGGGGCGCGGCCGACGCCCCGCCGCGCAGCCCCGCGAGGGTGCGCAACTGCAGCCACAGCACCAGCCGTTCGTCCGGGTCGTCCAGATCGATGCCCAGCTGCGCCTGCGCCTGCCGGAGGCGGTAGCGGCAGGTGTTGGGGTGGACGGCGAGCAGCTTCGCCGCCCGCGCCATGTCGCCGCCGGCGTCCAGCCAGCACACCAGGGTCCGCGCGTAGTCGGTGCCGTGCGCGTCGTCGTACGCCAGCACCTCCCGCCAGGCCCCGGCCCGCACCTCCCGCCCGGCTCGCATCACCTCGGTGAGCCGGAACAGCACCACGCGGGAGCGCACCTCGCGCACGGCCGCGACCGTCTCGGCCGGCCCGAGGACCCGCAGCACCAGATCCGCGTCACGGCGTGAGTCACGCACCTCCGCCAGCTCCGGCACCACCTCGCCGAGCCCCGCCCGCACCAGCACCCGCAGGGCCTGTTCCGCGCGCCGCACGATGTCCTCGGCGAGCCGCCGCTGCCGCTCCGGGCCGCCCTCGCCGGTCACCGGCAGCAGCGCGTACACCACCCCGTCGACCAGCACACACGCGTGCCGCCCGTATCGGGCCTCGCAGCTCAGCCGCACCAGATCCAGCAGCCGTAGCGCGGCCTGCTCGCCGTCCGGGGCGGACACGGTGCGGTCGAGGGCGAAGGCGGCCACCCGCACCGGGGTGTCGGGGGCAAGACCGAGGTCTCGGGCGGCGGCGTCGGGCTCGGCGGTGCCCTCCAGCAGCCGGCGCAGCAGATCGCCGGTCAGATGGCGGGTCAGCTCCGCCGCCGCCCGGGCGCGCAGCAGGAGCAGGGCGGCCGTTGAGGCGCCCCGGACGAGGGCGGCGTCGGCGTCCGGGGTGAGCGTTCCGTCGTCCACCGCCCAGAGGGAGCCCAGGGTCTCGCCACCGGCCCGGACGGCGACGGCGAGCCGCGGCAGCTCGCCCTCGCCGAGGGCGGCGAGCCGGACCGGGCTCTGGGAGGCGAACAGCACCCGGTACTGCTCGGTGTTCTCAGGGCTGTCCGGCACCTGACGGCCCAGGATGCCCTGCCGCCGGGGCTCGTCGACCGGTTGCCCGGGGACGGTGGAGTAGGCCAGGATGCGCTGACGCGGATCCTCGACGACGGTGGCGCCGCCCACGGCCGCCGCCACAGCGTTCACCAGCGAGAACAGATCGTTGAGCGCGGCCCCGCCACCCGCCGGGGCGGGCCGTGCCCCGATGGCCTCGGCCAGCAGCAGATGGACGTGGTGCCAGGTGGCGTCCTCGTCGATCGCGAGCAGCGCCAGGCGGTGCCGCTCCGCCTCCGCGACCGGCCCGTCCCCCGGCCCGTCGGCGCCGCGTACGACGAGCCCGGCCATCCCGGCGGCGGCCGCCTCGCCCACCAGCTGCCCGGCCTCGTCCGCGCGCACCCCGACCGCCAGCAGTAGGGCGCCGGGCGCACGGGGCGGGAGCGGGGCGTGGGCGTCGTACAGCAGCACCTCGCTGACGGGCACGGTGAGCCCGGCGGGAGCGGTGAGCAGACGAAGAGTGGGCTCACCGAGGGTGTCGAGCAGGTCCCCGAGGGGGCGGGTGTCCATGGCGGCGTTTTCCTCGCTCCTGCCGGCCGCTGTCGCTGTTGTCCGATCGCCACAGGACCATAAGCCGTCTTTGTGGATCCGGACAAGAAGGGCGCGGGGCAGGCCGGGGAGACTGAGGCTCATGACACCAGTGACGATGGACGCCGGCGCGCTCGCCACCGCCGCCGCCCGCACGGCCGGGGTCACCGTCCGCACCGTCGACGACGTGGCCGGGATCCGGGCGGTGGCCGACTTCCTCGCCGATGTGTGGCGGATGCCGCGCGCCACCCCGCCCTATCCCACGGAGGTGCTGCACAGCCTCGTCCACGCGGGAGGCGCGGTGCACGCCGCCTACGGGAACGGGCGCCTGACCGGGGCGGCGGTCGTCGTCTTCGGGACGCCCGCAGCGCGGGAGGCGTACTCCTTCGTGGCGGCGACGGCCGCCTCCGACCGGGGCGTCGGCTTCGCGGTCAAACAGGCCCAGCGGGTCTGGGCGCTGGACCGCGGCGCCCGCACCATGCGCTGGACCTTCGATCCACTGGTCGGCCGCAACGCCCGCTTCAACCTGGTCAAACTGGGCGCCGTCGCGGCCGAGTACCTCGTCGACCTGTACGGGCCGATGAACGACGGGGTGAACGACGGCGACGAGAGCGACCGCCTCACCGCCGCCTGGGACCTTGGCGCCGACGCCCCCCGCGCCGATGACCCCGCCGCTGAGGACGCGCCCCGGGCCGCAGCCGCGGCCGACCGCCGGGCCCCGGACGGCGGCCCGCTCTCCGTACGGGACGAGCGGCGGCTGTGGTGCCGGGTACCCGGCGACATCGTCGCGCTGCGCGCCGCCGACCCGGATCTGGCGCTGCGCTGGCGGCATGCGGTGCGCGAGGTGTTCACCGCCGCGTACGACGAGGGCCTGCGGGCCACCGCGATGTCCCGCGACGGCTGGTACCTGCTCACTCCCGACCCCTCGAAGGACGCGCGGACATGAGACTCGAACACGTCGAACTGCTCCATGTCACCCTTCCTCTCGTCACCCCCTTTCGCACCTCCTTCGGCACCATGACCAGCAAGGACACCTTCCTGCTGCATGTGGTCACCGATGAGGCGGAAGGCTGGTCGGAGTTCGCCGCCGACCCCGAGCCGCTGTACTGCTCGGAGTTCGTCGCCGGGGCCGAGATCGTCATCCGTGACGCTCTGCTGCCCCGGATCACCGCCCTCCCCGAGCCGACCACGGCAGCCCTCGCCCCCGCCATGGCCGCGGTCAAGGGCCACGAACTGGCGAAGGCGGCCGTGGAGACCGCCATGCTCGACGCCGAACTACGCGGCTACGGGATGCCGTTGGCGACCTTCCTCGGCGCGGTCCGCGACCGGGTGCCCGCCGGGGTGTCCGTCGGCATCAAGGATTCCCTCCCCCAGCTGATCGACGACATCGAGAGGTACCTGGAGGAGGGCTACCTCCGCATCAAGCTCAAAATCGAGCCGGGCTGGGACGTGGAGCCGGTGCGAGCCGTACGGACACGGTTCGGCGACGCGCTGCCGCTGCAAGTCGACGCCAACACCGCGTATACCCTCGCCGACGCCGCCCACCTGCGGAAACTGGACGACTTCGGACTACTGCTCATCGAGGAGCCACTGGCGGAGAACAATCTGCACGCCCACGCGCGTCTCCAGCGGCGGCTGACCACTCCGGTCTGCCTGGACGAATCCCTCCACAACGCGGCGGACGCCGCGTCCGCGATCGCCATGGACGCCTGCCGGGTCGTCAACATCAAACCGGCCCGGGTCGGCGGCTACCTCGAGGCCCGTCGCATGCACGACCTCGCCACCGCGCACGGGGTCCCGGTGTGGTGCGGTGGCATGCTGGAGACCGGCATCGGCCGGGCGCCCAACCTGGCGCTCGCCGCGCTCCCCGGATTCACCCTCCCCGGCGACACCTCGGCCTCCCGACGGTACTTCGCCGAGGACATCACCGAGCCGTTCGTCCTAGCGGACGGCCACCTGCCGGTGCCGACCGGGCCCGGCATCGGCATCACCCCGCTGCCGGACGTCCTCGCCCGCTTCACCACCGCCCGGTACGCGCTGTACGCCGCGAGCCACCCCCGGTGAACCCGGCCCTGCGGGTGACGGCGGCGCTGCACCCACGACACCACCCTGCTTCCACCCGACGACCGCCACCAGGACCACGAGCAGCACCACCACGACGACGACCACCAGCCACCGGAACCACCGAGCACAACAACCTGATTGCCAAATGGGGCTCCCCGGTCCGGAACCAGCTGAAGTCGTTCAACTACCCAGCCCGTTACGTCCGCCACTCCAACTACGTCCTACGCATCGACCGCATCCGCAGCGGCCCGGGCGGGCGATGGAACGTCAGCCGAGGTGGTCCGGGGGCGCGGTGGAATCCCTGGTGACCAGCCGCGCGGGCAGCAGACGGGTCGCCGGTTCGCGGGTGGGGTCGGCGATGGCGGCCAGCAGGTCCTCCGCGGCGGTGGCCCCGATGACCTCCGTCGGCTGGGCCACCACGGTCAGGCGGGGCCGGACCAGGGGTGCCCACTCATGGTCGTCGAAACCGATCAGCGACACCTCCTGCGGGCAACGCCGCCCGCTGTCCTGCAGGGCCGCGAACGCGCCGACGGACAGCACATTGTCCGTGCAGTAGATCGCCGTGACCCGGGGCGTGGCCTGCAGCAGCTTGCGGGTCGCCGCATAGGAGGCCGTGCTGGAATACGCGCTGTGCGCGACGTGTTCGGACCGCACTGTCAGACCCGCGTCGGTCATCGCCCGCACATAGCCGGCGAGCCGCAGGGTGCTGGGCCGGTCGACGGTGGGGGCGGGCTCCGCGTCCCCGGCCGACGCGGCGTCGTACCACGCCTCGCTGATGATCCCGATATGACGGTGCCCCAGTCCGATCAGGTGGTTCACTGCCAGCCGGGACGCCTCGATGTTGTTGACGGAGACGAAGCTCGCTCCGGTGATCTTCGGAGCCGGGCGGTCCAGCAGGACCAGCGCGGTGCCGCTCTCGGCGAGTTGCCTCAGGTGGTGGGCGTCGGCCCCGCCCACAGGTGCCACGATCAGCCCGTCCACCCGCTTGGTGGCCAGCACCTCCACCGACCGGCGTTCCAGCGTGGGCTCCCCCTCGGTGCTGCTGACCAGCAACTCATAACCGTGCTGACGGACCGTTCGGGCGATGCTCTGCAACGCGGCGGAGAAGAACCGGTTGCTCATGTCCGGGATGACGACACCCACGGTCTCGGTGTTTCCCGTGATCATGCTGCGGGCCACACCGTTGGGCCGATAGCCGAGCTCCGCCGCTACCCGGGCGACCTTCTCCCTGGTCCGCGTGCTGACCTCGTCGGCACCGGTGAGCGCGCGTCCGGCCGTGGATTTCGACACCCCTGCGGCCTTCGCCACATCGACGATGGTGACGGAGTGCTGAGCGGGCCGTGTCACGACAGCTCCCACCTCGTTCTCCTACCCGTCACGCGGTCGGCCGCGCAGCCGGACCACATTCAACCACCGATCGTTGATGGATCTGCTCTATCAGCTCGATCACCCGGACCGCCTCCCGCGGATCCACCGGCAGCGGACCGCCGGAGAGCAGGGCATCGGCCAGCCGGGCGTAGAACCGCGCATAGCTGCCGGCCAGCGTCGGTACGGGCCGGGCCGCGCCGTCGACGCCCAGCAGCCCCCACGCCGACTCCGGTTCGCCGCCGAACGACGGGTCGGTGGGCGCGGCGCCGGCCTTGAGCGCCGTTTCCTGTGGATCCAGCCCATACTTGGTGTACGCGCCCCGCGAGCCCAGCACATGAAAGCGCGGGCCGACCTGAGCCGCCAGACCGTTCATCCACAGGTGCGAGTGCACCCCCGAGTCGTGCCGCAGCACCACGAAGGAGTCCTCGTCGGCCGCCGCGCCCGGCCGGCGGGTGGCCACCTCGCTGTATACCGGCACGGCGTCGCGAACAGCAGCAGGGCCTGGTCCAGCAGATGCGCGCCGAGGTCGTAGAGGATGCCGCCACCCTCCGCGGTGGTCGCGGTCGTCTTCCAGGAGTCGTCCCGGTCCGGCTTCCACCACTCGAAGCGCGATTCGAAACGCCACACCTCGCCCAGCTCACCGCGTTCCATCAGCCCCCGCAGGGTGCGGAAGTCACCATCCCACCGGCGGTTGTGAAACACCGTGAGCGGCTGCCCCAGCCGTTCGCTCTTCTCCACCAGCGCCCGGCCCTCGGCCGCGGTCACACTGAACGGCTTGTCCACCACCACTCCGACACCCGCGTCCAAAAGGGCGTCCGCCAGTTCGGCATGGGTACCCGAAGGCGAGCCGATCACCACCAGGTCCACCTCGGCCGCCGACGCCAGCAGTGCGTCGACATCCGGCAGCACACGCGCGGAGGGATACCGGGCTGCGACCTCCGCCCGGCGGCCCTCGTCCCGGGTGACGACCGCGCTGAGCTCGTAGTGCGGATCAGCGGCGATGAAGGGGGCGTGAAAGACCCGGCCCGCCGTGCCGAAGCCGATGATCGCGGTACGGATGGTCATCGGCGGAACCTCTCCGGCCGGAAGGCGGCCAGCAGCATGTGCGGCCGGCCGGTGACGATCTCGTCGGCCAGCAGTTCGCCGGCGATCAGGCCGAGGGTGGCACCGCTGTGGGTGAACGCGACATGGCAGCCGGCGATCTCCTCCAGCTCTCCGAGCACGGGCTGACCGTCTGCGGGAATCGGCTTCGGACCGGCCGCATACGACTGGAGCCGGAGCCCGGGCGCGCCCGCCAGCACGGCTGACGCCTCGGCGAGAAGGCCCTCCACGGTGGACTGACGCACCTCGAAGGTGCCGTCGTCATGCCGCACGATTTCCTCCTCGGACCATCCCGAGTCCAGGACCAGAGCCCCGTCCGGGGTGGGCCGGATCGATACGCGCGGGGTGTTCAGCACGGCGCGCAGCGGGGCGTTCACCCGTGCGGTGCGCACCAGCAGCGAGATGGGGGTGCGGTCGCCGAGAGACACACCGAGCCCGCTCAGCATGGCCGGTGTGGCGGCGCCGGTCGCCAGGACCACCGCGTCGCATTCCCAGGCCGGCCCGGACCGGGTGGCCACGCCGGTCACCCGGCCGCCCGCGGTCCGTACGGTGGCGGGCCCCGCTCCGGTGACGACCTCGCCGCCGAGTCCGGTGAACTCCTTGGCCAGCCGTTCGATCAGCGGCGGCAGGTCCACCCAGCCCTCGCCCGGATTGAAAATCGCTCCACACTTCGGCGCCGCCGCCGGGTCGACACCGGGCGTCACCGTCGCGATCTCCGCCGGGCTCAGCCAGTCCGCCTCGTAAGCGTTGGCCCTCTGGTGGGCGAACCGCTCGCGGAAATCCGCCTCCTGGTCCGCCGTACCCCAGGCCAGCCCGCCGTCGAAGCGGAGCCAGTCCAGGCCGGGCTCGCGGGCGGCCAGCGTGCGGTAGCGGTCGATACCCAGCACCCGCAGCCGGTGGTACTCGGGCGAGCGGACGGCGGCGGAGTTCAGCCAGGCGAGCGAGCGCCCGGACGCTCCGCCGGCCAGAGCGCCGTCCGACACCAGCGTGACGACCGCGCCGCGCCGGGCCAGCTGGTATGCCGTGGAGACGCCCAGAATGCCGCCGCCGACAACGACGACGCGAATCTCCTGTGCTGTGGAAGTCATGCCTCTTCTTCCCTTGTCCGCCGGCCGCGGGACCGCCGTCCGGAAACCTGCCCTCATTCCGGGAACGTTCCCGGAGCCTCTGTGCCGACCATATGCATCGCCATCGAGAGCGGTCAAACGGCAGTGCCGTGATCGTTGCGTTATCGACATGTTTCATCGCACTACCGGGTACTACGCGGGTCTTGACCCCGCAAATCAGGTCCACCTAGAGTGACGCCACTCTTCCGGGAACGTTCCCGGAACGGAGGTCGGGCCACCAGCATCCCGGCGCATTGGAAATCTCACGAGGCAAGGCATCCATGAGCCTGAGAATCGGTGTGGACACCGGCGGCACCTTCACGGACGTGTGCGCGTACGACGAGGCGACCGGACAGATCCACGTACGGAAGGTCTCGTCCACGCCGGACGACCCCGGCCGGGCCATCGTCCGCGGACTTCACGAACTGCTCGACCAGATCGGCGGCCGGGACATGGCCGAGGTCGGCTATTTCGCGCACGGCACCACGGTGGGCACCAACGCGCTGCTCACCGGGCGGGGCGTGCGCACTGGCCTGATCACCACCCGGGGCTTCCGCGACCTGCTCGAACTCGGCCGCGGGCGCCGCCCGGACATGTACGACGCACAGGCGGACAAGCCCGCCCCCTTCGTACCGCGCGATCTGCGCCTGGAGGTGACCGAGCGGGTCCGGCACGACGGCCGGGTGGAGATCCCGCTGGACCCGGCCGAGGTGCGCGAGGCCGTGCGCGTGCTGAAGGAGCAGGGCGTGGCAGCCATCGCGGTCTGTCTGCTGTACTCCTACGTCCGGCCGGACCATGAGCGGAAGATCGGCGAGATCATCCGCGCCGAGATGCCCGACGCGCACGTCTCGCTCTCCTGTGAGGTGCTGCCGGAGTTCCGTGAGTTCGAGCGGTTGTCCACGGTGGTCACCAACGCCTACATCGGCCCCGTGGTCGCCGACTACCTGGCGCGGCTGCGCTCCACCCTGACCGCCTCCGGGCTGCGCTGCGAACCGCATGTCACTCAGTCCAACGGCGGCATCATCCCCTTCGTCACCGCCGAGCGGCTGCCGGTCCGGCTGGTGCTGTCCGGGCCGAGCACCGGGGTGGTCGGCGCCGCGGCGGTCTGCTCGGCGGCCGGCTTCGGCGACATCATCACCTTCGACATGGGCGGCACCTCCTCGGATGTGTCGCTGGTGCAGAACGGCGACCCCAAGGTCACCGCGAGTCTGGAGATCGACGGACGTCCGGTGCGCTCGCCGATGCTGGACATCCACACCGTGGGCGCGGGCGGCGGTTCCATCGCGTGGATCGACAGCGGCGGGCACCTGCGGGTCGGGCCGGCCAGTGCCGGCGCGTTCCCCGGACCGGCCTGCTACGGCCACGGCGAGGAAGCCACCGTCACCGACGCCAATGTGGTCCTGCGGGTGCTCAACCCCGAATATCTGCTCAACGGCCAACTCAAGATCGATCACCATGCCTCCCACCGCGCCGTGGGGCGCCTGGCGGAGCGGCTCGGTCTGTCCGTGCCGGAAACCGCGCAGGGCATCATCGATGTCGTCACCGCCAACATGGCACGGGCCATCCGGGTGATCTCCGTCCACCGCGGCTATGACCCGCGCGACTACGCGCTGGTGCCGTTCGGCGGCGCCGGCCCGCTGCACGCGGCCCGGCTCGCCGCCGAGCTCGGCTGCGCCGGCATCGTGGTCCCCGAAACCCCGGGCGCGCAGTCCGCGCTGGGGCTCCTGATGACCGATGTGCGCAGCGACTTCATGCGTACCTGTCGGCTGCCCGTGCACCAGGGCAACGCCGGTCCGCTGTCCGAGGTGCTGGACGAGCTGGTCGCGAGCGCGACGCAATGGTTCGACAGCGAGGGCATCGGCCCCGCCCGCCGGAGCATCACCCGTGCGGTGGACATGCGCTACCGCGGCCAGAACTACGAACTCGGCGTGGACCTTCCGGACGACGGTCCGGTCACCGTGGACACGGTGCGCCGGCTGCTGGCGGACTTCGGCGACGCGCACGACCGGATGTACGGCTACCGGCTGGCGGACGAGTCCGTCGAGGCGGTGACCTTCCGGGCACAGGCCGTGGGCGCGGTCTCCCGCGCCGAACTGGTGCGCTCCGCACCCCGGGGCGGCACACCCGAAGAGGCCGTCACGACCCGCCGCCGAGTGCATCTGAAGGAGGCCGGCGCCGAAGTGGACTGCCCCGTGTACGACCGGGCCCGGCTCGAGGTGGGACACCGCCTCACAGGGCCCGCGGTCATCGAGCAGATGGACAGCACCACCCTGCTGCTGCCCGGCGACACCTGCGAAGTGGACGAACTGCGCAACCTGATCATTCGAACCCGAGAGGTCTGACCGTGACGACACAGCGGGAACTGGACGGTGTGCTGGTCGAGGTCATCGGCTCGGCACTGGCGACCGTCGTGGAGGAGATGAGCGGCACCCTCGTCCGGGCCGCGTTCTCCACCAACATCAAAGAGCGCCGTGACTGTACGGCCGGACTGTTCGACACCACGGGCAACGGGATCGCCCAGGACGAGGGCGGCTCACCACTGCACCTCGGTTCGCTGATGGGAATCGTCGGCAGCATTCTGGAGCGCTACCCGGTCGGACAGATCGAGGACGGCGACGTCTTCATCGGCAACGACCCGTACAACGGTGGCGGCTCACATCTGCCGGACATCGTGCTGGCCACCCCGGTCTTCGTGGACGGCGAGCTCACCGCGTGGGCGGCCACCCTGGCACACCACGCCGACTTCGGCGACCGCGGGCACGCGCACATCTTCCAGGAGGGGCTGCGCATTCCGCCCGTGCGGCTGGTGCGCGCGGGGGTGCAGCAGGACGAACTGCTCTCGCTGATCCTGCTCAACTGCCAGGTGCCGGACGAGCGCCGCGCGGACCTGCGTGCGCAAGCGTCGGCGAACCGGCTCGCCGTGCTGCGCTACCGCGAGCTGTGCCACCGCTACGGCCGGGACACGGTGATGCGGGCCGGAGATGAGCTGCTCACCTACACCGAGCGGCGTACCCGGGCCGCGATCACCGCCATCCCCGACGGCTCCTATCAGTTCACCGATCTTTTCGACTGCCCGGAGCTGGATGAGGAACTGGAGCTGCGGGTGGCCGTGCGCGTGGCCGGCGACGAGATCTTCTTCGACTTCGCGGGCAATCCGCGGCAGGTGCGGGCCAGCGTCAATGTGGTGTGGACCGCGCTCCACGCCACGGTCTACTACTCGGTCAAGAGCCTGATCGACGCCGACATCGTGCCCAACGCCGGCATGTACCGGGCCATCCATATCGATGCGCCCACCGACTCGATCGTGAACTGCGGCTACCCGGCGGCGGTGAACGGGCGCAGTGAAACCTGCCAGCGCATCGTCGACCTGATCCACGGTGCCCTGGCAGCCGCGGTCCCGGCCCGGGTCACCGCGGCGAGCAACGGTGCGAACACCGGCGTGCACTTCTCCGGACACAATCCGCTGACCGGAAAGGAGTTCGTCTACCTGGAAACCATCGGCGGCGGCTCCGGCGCACGGGCCACCAAGGACGGGCTGGACGGAGTGCAGGTGCACATGACGAACACCTCCAATCTGCCGGTGGAGAGCCTCGAGACGGAGTACCCGCTGCTCATCGAGGCGTACGAGCTGATCGACGACTCGGGCGGCACCGGTGAGTTCCGCGGTGGTCTCGGCATCAGGCGACGGGTTCGCGTGGAGTGCGACGACGTGCACTTCTGGGTGGACACCAGCCGGCAGAAGTCCCACCCGTGGGGACTGTGCGGCGGTACGGAGGGAGCTACCGCGAACGTCGTCCTCAGCGACGGCGCCCAGCCCGTCGACCACGGATACACGGTGTTGCAGCCGGGCCAGACCGCGACCATCGAGACGGCGGGGGCGGGCGGCTACGGCCGTCCGGAAGATCGCAGCCCGGAGGCCATCGACCGGGATCTCGCCGAAGGCAAGATCTCCGGTCGCACCGCAGGACGTCACTACCCCGGGCACCGCACCTCCTCTAAGGAACGCTGATGGGCACCGACATCCCCGCGAAGAGCACCCGCCGCCGGGTGTACGCATCCACCATGATCGGCAACATTGTCGAGTACTACGACTTCACGCTGTACGGCACCCTGGCGGCAGTGCTGGCCAAGCTGTTCTTCCCGTCCGACGACCCGACAGTCGCGCTCTTCTCCACCTATGTCGGGGTGTCGCTGTCCTACTTCATCCGCCCGCTCGGCGCCCTGTTCCTCGGCCCGCTCGCCGACCGCAGGGGCCGCCGGACAGTGTTGACCCTCACCATCCTGCTGATGAGCATCGGCACCGCCGGGATCGGTGTTCTGCCCACCTACGCGGCGATAGGCGCGGCCGCTCCGATCCTGCTGCTGTTCTCCCGGGTGCTCCAAGGGCTGGGCGCCAGCGTGGAGTACACCACCGCCTCCCAGTTCCTGCTCGAACACGAACCGGGCAGCCGCCGCCGCAACTACCTGGCGGGCCTGATGAACGCCACGTGCTCGGTCGGCTCCCTGCTCGGCTCCGCCGTCTCCTTCATCCTCATCATCACCATGCCGGCGTCGGCCTTCGAGAGCTGGGGCTGGCGCATCCCGTTCCTGCTCGCCATCCCCATCGCGGCCATCGGCTTCTACATCCGCAACAAGCTGGATGAGACACCGCAGTTCGAGGAGATGAAGCGCCAGATCGCCGCCGCCGAGGCGAAGCAAGCACCGCTGAAGGACGCGGTGCGCCTCTACTGGCGCGACATGCTCAAGGCCATCGGCCTCGGCGCGGGCCAGCGCATCGGCTCATACACCATTCAGGCGTACTTCGTCACCGCCCTGATCACCGCCGGCTTCCCCACCTCGCTGGCGCTGCTGGCCTCCATGCTCACCTACGCCGTCGGACCACTGCCCAGTATCTGGGGCGGCGTACTCGCGGACCGCTACGGCGCCCGGCTGCCGCTGCTGGTCGGCTACGGCCTGTTCGTGGCGCTGACCGTGCCAACTTTCATGGCCATCGACAGCAAGTCCATCGTCCTTGCCGCCGGCGCCGTCGTGGTGTTCACCATCATCAATAATCTGGTGGCCGCGCCTCTGAACATCGCCTATGTACTGAGCTTCCCGCCCGAGGTGCGCTCCAGCGCGGCCGCGCTCAACTTCAACATCGGCACCTCGCTGATCGGCTCGACCGCCGGCCTGGTCGCGATCTGGCTGCACGACCTGACCGGCAATGATATCGGTTTCGGCTGGTACATGACGGCCGCGTGCGTGGTGTCCATCCTGGTCGCCCTCTTCGCCCTGCCGGCATCGGTCGACTACCGCGAGCCCGACTGGTCCAAAGCTCCCCTGGCGATGCGAAAGCCCTCACTGGAGTCCCACTCCTGAAGAGCCCGCCTTTGAGACTCTGCCGCCCGATTCGTGGGAGGGCCTGACGCTACCGCCCGGCGCCCCGCCACCCAGCTCGCCCTCGGACATCTCGTGGCAGCCGATGCAGCAGCGCCGCCAGGAACGCCCGGTCGCCCGGAGTGAATCGCACCCTGTGGGTGCCGGAAACTGTGTCACCCGAGGTGACCTGCGGATTCGGATCTACCAGAGCGCAGGACTGGGGGGTGCTGTGGGGCATCATGCTGGTCGTGGCAAAACGTCTGATCTATCAGCTCGCGTGCCAGACTTTCCGGTGGCTCGCACTGCCGGCCCGGTCAAGTGCAGCAAAAGGCATTGAGCTCTTGGTGCGCCTGCATCAACTCGCTGTCGCACAGCGCGCCCGGCCACAGCCTCGGCTCTCCTGGAGCGACAGGGCCGTTGTGGCAGCGCTGCTCCGGATGGTGAGCAAGCAGCAGCGTGTACGGCCGGCGCTCGCATCATGCCGACGCGAGGCCACCGACCGCATCCTGATCACCGGAGAACGCCACCCCCGCCCTGTCTTCGGCGAGTACGCGGAGCACTACAACAGACACCGGGCGTCCCCATGCTGGACCGCGGCCACGGCAAGATAGTCAACATCGCGTCCATCACCATCTACCAGGGCGGGCTGCACGTACCCGCCTACGCGGCGGCGAAGGGGCGCTGGGGCAACGCACCAAGGCGCTGTGCAACGAGTGGTCGGCGCGGGGCGTCAATGTCAACGCGATCGCTCCGGGCAACACGGCGCGGGGCGACGGGTACGGGCCCGGTCATCGCTGAGGTCCGTCCTCGCAGGCGGTGAGCACCTCGTGCCCGCTCTCGGTGATGAGGACGGTCGCGGACAGCCCGATCCCGGCGCTGCCCGCCACCCGCAGGGTGGGCACCACATGGACCACCATGCCGGGAGCGAAGAGGCGTTCCTCGTTCTCGCCCAGGGACAGCAGATGGCCCTCGCCCCAGTCCGGTGCGAAGGCGATGCCGACCGAGTACCCGCTACGCTTGCGGTACGTATGGGCCAGCCCCGCGTCCGCGATGGCGGCCTTGCAGGCCGCGTGCGCCGCGGCCGGGGAACCGCCCGGTTTGACCTCGGCGAGGGCCGCGTCCCGGGCGTCTGCGCAGGCGGTGGCCATGGCCGCGGCCTCACCGGTGAGCGTGCCGGTCCAGACCGTGTGCATCAGGGGCGCGTTATAGCGCCCGCAGGTGGCCGACATCTCCAACAGCACCGCCTCGTTCTCGCCGATGACCCGGTCGGACCAGCTGGCGTGAATGGTCCCGGCCCGCGGTCCGGACGCCACGAACGGCTCCATGCCGAAGTACTCCGAACCGGAGGCGATGAGCCCTGCGAAGGCGGCGGCCGCCACGGTGCGCTCCCCCGCGCCGGGAACGGCGGCGGCCGCCGCCGCGGCCATGCCCTCGTTGGTGCTCCGGGCGGCAGCCCGGATCTGCTCGATCTCCGCGGGGGACTTGATCAGCCGGGCGGCGGCCAGGGCGTCGTCGATGTGCGTCAGCCGGGCCCCCGATCCCTCCAGCAGGGCGCTCAGCCGTAGAAACGGCTCCGGCGGCAGAAACCAGGAGCGGGCCTCGACGCCCACCGCCCGTGCGCCCGGCGCCACTTCGGCGAGCAACTCGGCGGTGGCCCGGACCGGGTCGGCACGGTCCGGGTAGCCGGTGATCCGCTGGAAGTATGTGGTCTCGGTGGCGTTGACGGTCTCGGTCTCGCGCATGAGCAGCGCCGCTTCGCCGTCGGCGGTGACGATCAGACACTGGTACGTGTAGTAACCGGGCGTGGCGTGTCCGGACAGGTAGCAGACGTTCTCCGGCGTATGCACGATGGCGGCGTCCAGGTCCTTGGCCCTGAGCGTGGCGCGGAGTGTGGCGAGCCGCGCTTCGTACTCGGCAGCGGGGAAGACAGGGGACATGTGGTGCTCCTGAGGTGGTGACGGGTCAGGCGGTGACCGGGCCGCGAAGAGCGATCCGGGCGATTGGGGGCGCCAGGCGGCCGCCCAGCAGGTCGGTGCGGAGATCGGTGAGATAGGGCAGCTCACGCCGGGCGAGGTCGGTCTCCTCGGACGAGACGTCCACGACGCAGAGGGCTTCGCCGCCGGCGCAGCCGATAAGTGGCCGCCCCCGTGGGGTCCATCCCCCGCTGCGGCCGAAGTAGTGCTCGCCCGCGATCTCGCCGATCGTGTTCACCACCAGGGTGAAGACGGTGTTCTCCACCGCCCGTGCCGGGTGGTACACGTCGTAGCGGTACTCGGTGGGCCCGGTGGCAAACGCGGAGCAGAACAGCACCGCGTGCACACCGGCCAGCGCGTAAGCGCGGGACAGTTCGGGGAAACCTGCGTCGTAGCAGATCCCCAGACCGACCGAGATCCCGCCGTCCTCGATGACGACCAGCCCGGGGCCGGGGTCGAAGGCGTGCCGCTCCTCGCCCCACAGATGGGCCTTGGCGTAGTGGCCGCGTGCCCTGCCTTCAGGATCGATGACAAGGACGCCGTTGTGCGGCCGTCGCCCGATGGTGGCCACGGCGGCGCCGAGCAGCACCCACACCCCGGCCTCGCGGGCCGCCGCGGCCAGCGGTGCCAGCGGCGTACCGGGGAGTGGCGCCGAGCCGTCCGGGGGCGTGGTCAGGGACCACCCCGCGGGGTCGGCGGCGATCGACGCCGGGTCGTACCCGCAGGCGTACAGCTCGGGCAGGGCCAGGACGCGCGCCCCGGCGGCGGCCGCCCGGGCCACCAGACCTGCCGCCCGGTCCAGATTGGCGGCGATGTCGCCGGGGTTGCTCGGCGCCTGGCCGAGGGCGATGCTCAGTCCCACCACGGCTCCGTTCCCGCGGTGCCGAGCACTTCGGCGAGGACGGCCCGGTACAGGCCGACGGACCGCTCCAGCTCGTCGATGGCGATGTGCTCGTCGACGGCGTGCATGACGTCGAGCCGGCCCGGTCCGCAGACCAGGGCGGGCACACCGGCCGCCCGGAAGTGCGTCATATCGCAGTTCACGGTGAGTCCGCCGAGCGTGTCGTCGCCGCCCGCGGCGGCCAGCGCCCGGCGGCACAGCCGGACGAAGGGGTGATCCTGCGGGGTCTCCGAGGGGCCGCCGGTGCTGGGCGCGCACTCCACCACGGAGGCGGTGGCCCCGTGCCCGTCCGCGTTGAACGCGGCGAGGACCGCGCCGACCGCCTCGAGTACAGACTGAGGTGTCTCGCCGGGCAGCAGCCGCCGGTCCAGGGTGATCCGGCAGCGCTCGGGTACCGCGTTGGGTGCCTCGCCACCCTCGATGAGCACGGGGGTGCAGGTGGGCGGTCCCAGCAAGGGGTGTCCGGCGGCCGCGAGGGAGTCGCTGTAGCGCTCCAGCAGGGGGATCAGCCGCGCGGCGGCGGTCACCGCGTTGACGCCCCGGTCGGGGGTGGCGGCGTGCGCGGCCACGCCCGCGACCTCGATCACCGGCCGGACGGACCCCTTGTGCGCCGTCAGCAGCCGCATACCGGTGGGCTCGCCGACGATCACGGCGTCCGGCAGCCGACCCTCGCGCTGGAGCGCGGGCACCAGGTGGCGGGCGCCCATGGAGTCGCCCTCCTCCTGCGAGACGGCGGAGAAGACGATCTCGCCGCGCAACCTGGCCAGGTCCTCGTCGGCCCGGCGGGCGAGCTCGATCGCCGCGCAGGCCATGGCGGCGAGCGGCCCCTTCGCGTCGGCGGTGCCCCGGCCGTACAGGCGGCCGTCACGGACGGTGGGCCGGAACGGCGGAGATGTCCAGCCCTCCCCCGCCGGTACCACGTCGAGGTGCGAGTTGAGCATGATCACGGGGCCGCCCTCGCCGAACCGGCGGCGCGCGGTGAGATTGACCCGGCCCGGGGCCAGGCGCTCGGTTTCCACGTGGAAACCGGCCGCGCCGAGGTGGTCGGCGAGCAGGGCGGCGGTGCTCTCCTCCTCGCCGGTCGGGGTGGTGGAGTCGCATCCCACCATGGCGGTGAGCAGGCCGAGCACATCGGTGGCGGGATACGGCGCGGTGGGCGTGCCGGAGGCGGCGGATACGGAGGTCATGGGGAGTACGTCCTTGCTCGGTCGGTGCGGGGATCGCCAGTGGCGGTGGAGGGTGCGTGGACCTGGCCCGGTGTCCGGGTGCCTGGTGGCCGGGCGGCGGCGGTCACGGCGGCGCCGGTACGGACGCGAGGCGCACGGTGCCCACCGGGGTCAGCGCCTCCGGGTCCAGCGCGACCCGTACCCCCAGGCCCGGGGAATCGGGAAGCCGGACGGTGCCGTGGTGCAGTTCGACGCCGTCGGTGACGTCGCGTTCGACGTTGGCGCAGCCCCAGAGTTCGGCGACCTCGACTCCCAGACCCGCCGCCAGATGCGCGGTCGTGGCGCAGCCCAGGCGCCCGCAGTCCATCTGGCCGAGTCCCACCTCCAGGCCGCGGCGGCGGGCGGCGGCGAGGGCCGCGGCAAGTTGGGCGACGGTACCGGCCTTCTCCAGTTTCAGATGCACACCGTCCGCGGCCCCGAGGTCGGCTACGGCGTGCACCGAGTCCGCGTCGCGCACCGACTCGTCAGCCCAGATGGGCAGCCGTGCCGAAGCCCGCACGGTGGCCATCGCCGTCAAATCGCCCGGTGGGGTGGGCTGTTCGAGCCAGGCCACGCCGAGGTCGGCGAGCCACGCCGTGGCGGCGGTGGCGGTGTCCGGGTCCCAGCCGCCGTTGGCGTCGGCGGCCAGGGCGACTGTACCGTCGCCGGCCGCCCGGTCCACGGCCAGGCGGATCCGGGCCATCCGTTCGCGGTCCAGGTCAGGGTCGCCGCCGACCCTGACCTTGACCCGGCGAAAGCCCGCCTCGGCGGCGACGGCGGCCAGTTCGGCGGCCTGTCGCGGAGTGCCGAAGCCGATGGGGGCGTGGGTGGGCAGCGGGCCCGGTATCCCGCCGCCGGTCGACAGCGTGGCCCAGAGCGGCAGGCCTCGGGAGCGCGCCAGGGCGTCACGCCAGGCGATGTCCAGGAGCGAGGCGGCAGGCGGGCAGGGGGCGGCCAGCGCGGTGGCCAGCGCGGAGGGGTCCCGCCAGGCGGGGTCCGCCGCCTCGGGCAGGGCCGCCAGGGCGGCGACGATCTGGTCGGCGGTACGGTGGGTGGCGTACTCACCGTTGCCCCGGGTCTCGGCCCACCCGGTGTGGCCGTCCGCGAGCCGGACGTGGAGAAAGACCTCCGTCAGTTCGCCGGTGTCGGCGGTGGTGTGACGCAGCCTCTGGCGCAGCGGCAGACCGACGACTCCGTACCACGCGCCGGTCACCGCCGGTGGGCCGCCGCTCATGCCGGGGCCACGGAGCCTACGACCTCGATGACGCGGTCGAGGGCGGCGTCCCAGGCGGCCTCGTCCTGGGCGAAGCACAACCGCATGCGGCCGGTGCCCGCCGGGCCGAACTGATAGCCGGGGTTGACGACCACCCCGGCGTGCTCCTTCAGGGCGAGGGCCACCGCCTGGTCACTCGCGCCGGTCAGGATCTCGGGGAACAGATAGGCCGTTCCATAGGCGGAGTTGACCCGCATCACGGAGGAGGCGTTGATCTTCTTGACGGTGGCGTCGCGCAGCGCCTGGTATTCCACCAGCCGTTCGTCGAGGAAGGCGCCGTCCTCGGCGATCCAGTGCGTGAGCAGGTGCTGGGCGTAGGACGGCGCGCGCAGAGCGGTGCAGGACTGGACGTCCTCCATGGCGTCCACCAGGGCGGTGGGGGCGACCGCGACGCCGAGCCGGTAGCCGGACAGCGATTCGGTCTTGGACGGGCCGAGCAGGGTCACCGTCCGCTCGGCCATGCCGTCGAGGGCGGCGAGGTGGTGGAACTCCTCGCCGTCGTAGACCAGCCTGCAGTACAGCTCGTCCGCGATCACGGCGAAGTCGTGGCGGCGGGCCGCGTCGGCGATCGCGGCGACCGTCTCCGCCCCGTAGATCGCCCCGGTGGGGTTGTTGGGGTGCGAGAAGACCATCAGCCGGGGCTTCTCGGCCGCTGCCTCCTCCAGCGCCTCCAGATCCAGGGTCGGCCGGGTGCGCGGACCGCCCGCGCTCTCGTCCGGCCAGATCATCGGGATCCGCCGCACCCGGGCGCCGAAGTAGCGCAGCATCCGCTCGGTGGACAGATAGTCGGGGTCGGGCAGCAGCACCAGGTCGCCGGGCGAGAGGATGGCGGCGAGCGCGGTGAACAGGGCCCCTTGGGTGCCGGGGGTGAGGATGACGTCGGCGGGTCCGGTGGCGGGTATGCCGAGGACGGTGGAGACGTTCCGGGCGACGGCCTCGCGTACGGCCCGGTCGCCCCGGTAGGGGGTGTACGTCATGCCGCTGCCGCCGGCGGCCTCGATGAAGGCCGGCAGCGCCCAGGTGGGAGGCGGGAAGCGGTGGGTGTCGGCGTAGGTGGCGTCGAGCGGCGTGCCGGGTCCGGGGGCGTTCTCCAGTTCGCGTTCGGCGTCGCGCAGGGACATCCCGAGCTGGCCGGTCATCTCCGGCATGGACAGGCGTTTGATGGCCTCGGGCTCGTTCATCACGGTAGGGGGATCCTCACACTCGTACGGAAAGGGGTGGGGCCGGGTCAGGGCCGGTCGGACAGTGTCGCGGGCTGCCTCTCGAGGGACCCGGTCAACAGGCTCAGCCCGCCCAGGACATGTGCGCGGGTGAGCGTGGCCGACTGCTCGGGGTCGCCGTCCAGGAGGGCGTCGAGAATGTGGGTGTGTTCGTCCACCGAGGTGTGCGCCCGGTCGGAGTCCGCCAGGTAGAGGGCGATGTAACGGTCGCTCTTGGCGCGCAGCTGGTTGAGTGCCGCCATGGAGGCGGGCATGGCCGCGAGGGCGTAGATGGTGTCGTGGAACTGCCGGTCCATGGCCCGCACCTGGGCCATATCGCCCATGGAGGCCGCGACCCGCTGCTGTTCCACCAGGAGGGCGAGTTCGGCGTTCCGGGCATCGCGCTCGCCGGACGCGGCCTGGGCGGCGGCCGCCGCCAGCATGCTCTCCAGGGCGGCGCGCCCGTTGTAGATGTCGCGGGCGTCGGCGAGCGAGACCTCGGCGACGGTCCACTTCTGGTGCGGCCGGTCGACCACCAGGTTCTCGGTGGCCAGCCGCGACAGGGCGTCGCGCAGGGGGCCGCGGCTGATGCCGAGTTCACCGGCCAGCCGCTCCTGGCTGAGCTTCTCGCCCGGTGCGAGCCGGCCGGTCAGGATGTGCTCGCGCAGTTTCTGGTAGGCCCAGTCCTGTTTTCGCAGGTTCCACGGCACGGCGGCGGGCACCCGGGGGATCCGACGCTGAGGGGGGTTTGTCGTCACGGGGTCACTCGCCGAGGATCTGGTCGAAGAACTGGCGGGTGCGGCCGTGCCGGGGTGTGGTGAAGACGGTATCGGCCGGGCCGTCCTCGACGATCCGTCCCTCGGCCATGAACACCACCCGGTCGGCGCTCTGCCGGGCAAAGCCCATCTCGTGGGTGACCACGATGATGGTCATGCCGCTGTCGGCCAGATCGCGCATCACACTGAGCACCTCACGGGTGAATTCCGGGTCGAGCGCTGAGGTGGGCTCGTCGAAGAGCATCAGCTCCGGACGCATCGCCAGGGCCCGTGCGATTGCCACTCGCTGCTGCTGACCGCCGGAGAGTTCGTAGGGGTAGTGGTCGCAGTGCTCCGGCAGGCCTACCCGCTCCAGCAGCGCCCGGGCCTCGGTGTGGGCCTGCCGCTTGGGGGTGTGGCGGGCCTTGACGGGGGCCAGGGCCACGTTCTGTGCTGCGGTGAGATGGGGGAAGAGGTTGAACTGCTGGAAGACCATGCCGATCCGGCCGCCGACCGCGCGCGGTTTGGCTCCGGCCTTCGACAGCAGCTCACCCTGGAAGCCCACGCTGCCGGTCTGGATCGGCTCCAGCCCGGCCAGGCAGCGCAGCATGGTGGACTTGCCCGCCCCGGAGGGGCCCAGCACAGCGACGGTCTGACCGGCCGGGACGGCCAGATCGACCTCGCTGACCACCGCCTTGCCGTGGTAGCTGCGGCCGACGCCCTGCGCCACGAGGACCGTACGGCGCTTGGTGGAGCCGGTTTCCATGGGGCCGGTCGCGGTGGCGCCGCCCGCCGTGGAGCCGGCGACCGGCGTGGGACCCGCGGGCCTGACCGGGACTTTCGCTGTGTTCATGGCATCGTTCATGGCACCGGCCTTTCTGGTTCCGCCAACGGCTCGTGAGAGCACAGTTCTCACCGGGCCGCCGGGTCGACGGCCGCCGTGGTCACAGGAGCGACGGGCGCCTTCGCGCGCCGCCCGGCGGCGCGCCGGGTGACATCGAGGCGCCGCTCGATCTGCCGGACGGCGAGCGTGAACACCGTGGTGAGTACGAGGTAGTGGAGGGCCGCCGCGCCGAGCGACCCGGCGTAGTCGAAATCGGCCGCCGCCTGGCGCTGAGCGGTGAGCATCAGATCCTGGACGCTGACCACGGACGCCAGCGCGGACGTCTTGAGCATCCCGATGAACTGGTTGCCGGTGGGCGGCAGAATCAGCCGGGCCGCCTGCGGCAGCACCACCCAGCGCAGAATCTTCGTCTCGGACAGGCCGAGCATGCGCGCCGCAGTGCGCTGCCCTCGGTCCACACCCAGCAGACCACCCCGCACGATCTCCGCCATATAGGCGACCTCGTTGAGGCTCAGCGCGATCACGGCACAGACGAACGGTGAGAAGTTCAGCCCCCACAGCGGCAGCACATTGAAGATGAAGATCAGCTGGAGCAGTACGGGCGTACCGCGGAAGAGCCAGATGTAGCCGTCCGCGAGCCAGCGCAGCGGGGCCAGCGGTCCGCCCTTGACCAGGGCCAGGAGTACGCCCCCGGCGACCCCGAGCGCCATCGACAGCACGGTCAGCTCGAAGGTCAGCAGCGAGGCGTTGAAGAAGTCGCTGGACAACGCCTTGTCGAGGAAGGTCATTTACGAGCCCCCGGCAGCGCTCGGCGAGGCCGGGGAGGACGAGCCTCCGGACCCGGAGAAGTAGTCCGACTCCTTCGGCAGCCGGTACGTGGACAGCAGCGAGCGGTAGTCGCCGGACTTCACCCATCTGGCCAGCGCCTTCTTGATGGCGGAGGCGGTGGCCGTATCGCCCTTGCGGACCGCTATGCCGATCTTCGTCTCGTTCTTGAAGGTGGCGGCCAGGGAGAACGCGCCCTTGGTCTTGCCGAGGATGGCCGCGGCACCGGGGGTGGAGGTATCGAAGGCGTCGGCCCTGCCGGAGCGGACGGCCAGCATGGCGTCCTGGTTGTTCGGCAGGGTCATGATCTTCATCGCGCCGAGGCCCTGCTTCTTCAACGCGCTGTTGTACTGCTCCATATAAGTCTCGCCGATGGCACCGCGGGTGACGGCAACGGTCTTCCCGGACAGATCCCCGGGAATCCGGGTGATCTTCTTCGGGTTGCCCGGCCGCGTCAGCAGCGCCTCGCCGATGACCAGGTACGGAACGAAGTCGACCTTCTTGGCCCGCTCGGGCGTGATGTACATGGCCGAATTGATGATGTCGGTCCGCTTACCGGACAGCGCCGGGATGAGGCCGTCGAAGTCCATGTCCATCGGCTTCGGCCGCAGCCCCATGGACTGCGACAGGGCCTTGACCATGTCGATGTCGAAGCCTTCGAGATCACCGCCCACCGCTTTGGACTCGAAGGGCGGGAAGGTCGCCGCGGTGCCGTAGGTCAGGGTGCCGGATGAGACGAGGTTCTTCGGTGGGGCGACGACGGCGTTCGGTGCGCCCGCCGTCTTGGATCCGCCGCAGGCTGACAACGCGGCCATGACGACGGCCGTACAAGCGGCCGCCATTCGTCGGTATCGAGGTCTCATGGGGCTCCCTAACTGGCGTTCTCCTAGGTCAGGAGGTTCTGTCAACAGTTGCCAATTACCTTCGCCCGCACCCGTGTCCCAGCAATTGCTGGTCGGTTAAAAGCCGGTTTCCCGGCGCGCACGGTCAGCCGCGAGGCACCGGACGAGCCTCCGTGGCGGCCGGATCCGGGGTTGCACTCGCCAGTGCGCCCCGGTTCGACAGCGACTCCGCAATGGCGACGGAGGACGGGGCGAGGGCGGTCGCACCGCCCTCGATGTCCCACAGCTCGTTCTGCAGCAGCCGCCCCAGCGTCCAGCCAGTCGCACGTGCACGGTCCAGGCCGAGGACCTCAGTGAGCAGGTCGAAGCGGCGCCGCACTATGCGCAGAGTGTCGCCCTTCGCGACGACGTCCTCCCACCGGCTGTCCAGGGCGGGCCACAAGTCGAATCCTGGATCCCCGGACAGCGGCTCGGGATCGATGCCGAGCCACGGCTCGCGTTCCGCGGCGAGCACGTTGTCGTAGTGCAGATCCCAATGCAGCATGCGGTCGCCGGGTTCGCCGACCAGTTCGGCCACGGCCGACGCCCAGCCCCGCAGGAGTTGCTGGTCGGCCGGGTCAGCCAGAGCCATGACCGTGCGCGGAACCTGCTCCAGCATCTCGGTGGCGATGTCGCCGAGGCTCCTCAGCCCCTGCGGCGCGGGGAGACGGACCAGCCGCGCCTGAAGCTCTGCAAGGATGCCCATCGCAACGTCGTCGTCCTCGATCGAGGTCAGCGTGCGGGCACCGTCCAGCCGTTCCAGGAGCATGGTGCTGCTCTCGGGATCGTGGTCGAGCAGCCGCACCATCCCCTCGCCGTCCCAGGTGCGCAGCCCGGTGAGCGCGGCGATGGTCTCCTCCCTGGGCATCTGAAGTTTGAGGACCGCGCGCGTGCCGTCCTTACGCAGCACCGGCAGCACCAGCGAGGCTTCTCCTGCTCCGGCCGCGCCGTCCCGTTTCAGCTCCCAGCGGTCCAGCAGTTCAGCAGCGAGAGCCGGCAGTGCGGAGTTCCAGGCCATCCCTTCCTCGCCGAAGCTTCTGGCGTACGACGCGGCCAGGGGTTGTGGGACCTCGACCAGCTTCGACGTGCTCATGTCGGATGTCCTTCAAAGGCAGTTGAGTTTCCCGCCGCAACCTACCGGAGAGCAGTGGGCGGGGCCCCGCTCGGTGACACACCCCGCCCGTCCCCACCCGCTGCAACGAGCTGCACTGCACCATCTGGTTCGAGACCCGCCCTCGGCCTGGCCGGACGCGGCGGTCCCCCGCCGTATCCCCCAGATGCTGCGGAACCGACTCGCGCGGTCTGTGCCGCTCACGGAACAGGTCTGAAGGCCGTACGTGCCGCCTCCCGCAAGGCCCGCCGCAGCGTCCACGCCGACGGCGCCCCCCTGATGAGGAACCCTGTGCCCGCACTCACCCCGGACAGCATCCACAACGCCACCGAAACTCTGTCCCGCCTCACCGACTTCCTTCGCGAGGACCCCGAACCAGACGGCTAAAACCGAGAAGAAGCACGGTTCCCACGGCGCCGCCATGGCACTCGCCAACCGCATCGTCATTACCCAGACCGCTGAAATCGCCCAGAAGATGCTCCAGACGAACTGACGCCGAACTGCCGGGGGCCAGTCGCCTGCCACGGCGTCGGCTCGGGGACGAGTCCGCCCCTTCGCGGGCCCGTCCCTGGGTGGGCAGACGTCTGCGATCAGGACTGGTAGGCCACCAGTGCCATCATCCCCGCCTCGCCGTGGTAGGCGTTGTGGCAGTGCAACAGCCATTGTCCGGGGTTATCCGCGTCGAACACGACGGACACCTTCTTCTTGGGCAGCACGATGGTGGTGTCCTTGCGCGGACCCGTACTGCCGATCTGGTACGTGTGGCCGTGGAGGTGCACGGGGTGCCACATGTCGGTGGTGTTGACGAAGTCCAGCCGCACCCGCTGACCCTCTTCGACACGCAGCGGACTCGCGTCAGGGTTGTCCATGTCGAACCTCGCACCGTTGATGGCCCAGTTGTACTTGCCCATCCCACCGGTCAGCTCGATGCGGTGGACCCGGTCCGCCTTCTTCGACGACAGCCGCACATCGTCTGCGACGCGCAGCTGAGCCGCGCTCGTGATCAGGCCGTCCAGCTCCTTGGGGCGGACGGTCGGGGACGGCTTGCTGCCCGAACCGGTACGGATCAGCGCCATGGCGCTCGCCTTCTTGCCCTCGGCCAGCGCGACCAGGGGGAAGACACCGTCCTTGAGGGTGACCAGGACGTCGTAGCGCTCTCCCATGCCGATCAGCAGCGCGTCAGTCTGACGGTGCTCGACGGGGTACCCGTCGGTGTGGGTGATGGTCGGCTTGTGGCCGCCCAGCGCCACCCGGTACGCGGTGTCCGAGCCCGCGTTGATGATCCGCAGCCGCACTCGCTTGCCCGGCTTGCCGGTGTAGACGTCCGGGTCCTGCGGGACCCTGCCGTTGACCAGGTGGTACGGGTACTTCACATCCCCCGCATCGCCACCGAGGAGCCTGCTGTCGGCACCCATGAGCATGAACTTCATCGACATGCCGTCAGCGGAGTCCGAAGGGGATGGCGACGGACTCGTGTCCATGCCGCCCATATCGTGGCCACCCGAGCTTTCAGAGCTGGGGCTGCTGCCGCCCATACCGCTCATACCGCCGTGGTCCATCCCGCCCATGCCCTGCTTGAGCTCCGCGAATGCCTCGTCCGGGGTGCCGGTGACGCCATCGAGCCAGTCGTCGAGGACAACGACCCACTCATCGTCGTAGGACAACGGTTCCTTTGGGTCCTCGACGATCAGCGGGGCGTGCAGGCCGCGGTCGAGCTGGACGCCGACGTGGGGGTGGAAGAAGTACGTGCCCGGTGCGTCGGCGATGAAGCGGTAGGTGAAGGTCGATCCGGCGCGGACCGCTTGTTGGGTGGCCGGAGGGACGCCGTCCATGTCGTTGCGCAGGGCAAGGCCGTGCCAGTGAATGGATGTGGTGGTCCTGCCCGGCAGCTGGTTGTTCAGCTCGGCGGCCAAAATGTCCCCGGCCGTGAGTCGGATCTCCTTACCCGGGGCCTGCCCGTCGAAGGCCCAGGTCCTCGCCATGACGCCGCCGCCCAGGTCGAGCCTGACGGGTGTGGCAGTCAGGCTTCGCTTCATCACCTTGCCGACGGACGGGCGCTTCTTCTCCACGCGAGCGACCGCGGAGCCGGAGGGACTGACCAGACCGGGGGTGCCGCCGGAGCCGGAGGCGTTGTTGCAGGCGGCGAGCGCACCAGCGCCGGCCGCTCCCAGTCCGGCCAGCAGAATGGATCGGCGATTGATGCTGTTCACAGTAGTGGTGTCCTTGTCTCGATATGCCATTCAGGTCACATGCGGACATGGCTCCTCGCCCCGTCGCCGGGGCATGGATGCCATGGGGCGCGGCCTAAATGCGCAAACGAGAAAGGACGGAAAGCAGGTCGGGCGGTGCCCGCTCCGCCGTGCCGGAGGAACCGCGCTCGGAGACGACTGCGTCCGGGGCGGCGTCGCGTTCGGCGTACGACATCGCAGGCGGCGCCGTGAGCTTCAGCGTGTCGACACTGAAGGCGGAACAGTGTTCGACGCCCGCACCGCCGCACGCCATCTTCCCGTACCCGTACATGACCGGATCGGCCTGGAGTACCGGCCGCGTGGCCACAGAGCCCGCCGGAGCGTCGGGGGCGGCTGGTGCGGCGCCCTTGTGGGCCCCGTGCTCGGCGGAGTCCATGGGCATAGCCATGGCGGCCATCGCGCGCGAAGCATCCGGCGAAGTAGAGGTCATCACCGAGATCGCCTGATGGTGCACCAGAACGGCGATCACCAAGAACAGGGCGATGGCGACAGCACGAGCCCAGCGGACGGCACCACTATGGGTGCGGGTCAACCGGACTTTCCGCACGGTCATCGCTTCCACCCACGCTCCCTGCCAGGGGACCGCCAATATACCCGCGGGGGGTAGGAAACCGCACACCCCCCTTCGGCCGGATGTGGGCGCGCAGCCCGCCGCGTAGGAGCATCCCCCGCAGTAGCTGGATGTGGCAGTGCCCCGAGGGCGCCAGCCATAGGGCCGCGGAATCAGTCGTGAGCGACGAGCGCGACCGGACACACCGCATGGTGAAGCAGCTGCTACCACTCCACCAGCGCCGATAGCTGCGCCAACGACCCCTGCCGCTGCCGCGACAATGCCAAGCAAGGTCTCACTTTGCAGGGCCCCGGCGGAGCGTGTCGCGCTCAGCAGGATTCGGACCTGCTCGGCGTGGCCACTCGACCAGCCGCCGAACGCCAAAGAAGTACCGCGCGCACCAGGACGAACGCGCCGACGATGACCCCCACGCCGACATAGTGGAAGCGGTCCCCCGGCCGAGCCGCTGCCGCCGGTCCGCCACCACGCCTGCCGCGGAGACCACGGCGGGCGGGTGGCCTCTCCACTCCGGCTCAGCGGGCGGTGTAGGCGCCGTCGACCAGGTGGTAGCTGCCGTGGATGAAGGACGCGCGATCGGAGAGGAGAAAGGCGACCAGGTCGGCGACTTCCTCGGGGCGGCCCAGCCGGCCGGTCGCGTGCAGCGCGGTGAGGCCGGCGTAGGCGTCCTGGTCCATGGCCTTCAGCGCCGGTGTCTCGATGAAGCCGGGGCCGACCGCGTTGACGCGGACGCCCTTGTCGGCGTACTCCAGCGCGGCGGACTTGGTCAGTCCGACGACACCGTGCTTGGCGGCGACGTAGGCGGAGGAGCCCGCCCAGCCGACCGAGCCGAGGATGGACGCGACGTTGACGATGGCGCCGGCCCCGGCGGCCAGCATGGCGGGGATCTCGTAACGCATCGAGTAGAAGACGCCGTCCAGATCGGTGCGGACGACCCGGTTCCAGACTTCGATGTCGTGCTCGCCGACGGGCATGCCGTCGGCGCCTATGCCCGCGTTGTTCACCGCCAGGTGCAGGGCGCCGAAAGTGTCGACAGCAAACCGCACGGCGGCCTCGACCGAGGTGTGGTCGGCTACGTCCACGCGCACCGCGGCGGCCGTGAGGCCTTCCGCCTCCATCCGCTCGACGGCCTTCTCGGCGCCTTCCAGGTTGTAGTCGGCGATGACGAGGCGGGCGCCGCCGTAGCCCAGCCGGTGGGCGATGGCGAGGCCGATGCCCGAGGCGGAGCCGGTGACGAGTGCGGTCTTGCCGGCGAACTCGGTGGCGTACTCGGCGGGTTCTGTGGTGCTCACGGTACTCACTTTCTTCGGGATGAAGCCGGGGAGGATCAGCCGTTGGGCACGATCACGGCGCGGCCGTCGATCTATCCGGCGGGCAGCCGCTCGTGGGGCGAGCGGTGCCTCGTCGAGGGGAAGGGCTCGGTGTGGGCGGAGAGGACATCCGCCCTGGCCAGGCCGAGCACCTCGATGAACTCGGCACGGCTGCCCCGCAAGGAGCCCAGACGGCGGACACGGCCGTTGCCGGACACGATCAGCCCCGGCCAGAGCCGATCTGATCGGTGAGCGCGTCGTAGGCCCGGTCCACCCATCCGGTGAGGCCCCCGGCGTCCCGGTGCTCCTCGCGCGCCCAGCCGCACAGGGCCGCGGTGAGCATCCCCGCAGCGGCCCCCACGACGACGGCCGGGAGCAGGTCCCGTGCGGGGTCCGTGCCGAGCCGGTCGGCGATGATCGCCACGGACTCGCCCTGTGCGTCGACCCGGATCCGCTCGTACGCGGCGAACAGCGCCGGCTCGGTGTCCACGAGCCGGAGCAGCGCGCGCCACCGCTCGGCGGCAGCCGGGCCCAACGCCTCACGGGCGGTGAGCCACTCCCCGACCGCATTGCGGTAGGCGAGCAATGGCGGCTCGTCGGCCGGACGGGCGCGCAGGGCGGCGTTGATACGGACGCCGTCGGCGCGGGTGGCGTCCAGGGCCGCGTCCTCCTTGCCGTTGAAGTGGCGGCTGAAAGTGCGGCGGGTGACGTCGGCACGCTCGGCGATCTCCTCGACGGTGACCGCCGTGAGACCACGCTCCAGGATCAAGTCGAGCGCCGCGGCCGCCATCGCCTCCCGGGTCCGTCGGGCCTTTCGCTGCCTGCGGTCCTCCGTCGGGGCCATGCCGCCGTGGTGAAGCGTCGTCGCCGTCATGGCTTCACCATAACCCGCACACGTCCCCATGGGACATATGATTCAGTGAGACTCATGTCTCGCCGGGACATATGTGAAGGGGCCCATGGAACACACATGGTTCCCACACCCCGTGACCAACCGGCTATGAACACCACGCGCTATGCGGCCCGGTCCGCCGGCAGCGACGACAGAACCCGCGCCAATAACGCCCATGGCAACGCGAGCCCGCCTCACCATGCCTTTCTGGAGCGCGCTTCAGCCGCCCCGGGCCGCGGTCGCTCAGCCGTCGGACACCACGGCCCGTCCGTAGGGCACCAGTCGGACCGGCCCGATCAGGCCGTACCGCTGCCGCTTGGCGGCGCCGAACTCCGCGGGGCGGACGGTGCGCAACCGGTTCAGCAGCGTGGTGGCCACCTCGACTTCGATGATGTTCTCGCCGTGCCGCAGCAGGCTCTGGAGGTCCACCACGCCCGTCACCTGGTCCACGGGGCCCAGCGCGGTGCCGTGGACGGTGACCCGGCAGCGCGGTGCCGTGGACGGTGACCCGGCAGGTGTCGAAGACCTCTCCCAGTTCGAGCCGGGCACCGGTGGTTCCGGTCCAGCCACGCCCCAGCCGCACGGTGGTGCGGTAGCGCCCGACGCCGGAGACGTCCTCCAGGCCGGGGATGTCCGGCCACGCCGCGAGGGCGCCCAGGTCCAGCCGGTGGTCCACTGTGACATGGCGGTCGGGCGAGCTGCCCGGCCGCCAGTCCGCCACTCGCAGTGACCACCAGCCCAGGACCAGCGGCGCGGGCAGCTCACCGATCCGCGCGAGGACCTTCCGGCCGTCGCTCAGCATGGTCTCGCGAGCGCCGGGGCGGATGTCCACCACCTCCAGGACACCGTCCGTGAAGCACGCCGCCTCGGCATGGGTGCTGATCGCGTGGACGGGCCCGACGCCGTGGGCGAGCGCGACGAGCGCGGTGGCCTCGGGCACCAGGGTCATCCGCAGCGTGACCCGGCCCCCGTCGCAGCGGTGGACGGCGACCGGCCCGACCTCACCGGTCCAGGCGTCGAGCGCGTACGGGGTGGCCTTCGCCCAGGGCGAGGCGATGGCGACCTCGTGGTCCACCGCCTCGGTCGCCGAGCCGTTGGCGAAGAAGTGGTAGGCCACGTCCCGCGCCGCCCGGTGGGCGTGCAGCAGCGGCGAGCGCGCCGCGTAGGCCACATCGGGCCGGATGCCCAGGTCGCCCAGGGCCGCGGGGATGTCGGGCCGGTCGGCGACGCCCAGCACTCCGGGGACGGCGAGCAGCTGGGCGATCAGGGCGCGCAACGGTGCGCCGTCGCCCTCCCCCGGCAGTCCAGGCACATGCCCTCCGACCAGTCCCCCACCACGATCATCGGCAGGCCGTCCTCGGCCAGTTCAACCAGCCTGCGGGCAGTCTCGAGCTCCAGGGTGCGCTCGCGTCCGATCATGACGTCGCCCTCCAACACCAGGACCTTGAAGGCGGGACGTCCGGCGCCAGCCGCCGGCCCCCGCACCACGGCGCCGGGCAGGCCGAGCGAGCGGGGGCTGAGGAAGGTGTGCGTCCAGCCCAGCGGCACCCCGTCGGACGTGAACCAGGGCGCGCCGAGCCCGGAGCCCGCGTAGCCCTTCTGGCGCAGCACGGCCACGTCGACGCGTGGGTACCGGTCTGCAGCACGCCCTGGATCCGGCCGAGGTACCCGGCCACGTCGGGCACATGACGCCAGGCGGGGGCGCGCGGCCGCCATGCCTCCCCGTAGCCGGGGCCGCCGTGGTACGGGGAGAAGGCCGCGAAGCCGGACCAGGTGGCGCCGGGCGCCGTCGCGTAGCCGAAGCCGTGTATCACGGCCTGGTTGACGCCCGCGCAGTACTGGGTGACCAGTTTGCGCAGCGTGGCGTCCCAGGTGGTGGTGTACGCGCCGCCCACCGTGGCGCCCGCCTCGTTGGAACAGTACCCGCCCGTCGCCCATGTCCCGGCCGTCGGCCAGACAGCGGAAATCGTCGAGGTTCTTGAAACCGAGGGACTCGCCTTCGGGGATGTCCAGGAGCGAGACGCTGTGGATCGCGTCCGTCTCCAGGCCGTACGGCTGAGCGCGCAGGGCGAGGCCCAGCGAGTGGGCCCAGTCGCGCAGCGGCAGCAGGTGGTGTTCCAGATAGAGGTCGGTGGTCACCTGCATGTGGTCGCGGCGCACCGCCTTGTCGGTGGCGGCGCCGACATGAAGACGTACTTCTCGTCCTTCTCGACCACCGCGGCCAGATGGGGCGGTCTATGCGCCGCTCGAACTCCTCCGCCGGGCCGGGGGTCCGCAGCGTGGCATCCGTCTCGATCTCCAGGGAGTCCTCGAAGAGCGCGCCCCGGGCCCGCCGCAGCAGCTCGCGAACCCGGCGGGTGAGGATGCGGCGCTCCCAGAAATCGATGACCGCGCGGGTGTCGGCGGCGCTGAAGTGGTCGACGACGTAGGCGAGCGGGGAGGTGTGGGCGGGACCCTCGGGCCGCTGCCCGGAGCCGCGCTCCCAGTACGAGATCACCGCCCACTGGCCGTCGTCGGGCGCGGTCCACCGGAGTGCCCCGTCCCGGACTCGCACGGTCAGGTCGGTCACCGAATCGCGGTCCAGTGGCAGCGGCGCCGGGGCCGCCGGGGCGCCGCTGCCACTGATCCGGGCCGCCTGCACCCACAGCAGCCGCCGGGCTGCTGTGGATCACGTTGGTCAGTGGAACAGTTGCCGTCGCTGCAGGGCCTGCCGATTTCCCTCAAGGGCCTCTTTCTCGTGTTCTCGAGCGGTCCTTGATGTGTCTGTCACGTATCGCTCTGCCCGGTCCCGGTAGTTGCTGCCCCGGATGGTTCAAACAGGAGGGGCGACGCCCATGCGGCTGCACATCAGATCCACCGTTCTCACGCTCGCTGCCACGGTCGTGACCCTGCCCGGTCCCGTGGCGCCCAGCAGCACCCAATGGGACGGTCACCACCACGCTGCGGGAAGCCATTGACGCACTGCCCGTGGCGAAGGCACCCTCGGCCTGGACATCGACCACATGGTGCCGCTCGCCGAAGCCTGGGACAGCGGCACCTCCACCTGGTCGGCCCAGGAACGCCAGGACTACGCCAACGATGTGGGCGACACCAGGTCTCTGGCCACGGTGAGCGCTCGGGAGAACCGTTCCAAGTCCGATCAGGATCCCAACCAGTGGCTTCCCTCCGATCCGGGAGCACTCTGCCGGTACATCGAGGAATGGACCGTGGCGAAGTCCCGCTGGGGACTCTCAGCGGACCCGGGCGAAGTAACCGCGCTCTCCGATCTCGTAGCTGGCTGCCGCGACACCCGGATCACCTACACACCTGCCCGCTCAAACTCGTAGCCGCGTAGCCGTCGCGCAGAGGTACCATCCACCACCAACATGAAAACGCCCCAGACGAGGGAGCTTGTGGTGGACACCTCTGCCGACAACACCAATCTGAAGTCCCAATACGCGGCACAGATCAATACCGATCTCGAACGCAACTCCGCCGACCACGAACGTCTCACCTCCGAGATCACGGCACTACAGCAGCAGCTGTTGGTGCTGGAAAACAACCGAACGCTGCTGCTCGGCATGCGACAGAGCCTTGGCGACGAAGCCTCCGGTGACGTTCCGGAGAACACCGGCGTCAGCGGCTCCGAGAATGGTGCATCCGCTGCACGGAAGTCCGCGGACCGGCCGGCGACACGTAAGCCGACGAAGAAGACCGACACAGCCAACGGCAGGCGGAAGGGGACGGAGTCGGGCGGGAACCGCACCAAGCGGGTGCGAGCAGCGGGTGCGCCCACCCTCCGGGACCTCATCCACGGTGACCTCACCCAGCACCGTGAACCGCGCTCCGCAGCCGAGATCACCTCCGCCCTCACCCAGGCCCTTCCGGACCGCGAGATCAAGGCCACGGTCGTGCGCAGCACTCTCGAGTCACTCGTCGCCAAGGGCGAAGCTCACCGCACCAAGCAGCAGAGGTCCGTCTTGTACTCGGCTGCCAACCCGGCCGCGGCCGCTGGTACGGCTGAGCCCAGCACGGCCTCTCCTTCCTGAGAGTTGCAGGCCGACCGCGCAGGGCTCGAGAAGCCCCCGGCCTCGATGGGGACTTGTGAGGGAGTGGCACGCGTAGAGCTTGGTGGGCGCCTTCTCCCGCACTGCCCTGCCGCTGATCCGCCGCAACACCCCTCACACGTGTGGAGCTGCTCCTCCTGGCCCGCCGCCACGTCCTTGTACGGATCGTGGGTGGGTTGGTGGGTTATGGTGCCCGCATGAGCGGACGGTTCACCGGCTGGCCGGAACGAGCCATCGACGTGTTGCTGCACCTGCAGGGCGAGCCATCACACGCGGTGCGCGAGCAGTACCGCGCGGATCGCGAACGTCTCGTCCGGCAGCCGATGATCGCGCTGCTCAATGATGTGGCAGACGTAGATCCCCGGTACGAGGACTTCTCTGTCTGGCACTACCGCACCAACTCCTGGTGGTGGCAACATCAAGGCGCGGTGATCCGGCTCGGCCACAAGATCGAGATCAGTCTGCGGTTCGACCTGGACGGCCTGCGGATCCAAGGCGCTTGGTGGTATCCCGCCCCTGGCCAGGTCACCATGTTCTGCAAGGCCGTCGCCGCCGAGGGAAGCGGCCACGAACTCTCGGCCATCATCAATGACTTGAGGGCAAAGGGCTACGACATCTCCGGGGACGTGATGAAGCGCCCCCCACGGGGCTATCCGTCCGATCACTCCCGCACGGACCTGCTGCGCCACCGCTCACTGATCGCTGCCCAACCCCTCGGCTGCGACGACTGGCTCCACACTCCTGAAGCTGTCAGCAAAGTCCTCGCGGCCGCCGAGGACCTCGACGCCATGCTCACGTGGCTGGTCCGCTACGTGAACAGCTCTCCCTGACTCAAGCAGAACCAACGTCGACACACACCGTCCGGGAAACTGCCACACGTCGCTGACAGGAGAGGGACGCGTACGGGACCCTTTCTCCCCAGGCCGTCGCCAAGCTCAGACACCTGCTGGCGCAGTCGGCATACAGGGCGCGCTGAGCGCGGCCCGACGCAGCGCTGGCGTGAACGGCGTCGGGTCCCGTCGCTGTCTGTCCTCCCCTCCCTGTGTCGCCATCATCTGGGCCTGGCCGTGGCGATGAAGAGCCGGGTGCCGATGACGGCGTTGGGATCAGGACTGCGGAGGATGTCGATGTGCTCGATATCGAAGCCGTACGTGTAGCGGAAGCTCGGCCGGCTGCTCATGCCCACGGCGCTGATGCGCCTGCCCGGGGTACACCCATGACGGTCATACGACCTTCCTGTGGTCAACGGAAGAGCCGCGAAGCGGGAGCCAAAAGGGCCCCGACGGCCACCATGCCCGCGAGCAGCGGCACCGGTAGGTGGCCGCCTGGCGTGTACTTCAGGTGGCTGAGGTTGAATCCGGCTCCGACCAACCAGAGCAGACTGCCGACTATGATCAGCAGGTAGTTGTCCCTTTCGCCGAGTATGCGCATGCCTGCCCACGGCAGCAGCGGCATGACGAGTAAGATCCCCACGAATGTGACCAGGTGGATTTCATCGCTTATCCATGAGTCGTCGGAGTTTGCGCGTTTCTGGGCCCGTGCGGTGGCCTAACCGGCGCTGAGGATGAGGTGGCATACGAGTACCGCCACAGCTGTGACTGCCGCTCCCTTGAGGGGCTGTACCGCTCGGGACATGTTTCATTCCACACTTTCCAGAGGCTGTGGGGTCCTGCGTACCGTACGCAGGACCCCACGGTTTCCACACGATGAGGTGTTACTCGTCCTTGAGTGTCTTCTCAAGGGAGTCGGCGTACAGACGCGCACCCGCGGGCTTGGGGTGGAACGACTGTATGGACGGCTTCGGCAGGTCGTTGTCCGCCTGTGCCTGGCCGGAGATCACGACGCCATGCACCGATTCCGGATCGCCGCAGACGCTCTTCATCCGGTCCGCCCGATGATCAAAACGAAACTGCCTAAGCCTGGTTCGCCGTGACACCTGTCGCCTGGTCAGGAGCCGGCCGAGCGAATAGCGTCTCTTCATGCGAGAGTAAGGCCCTCGTCGGTGACCGCGCCCCAGTTGGCACACACCGTCCGCGAGCTTGGCGCGCTCGAGGACCCACTGGGCATCTCGGCGGCAGACGCCGCTGGCTCCGCCACCTTTGCCAGGCAGCCATGGCAGAGGTCGGCGCCGAAGGTGGGAGGCACGGACTCAGGACTGGTGAGCTACTGCTGCCCTTTGCGAATGAGCGAGGAGACACGTAGTGCGTGGGCCAAGCCTACGGCCAACTCTCCTCGCAACTCGCCAGACTTACACCGTGTCCTACATGGTCAGTTTGAGGAGGCGTTTGTAGCAGCAGAGGGCGGCGGCGAGGCCGAGGAAGGCAAGGTAGTTGCGTGGGTGACGCTCGTAACGGGGTGACAGCCGACGGTAGCCGGTGAGCCAGGAGATCGTGCGCTCGATCACCCACCTTCGGCGGCCCAGTCGCTCGCTTGAGTCGATTCCTTTGCGGGCGATGCGGACGCCGATGTGTCGGCTGTGCAGCCATTGTCGCAGGTCAGGAAGATCGTAAGCCTTGTCGGCGTGCAGCCGTTGGAGCTTGGA